>JAFAEZ010000144.1 GCA_023423775.1 Pseudomonadota bacterium
GCGCCGATGTCCGCGAGCCGCCCTATTGCTGTGCGTTCGCCTCTGACTCGGTCGGCGGAACCTCGCCCGTGGAGAGGCTGTCATCGACCGGCATTTCGCCGTTGCCCAGGCCGTCGTCGGCCGCGACGAGGCTGTCGGGCGATGCGTCGAGCATCTCCGCCGCTTCGTTCAGCGCCGCATTCTCGTCGGCGGTCAGCGCATTGTCGTCGCCGCCGCCGCATGCGGCCAGCAGCGCCACCGCCGCCAGTCCTGCCAAAGCTTTCATTCATCCCTCCCGGCTAGATTGAAGCGGGCGAGACTAAACCGACAGCGGACAAAAGAAAGGGGCCCGGCGCTCGCGCGCCAGGCCCCAAACTTTTTCCGCGAAGGAACGCTTACTGAGCGTTGGCTTCGACGGCCTCGCCAGCGTTGGCAACGGCGTCGGTCGCGTTCTCGACGGCCGCACCGGCGTTGTCGAGAGCGGCGTCGGCGGCGTTGATCGAGTCAGCAGCGGCAGCGTTGACGTCGACGACGGCTTCGTTGGCGGTCGCGTCGAGCTCGGTCACGGCGGTGTTGGTCTCGTTGGCGGCTTCGGCGTCAGCACCGCCGCAAGCGGTGAGGCCGAGGGTCGCAACAGCAGCGAGGGTCAGAGCAATCTTCTTCACGGGCTTTTCCTCCCATTGGAGTAACTGATATACGCTGGGCGAGGTGCTGGGAGGCTGCCCCCCCTGCTGTCCAGCAGCGCATCGATTTAGAGAAGCTTGGGGGGTATGTCTACTCTTTCAGTAGTCAAAGGTCCCCTGCGGGCGCGGCGATCTCCAGCGTCTGGGGTTGCTCCTGGCCCTGCGGCTGCGAATCGGGTTCAGGCTCGGCTTCCGTTTCGGGCGGCTGCGGGTTGACCGCTTCGTCCTCGAGCGCCTTGTCGAGCATCTCCTGATCGGTCTCGGTTGCCTGCGCCTTGGACGGATCCTCGTCGTTGATCTGCGCCTCGCGCCGCTGGAAGTAAGCCGACCGCGCCACCGCATAGGGATCGGCGCTGGTCTCCAGCAGCGAGTCGGTGCCGTCCTCCATTGTCCGCGAGCGCGCGTCCACCACCCGCGTTCCGGTGACGACGTAATTCTGCGTATTGCTGAGCTCGCTGCCCATCACGATCCGCGCCGGATCGCCGACCCACTCGACCGCCGTGCCGACCGCGTCGCGCACCGTCGACGGCCCGAAGATCGGAAGCACCAGATAGGGGCTCTTGCGAGCGCCGCCGACGGCGAGCGTCTGGCCGAAATCCTCGCGCGTCTGGGGCAGGCCGAGGTCGGTGGCATGGTCGGCGAGGCCGCCGACGCCGATCGTCGAATTGACCAGGAAGCGACCGAGCGAGTTGAACGCGCGCTTGGGCTTGCCCTGCAGCAGGTTGTTGATGAACGAGAAAGGCTCGCCGAGATTCGACAGCACCCGGCTGATGCCGCGCCGCGCCGGCACCGGGGTCACCGTCCGATAGACCGTTGCCGCCGGCTTCACCGCAACCTTGTCGACCGCCTGGTTGAAACTCCAGACGCCGCGGTTGAACCTTTCATAGGGATCGCGCGGATCGAGCGAGGCGCGGTCGCCGGTCGTGGCGCAGGCAGCGAGGGGCAGGGCAAGAATCAGAGCCAATATCGGTCGCATAAAGGCACCTTCGTTCGCGCTCCCCACGGGGAAGGAGGTGCCACAGGCGATCAGGACCGACAAGGCACAACTGCCTTGACCCTCATATAAAGATATCTTTATATCCTTAAATCATGCCCGCAACCGTCGACATCTTCCGTTCCCTCGCCGATCCCACGCGGCTTCGGATCGTGAACCTGCTGCGCGCGATGGAGCTTTCGGTCGGCGAACTGGCGCAGGTCCTCGGGCAGAGCCAGCCGCGAGTCTCGCGCCATGTGAAGATCCTGATCGACGCGGGCCTGGCCGAGCGGCGCAAGGAAGGAAGCTGGGTGTTCCTAAGCGTCGGCGCGCCCGAACGGGTCGATCCCTTGTTCGACCTGCTCGATTCCTGGTCGCGGACCGACGGCGAGGATCCCTGGCTGGTCGCCGACGTTGCGCGCCTCAATGCAGTGCGCGCGGACCGTGCCGCCGCCGCCGAGCAATTCTTTGCGCAGCATGCCTCCGAGTGGGACGAGTTGCGCTCGCTCCATGTCGCCGAAAGCGAAGTCGAAGCCGCCGTGGCCCGCGCGCTGAGCGGCGCCCCAGTCGGGCGCTTGGTCGATATCGGCACCGGCACCGGACGTATGATGGCGCTGTTCGGCCGCGAAGCCGTCAGCGTGCTCGGCATCGACCGTTCGCCGGAGATGCTGCGCCTGGCCCGCGTCAAGCTGGCCGAAGCCGGACTCGGCCCCGCCGAGCTCCGCCAGGGCGACATGTACGCGCTGCAGCTTCCTTCCGCGTCCGCCGACACCGTCATCATCCACCAGGTGCTGCACTACGCGCAGCAGCCGGCGGCGGTGATCGCCGAGGCGGCGCGGCTGCTCGTTCCCGGCGGCCGCCTGCTGATCGTCGATTTCGCGCCGCACGATCTCGAGGAGCTTCGCATTCGCGACGCCCATGCCCGGCTCGGCTTCGCCGACGAGGCGATCATCAAGTGGATGGACCAGGCGGGGCTGAAGGGCCGCGTCGTCGATCATCTCGAAGGGGGCGAGCTCACCGTCACCCTTTGGGAAGGCGTCCGAATCGAAACCAGACTGAAAGTTGTCGCATGAGCCCCATCGCGCCCGCCATCGATCCCGCCGGCAAGCCACTGTTCGCTGACGTCGCCGGAGACATCGACGTCAGCTTCGAATTCTTCCCGCCCAAGACCGAGAAGATGGAGCAGACGCTCTGGGAGTCGATCAAGACGCTTGAGCCGCTTGCCCCGCGCTTCGTCTCGGTCACCTACGGCGCCGGCGGTTCGACCCGCGAGCGCACCCACGCCACGGTCGAGCGGATCACTCGCGAGACCAGCCTCGACGCCGCAGCCCACCTCACCTGCGTCGAAGCGACCCGCGAGGAGATTGACGCCGTCGCCCGTGCTTACTGGGATGCCGGTGTGCGGCACATCGTCGCGCTGCGCGGCGATCCGCCCGAGCAGGGCAAGGCATTCTGCGCGCATCCCGGCGGCTATGCCAATGCGGCGGACCTGGTGAAGGGCCTCAAGGAGGTCGCCCCGTTCGAGATTTCTGTCGCGGCTTATCCCGAATGCCATCCGGATTCGCGCAACAAGGCGGCCGATCTCGACAATCTGTGGCGCAAGTTCGACGCCGGCGCGGACCGCGCGATCACTCAGTTCTTCTTCTCGCCCGAATGCTTCCTGCGCTTCCGTGACCAGGCTGCGGCGATGGGCATCGACGCCGAGATCGTGCCCGGCATCCTCCCGGTCTCGAACGTCGCCCAGACCCGCAAGTTCGCGGCTTTGTGCGGCGCGACGATCCCGTGCTGGATGGACCGGCTGTTCGAGGGGCTCGACGATTTGCCCGCCGCCCGCCAGCTGGTCGCGGCGACGGTGGCCGCCGAACTGTGCGGCCAGCTTTATGCCGGCGGCGTCCGCCACTTCCACTTCTACACGCTCAATCGCGCCGAGCTTGCTTACGCGATCTGCCACCTGCTCGGCCTCCGGCCCAGCCCCCAAGCACAGGAACAAGCGGCATGAACGCCCGCCAGATGCTGATCGAAGCCGCCGCCGAACGGATTCTCATTACCGACGGCGCCTTCGGCACCGAGATCCAGAACCACAAGCTCGGCGAGGCCGATTATCGCGGCGCGCTCGATCTGGGCCGCGACCAGAAGGGCAATAACGACATCCTCGCGCTGACGCGGCCGGAGATCGTCGATTCGATCACCCGCGCCTATCTCGCCGCCGGGTCGGACATCGTCTCCACCAACACGTTCAGCGCCAACGCGATCAGCCAGGCCGATTACGGCGCCGAGCATCTGGTCGGCGACATCAATCGCGCGTCCGCGCGCATCGCCCGCAAGGCCGCCGACGAGGCCGCGGCCGCCGACGGGCGTCCGCGCTTCGTCGCCGGCGCGATCGGGCCGACCAACAAGACGCTTTCGCTCTCGCCCAACGTCAACGACCCGGGCTATCGCGAGATCGATTTCGACGGCCTGAAAGAGGTCTATGGCGAACAATGCGACGCCCTGATCGAAGGCGGGGTCGATTTCATCCTCATCGAGACCATCTTCGACACGTTGAACGCCAAGGCCGGGATCATGGCTGCCATCGAGGCGGCGGAGCGCGCCGGACGCGACGTGCCGCTGATGATCTCGATGACCATCACCGATCTTTCGGGGCGCAACCTTTCCGGCCATACGGTCGAGGCCTTCTGGTATGCGGTGCGCCACGCGCGCCCGCTCACGATCGGCCTCAACTGCTCGTTCGGCGCGCAGCAATTGCGCCCCCACGTGCAGGCGCTCGCCGCGGCGGCCGACACCTTGATCATGATCTATCCGAACGCAGGCCTTCCCAACGAACTCGGCGCTTATGATGAACGGCCCGACCAGACCGCCGCCTTCGTGCGCGAATGGGCCGACGAAGGGCTGGTCAACATTCTTGGCGGCTGCTGCGGATCCACTCCGGCCCACATCGCCGCCATCGCCGGCGCAGTCGGCGCCCTCTCCCCCCGCCGCATTCCCGCTCCGCCCCGGGTCACACGTCTGGCCGGCCTCGAGCCGATGACGATTGCCGCTTAAGCCATGAGCCATTTGATATGAATGCCACCGCACTGGCGACCGCTCCGGCGGCCGACGCCGCCCTTCGCTCGAACTTCGTCAATATCGGCGAGCGTACCAACGTCACCGGCTCGGCCCGCTTCAAGAAGCTGGTCATGGCCGGCGACTATGCCGCCGCGGTCGAGGTCGCGCGCCAGCAGGTCGAGAACGGCGCCCAGATCATCGACGTCAACATGGACGAAGGCCTGCTCGACGCCGAGCTGGCGATGACCACTTTCCTGAAGCTGATCGCGGCCGAGCCCGACATCGCCCGCGTGCCGGTGATGATCGACAGCTCGAAATGGACGGTGATCGAGGCCGGGCTCAAATGCGTGTCCGGCAAGCCGATCGTCAATTCGATCAGCATGAAGGAAGGCGAGGAGGAATTTCTCCGCTACGCCCGCAAGCTGCGCAATTACGGCGCCGCCGTCGTGATCATGGCGTTCGACGAGGTCGGCCAGGCCGACACCAAGGCGCGCAAGGTCGAGATTTGCGAGCGCGCCTACAAGCTTCTCGTCGAGGACGGATTCCCGCCCGAAGACATCATTTTCGACCCCAATATCTTCGCGATCGCCACCGGCATCGAAGAGCATCGCCGCTACGCGCTCGACTTCATAGAGGCCTGTCGCGAGATCAAGGCCCGCTGCCCGCACGTCCATATTTCGGGCGGTCTCTCGAACCTCAGCTTCTCGTTCCGCGGCAACGAGCCCGTCCGCCGGGCGATGCACTCGATCTTCCTCTACCACGCGATCCCCGCCGGGCTCGACATGGCGATCGTCAATGCCGGCCAGCTCGACGTCTACGACACGATCGATCCGGAGCTGCGCGAAGCCTGCGAGGACGTGATCCTCGACCGCCGCGAGGACGCCACTGAGCGTCTCGTCACGCTCGCCGAAAAATATCTCGGCTCGGATCCGGTGCGCGAGAAGGCCGAAGCGGAATGGCGCGCTTGGGAGGTCGGCAAGCGCCTCGAGCACGCCCTCGTGAAAGGCATCGACACGTTCGTCGTCGAGGATACCGAGGAGGCGCGGCTCACCGCCGACCGCCCGATCGAGGTGATCGAAGGCCCGTTGATGGACGGCATGAACGTCGTCGGCGACCTGTTCGGCGCCGGCAAGATGTTCCTGCCGCAGGTCGTGAAATCCGCCCGCGTGATGAAGAAGGCGGTTGCTCACCTCATCCCCTTCATCGAGGCGGAGAAGGAGAAGAGCGGCGCCACCCAGGGCAAGGGCAAGGTCGTGATAGCGACCGTCAAGGGCGACGTCCACGCCATCGGCAAGAACATCGTCGGCGTCGTCCTCCAGTGCAACGGTTTCGAAGTCATCGATCTCGGCGTGATGGTGCCCTGGCAGGACATCCTGAAGGCGGCGAACGAGAACAATGCCGACATGATCGGGCTCTCCGGCCTCATCACCCCGTCGCTGGACGAGATGGTGACCGTCGCCGCCGAAATGCAGCGTAGCGAGATGACGCTGCCCTTGCTGATCGGCGGCGCGACGACTTCGAAGGTCCACACCGCGCTCCGGATCGACCCGGCCTATGAAGGGCCGGTGATCCACGTGCTCGACGCCAGCCGCGCAGTCGGCGTGGCATCCTCGCTCGTGTCGGACACCCAGCGCGACCCGTTCGTCGAGCGTACGCGCGATGATTATGAGCAGGTCCGCCAGACTCGAGCCGGCCGCGGCCAGAATGAACTCGCCAGCCTCGAGGAAGCGCGCGCCAACGGCTTTGCCTACGATTCGGAGGGCAAGGCGCCGCCGCCGTTGCGCCCCGGAATCCAGCATTTCGGCGAATGGCCGATCCGCGATCTGCGCGCTTCCATCGACTGGACGCCTTTCTTCCGCGCCTGGGAATTGGCGGGCAATTATCCGGCCATCCTCGAAGACCCGATCGTCGGCGAAAGCGCGTCCGGCCTGTTCAACGACGCGCAGGCGATGCTCGACCGCATCATTGCCGAACATTGGCTGACGCCGCGCGGCACGGTCGGCCTGTGGCGCTGCAAGCGCGAGGGCGACGACATCCTGGTGCTCGCCGGCAACGACTGGACCCGCCTGCCGATGCTCCGCCAGCAGGTGAAGAAGCGCGAAGGCCGAGCGAACATGTCACTGGCCGACTTCATCGATCCGGCGGGCGAGGACTGGATCGGCGGCTTCGCGGTCGGCATCCACGGCCTCGAGCCGCATCTCGAACGCTTCAAGGCCGAGAATGACGATTATTCGGACATCCTCTTGAAGGCGCTCGCCGATCGCCTCGCCGAAGCCTTCGCCGAAGTGCTCCACGCCCATGTCCGCAACAGCGTCTGGGGCTATGCCGAGGAGCATCTCACCAATCAGGAGCTGATCCGCGAGACCTACACCGGCATCCGCCCGGCGCCCGGCTACCCGGCCTGCCCGGACCACAGCCTCAAGCCGCTCCTGTTCGACATGCTTGGCGGCGAGCCGGCCGGCGTGACACTGACCGAGAGCTTCGCGATGTGGCCGACCTCCGCCGTCTCCGGCTTCTATTTCGGCCATCGCGACAGCCAGTATTTCGGAGTCGCCCGGATCGGCCAGGACCAGCTCGAGGATTATGCCGCCCGCCGCGGCGTTTCGGTCGAGGAAGCCACCCGCTGGCTGCGGCCGAACCTCGATTAAGCGAAGCTTTAGCCCTGTCGGTTAGCCTCGTTCCGCAATCCGGAATGCGAGGTGCCCGTGAAGAGATCCGTCCTGCTCTGGCTCGCCCTGCTGGCGGCGCCCGCTGCGGCGCAAAGTGCCGACGCGCCCTTCGTCTGGAAGGAGAAAGCGCGCGGCTATGACAGCCTCCAGCAGGCGGTCGACGCGATCGGCGGCGGCTCCGGCACGATCGTCATCGCCCCCGGCGCCTATCGCCAGTGCGCGGTGCAGGAGGCCGGCCGGATCTCGTATGTCGCCGCCCAGCCCGGCACGGCGACGCTCGAAGGCCGCGCCTGCGAGGGCAAGGCGGCGCTGGTGCTGGGCGGAAGCGCGGCGCGCGTCGAAGGCCTGATCTTCGCCAATATCCGCGTGCCCGACCGCAACGGCGCCGGCATCCGCCTGGAAAAAGGCGACCTAAGCGTCTTCGAAAGCCTGTTCCGCGACAGCGAGAACGGCATCCTGACGGCCGACGACCCGACCGGCGCCATCCGCATCGAGCGCTCGACCTTCTCCGGCCTCGGCGGCTGCGTCGAGGATTATGGCTGCTCGCACGGCCTCTATGTCGGCGGCTATGGCAGCCTGACCGTCAGCCGATCGCGCTTCGAGCGCGGCACCGGCGGCCATTATGTGAAGAGCCGCGCGCCGCGCATCGCCATCACCGATTCGAGCTTCGACGACAGCGCCGGCCGCGCCACCAACTACATGGTCGACCTCTCCAACGGCGCCACCGGCCTGATCGCCCGCAACGTCTTCGTGCAGGGCCGCGACAAGGAGAATTACAGCGCCTTCGTCATGGTCGCGCCGGAGGGAGCCGAGAACAGCTCAGACGGGCTCGCCGTCGTCGACAACGAGGCGCGGATCGTGCCCGGCGTCGACCGCTCGACCGCCTTCGTCGCCGACGAGAGCGGCGCTTCGATCCGGATCGAGAACAACCGGCTGGGTACGGGAATCGCCCGCTTCGAGAAACGCTGATTAGCGCGCAAACCAATGCTATAGATGTCCGGACATGACTCGTTCCGGACTCCCGATGCGCGCCTTTCTGGCTGCTTTCGCCCTTTTCTGGACCGCTTTGGCGGGCCCGGCCCTCGCGCAGATGCCGGGGAAGAAGGCCGTCGCCGTTGAATTGCTCGCTGAGACCAACACACCCGCTGCGGGCGAGACGCTGACCCTGGCGCTGCGCATGACGCCGCAGCCGACCTGGCACGGCTACTGGAAGAATCCGGGCGATGCCGGCGTGGAAAGTCGGATCGACTGGAAGCTGCCAGCCGGCGTCACGGCGGGCCCGATCCAATATCCCGTACCCAAGACCCTGATCATCGCCGGGCTGATGAACTATGTCTACGAAGGTCCCTATGTGCAGCTGGTCGAGCTCAAGCTTCCGGCTGGGCTCGCCGCCGGCACGCCCCTGCCGATCCGTGGCAAATACGACTTTCTCGCCTGCACCGACGAGATCTGCGTGCCGCAATCGGCCGAGCTGGCGCTGGACCTGACCGTCGGCGCGGCCGGCGCCCCGCGCCCCCGGCAGGCCGATTTCGATCGGTACCGCCAGGCCCTGCCCAAGCCGCTCGGCAGCGAGGCGAAGTTCGAGACCGCCAACGGCCGCTTCCGCCTGGCCGTGCCGCTGCCGGCCGACATGAAGGTGGCCGACCCCTATTTTTTCCCGATCACCGACGGCGCCCTCGCTTATGCCGCGCCGCAAGCGGTGAGCCGCAACGGCGATATGCTGATCGTCGAGACCGAGGCCGCCGGACAAAGCGTGCCGATGGTGGAGGGCGTGCTCAAGATCGGCGCGAACCAGGGCCTGTCGCTGACCGCCAAGCAGGGAACCGTGCCGGCCGCCGGGGCGGCGCTGGCTTCGGGCGCGGTCGAGAGCGGCAGCGGCGGCACGATCCTTGCGGCATTGGGCGGGGCGCTGATCGGCGGGCTGTTGCTCAACATCATGCCCTGCGTGTTCCCGATCCTCAGCCTCAAGGCCCTGAGCCTCGCCAAGGCCGGTGGCGACGAGGGCGCGGCGCGGCGCGAAGCGCTCGCCTACACGGCCGGCGTGGTGCTCGTCTGCCTCGCGCTCGGCGGCCTTCTGCTCGCCCTGCGCGCAGGCGGCGCCACCGCGGGCTGGGCATTCCAGCTTCAGGATCCGCGCGTCATCCTGCTCCTGCTCCTGCTCGTCACCGCCATTTCGCTCAACCTCGCCGGCCTGTTCGAATTGCCGCAGATCGCCGGCGGCGAGCGGCTCGCACGCAGCGGCGGCGCGAGCGGCGCTTTCTGGACCGGCGCCCTCGCTGCATTCGTCGCCACGCCGTGCACCGGCCCGTTCATGGGCGCCGCATTGGCCGCGGCACTCGTGCTTCCGACTGCAGCCGCTCTGGCCGTGTTCGCCGGTCTCGGCCTCGGCCTCGCTTTGCCCTTCCTCCTGCTCGGCTTCGTTCCGGCGCTGCGCCGCATGCTGCCCCGGCCGGGGCCGTGGATGGCGCGGCTACGCCGGATCCTGTCCGTGCCGATGTTCCTGACCGCGCTCGGCCTCGCCTGGATCCTCGGCCGTCAGTCGGGCGTCGACGGCATGGCGATCGGCCTCGCCGGCGCGCTCGTGCTCGCGCTCGGCCTGTGGTGGGTCGGTCGGCGCCAGGAAAAGGGGCTGGGCTGGCTACCGCTCGCTCCCGCGGCTTTGGCGGCGATGGCCGCGATCCTGCTCGTTCCGACCGCCTCCGCCCCGGCCGAGGCGAAGGCGCAGGACATGCTGGGCGCCGAGCCGTTCAGCGAGGCGCGGCTCGCCGCGCTGCAGTCGGAAGGCCGCCCCGTCTTCGTCTATTTCACCGCCGACTGGTGCGTGACCTGCAAGGTCAACGAGAAGACGGCGCTCGAGCGTCAGGACGTCGCCGACGCCTTCGCCGCGGGGAAAGTGGCCGTGCTGGTCGGCGACTGGACGCGCGGCGATGCCGCGATCGGCCGCTTCCTCGAGAAGCACGGCCGTTCCGGCGTGCCGCTCTACCTTTATTACGCGCCAGGCCGGCCGGCCCGGGTGCTGCCGCAAGTGCTCACCACCGGAATGTTGACTGCCCTCCCCAGCTAAGGAGACCAAGATGAAGCCGATCGTCTTCGCTATCGCCGCCGTCGCCCTGGCCGTTCCCGCAGCCGCTGCCCAGGTCGGCCAGCCGGCGCCCAATTTCAAGCTGAACGACGCCAATGGCCGCACCGTCAGCCTGGCTGATTACAAGGGCAAGACCGTCGTGCTCGAATGGCACAATCCGGGCTGCCCCTATGTTCGCAAGCATTATGACAGCGGCAACATGCAGAAGACGCAGGCCGCCGCCCGCCGCGACGGCGCGGTCTGGCTGACGATCAATTCGGGCGCGCCTAGCAAGCAGGGCCATATGAGCGGCGCCGAGGCCAAGGCGCTGGTCGGCAAGGAGAAGGCGCAATCGACCGCCTATCTGCTCGATCCCAAGGGCGTGGTCGGCAAAGGCTACCAAGCCAAGACGACCCCGCACATGTATATCGTCGATAAGACGGGTACCCTGGTCTATGCCGGCGGCATCGACGACAAGCCGACTTCCGACAAGGCCGACATTGCCGGCGCGCGCAACCATGTGCTCGCCGCTTTGGCGGAGATAAAGGCGGGCCAGCCGGTCTCGGTCGCGACCAGCCGGCCCTATGGCTGCACGGTCAAATATCCCGACAGCTGATCATTTTCGCTTCCACGCCTGGCGGCCGCCAATCCAGGTCTCGAGCACCTGGGTCTCGCGGACCTGCGCGGGATCGACTGCAAAAATGTCGCGGTCGATGAACAGGAAGTCGGCATATTTGCCGCGCTCCAGCGTGCCCAGCCGGTCCTCGGCGAACGCGGCATAAGCGCCGCCGCGGGTGAAGCCGGCAAAGGCCTGGGCCATCGACAGCTTCTGCTCCGGCATCCAGCCGCCCGGCGGCTGGCCCTGCGCGTCCTCGCGGCTGACCGCGACGGCCAGACCGTGGAATGGGTTGGGCGATTCGACGGGGAAATCGGAACCCAGGGCCAACGGCACCCCGTTGCGGATCATGCTCTGCCAGGCATAGGCGCCGCCGAGCCGGTCGATGCCCATCCGCGCCTCGGCCATGCGCCAGTCGGACGCCTCGTGGACCGGTTGCATCGAGGCAATGATGCCGTTCCTGGCGAAGCGCGACAGATCGGCGGGATCGATGATCTGAGCGTGCTCCACGCGCCAGCGGCGGTCGCCCTTATAGGTGTCGGACAATTCCTCGATCGCCTCGAGCAATTGCGCATTGGCGGCGTCGCCGATGGCATGGACGGCGACCTGGAAACCGTCCATCGCGGCGCGGCTCATCAGATTCTTGAGCGCCGCGTCGTTCAGAAAGGCGAGGCCGCGCTCCTTGGGCGAATCCTTGTAGGGCTGCTTCAGCCATGCGCCGCGCGAGCCGAGCGCGCCGTCGCTGTAGAGCTTGACCCCGACCATGCGCAGGCGGCCGTCATAGAGCCACGGCGTGGGCTCGGTGCCGGCGACCGCGAGCAGGTTCTCGACGCCCGCCGCGTAGGAGAGGATGCGGACCTGCAGACGGCCCTTGTCGCCGGACCGGCGCATGACCTCCCAATCCTCGCCCGACGTGCCCATGTCGGCGGCGGTGGTGATGCCCTGCGAGAGCAGGATGTCCTGCGCCTTGTCGAGAGCGCGCTCGCGGATGCGCGGCAACGGCGCCGGCACCGATTTCTGGACCAGTTCGGCGGCGGCATCGATGAAGATGCCCGAGGGCTGGTTGCCCGTCATCTCGATCTTGCCGCCCGGCGGCGACTTGGAGGCGGCGGTCACCCCTGCTTCGCGCATCGCGAGGCTGTTGGCCCATCCGGCATGGCCGTCGACACGATCGAGCCAGACCGGCCGGTCCGCCACGACGGCGTCGATGTCGGCGGCGGTCGGGAAACGGCCGAGGCCCCATTTCTCCTGGTTCCAGCCGCGGCCGATGATCCAGCGCGGGCTCGGGTTGGCGCGCGCGAACGCGGCGATCTTGGCCTGCGCCTCCTGCAGCGAATTGGTGTCCGACAGATCGAGCTGGAGCGCGCCCATGCCGAGGCCCATGATATGGCCGTGGGCGTCGATCAGCCCCGGAATCATCGTCCGACCCTTGCCGTCGAGCTTGTAGTCGGGGCGCTCGGGGCGCTTGTCGTTGCGGGTGAGCAATTGCTTCACCCGCCCGTCCGTGCCGATGACGAGGCCGTTGAAGCGGGTCACCTCGTCCTTGCCGGAGATGGTGTAGCCGTTGACGTTGTCGATCAGAGTGTCGGCCGACGCCGCCTGAACGCAGAACAGGACCGCCGCTGCGGCCAATAGCTTTTTCATTCGGTGAGCCTTCTGATCAGAGAGGACGTGTCCTGACGATTGCCGCCCATCGCCTGGATGTCGGCGTAAAATTGATCGACGAGCGCGGTCAGCGGCAGGCTAGCGCCGTTGGCGCGCGCCTCCTCCAGCGTCAGGCCGAGATCCTTGCGCATCCAGTCGACCGCGAAGCCGAAATCGAACTCGCCGGCATCCATCGTCTTCCAGCGGTTGACCATCTGCCAGCTCTGCGCGGCACCGCCGGAAACGGCCTCGAGCACCTTGTCGCGGTCCAGCCCCGCCCGCTGCGCGAAATGGATAGCCTCGGCAACGCCCTGCACGACGCCGGCGATGGCAATCTGGTTGACCATCTTCGTAAGCTGCCCCGCCCCGTCCGGCCCGACATGGACGATGCGCGCGGCATAGGCGTCCATCAGCGGCCGTGCCAGGCCTACCGCTTCGTCGGTGCCGCCGCACATGATGGCGAGCTGGCCGTTCTCGGCCCCCGCCTGGCCGCCCGAGACCGGCGCATCGACGCAGTGCAAACCCTGCTTGCGACCCTGCTCGGCGATCCGGCGGGCGATCCGCGCCGAAACCGTGGTGTGATCGATGAACAATGCGCCTTCGGCCATGTTGCGGAAGGCGCCGTTCGGCCCCATCGTGACCTCGGCCACGTCGTCGTCATTGCCGACGCAGGATATGACCGCGAAGGCGTTGCCCGCCGCCGCCGCCGGCGTCGCAGCGAACTCGCCGCCATGCTGGGCGGTCCACGCACGCGCCTTTTCCGGAGTGCGATTATAGACGGTGACGCTGTGTCCGGCCGCCACGAGGTGGCGGGCCATCGGGGCGCCCATCACGCCCAGCCCGATAAATGCGATCCGTGCCATGGTCCCTGGGCATAAGGCGAGTTTGCCTGCCACGCCAGATGGCCTATTCGGGGCCCATGGCTTCTCGCGCAGAAAATCTCGACCTTCCTGTTACTCTGGACGATGTCCGCGCCGCCGCGCGGCGGATCGAGGGCGCCGTCTTGCGCACCCCCACCCACCTCAGCCGGACCTTGTCCAAGCTCACCGGCTCAACCGTCTATGTGAAGTTCGAGAATCTCCAATTCACCGCGGCCTATAAGGAGCGCGGCGCGCTCAACAAATTGCTGCAGATGGACGAGGCGACCCGCGCCCGCGGCGTGATCGCCGCCTCAGCCGGCAACCATGCCCAGGGCGTCGCCTATCATGGAGCGCGCCTCGGCATCCCGGTTACGATCGTGATGCCCAAGCCGACTCCGACGATCAAGGTGATGCAGACCGAGAGCCACGGCGCGACCGTGGTGCTTTACGGCGAATTGTTCGACGAGGCCTATGCCCACGCGCTGCAGCTCGCCGAGGAGCGCGGCCTCACCTTCGTCCACCCGTTCGACGATGCCGAGATCATCGCCGGCCAGGGCACGGTGGCGCTCGAACTGCTCGAGGATGTGCCGGAGCTCGACGCCCTGCTCATCCCGATCGGCGGCGGCGGGCTAATTTCCGGAATGGGGGTCGTGGCGAAGGCATTTCGGCCGGACATCGAACTGATCGGTGCCCAGGCCGAGCTTTTCCCGTCCATGTATGCTCAGATCAACGGACGCGACATGCCGGGATCGGGCGACACGATCGCCGAGGGGATCGCCGTCAAGACGCCGGGCGCACTGACCGCGCGCTTCGTGGAGCGGCTCGTCGACGAGATTCTGCTCGTTCCCGAGCGCGACATCGAGACGGCGATCAGCCTGCTGCTGCAGATCGAGAAGACGGTCGTCGAAGGCGCCGGCGCGACCGGGCTGGCGGCGTTGCTGACGCATCCCGACCGCCTCAAGGGGAAATCGGTCGGCCTGGTCCTGACCGGCGGCAATATCGACACCAGAGTCCTCGCCACCGTGCTGTTGCGCGATCTGGCGCGATCGGGCCGCATGGCGCGTCTGCGCATCCAGCTCCAGGACCGGCCGGGCACCCTGGCCTCGGTCGTGCAATTGTTCGACAAGCACCAGATCAATATCGTCGAAGTCTATCACCAGCGCATTTTCACGGCTTTGCCGGTGAAGGGCCTCTATACCGACATCGAATGCGAGGCCCGCGACGCCGATCATCTGAAGCGGCTGGTCGACGATCTGGTCGCGCACGGCTTCAACGTCCATCCGGTAGAGATTCACTGAATCTCCGTCTCCAGTTGAGACGGCCCGGGCATTAACGCCGTTTTCGCCGAGTCCCGCTCTTTTCTTCGGGCCGACGAAGGCACATAAAGATTCCAGCAACTATTTCGTCGACCTCCTCTGGAGTCCCGGTGAGCGCCCCATTCCGCTTCCCCCGTTTCTTCGTGACGACCCCGTCGCCTTGCCCCTATTTGCCGGGCAAGACCGAGCGGAAGGTCTTCACCGAGCTGTCGGGATTGCACGCTGTCGAGCTCAACGACGCGCTCGGGCGGATCGGATTCCGCCGCAGCCAGGGCGTCGCCTACCGGCCGAGCTGCATCGACTGCCAGGCCTGCATCTCGGTGCGGGTGGTCACGGGCGAGTTCCAGCCGAGCGCAACCCAGCGCAAGCTGCTCCGCCGCCATGCCGACCTCGAGGTAACGGCGTGCAAACCCTGGACCACCGAAGAGCAATATGAGCTGCTCCGCCGCTACCTGCGCGTCCGCCATCCGGGCGGCGGCATGGTCGAAATGGACGAGAGCGACTTTGCCGACATGGTCGAGCAGAGCCCGGTCAAGACCTATGTGGTCGAATATCGCGAGCCGAGCGTCGACGGCCGACCGGGCCGCCTGGTCGGCGCCTGCCTGACCGACCAGCAGGCCGACGGCCTGTCGATGATCTACAGCTTCTTCGAGCCCGACGATGAGACGCGGCCGGGGCTCGGCACCTACATCATCCTCGACCATATCGTTCGTGCCGGCCGCGCCGGCCTGCCCTATGTCTATCTCGGCTATTGGGTCGAGGAATCGAAGCGCATGGCGTACAAGGCGCGCTTCCGCCCGCTCGAACGGCTCGGCCCCGACGGGTGGCGCCGCTTCGAGCCGGACCAGAAGGAACTCCCGCTCGGCCAGTGAGCCGTGCATCCCAATCGTCCCCCGCGCGTTGAACGTTGAAGTTCAACTAGAATCGGTGGCGTCGTGCAGCCGGAAATCCTCGTTCCCTTCGTCTATTCCGCGGCCGCGCTTGCCCTGTTCGTGCTTGGCTGGATCCTGTCGCTGGCGACCAACAGCCCGCTCGTTGGGGCTCTACTGACGCTGGCGACGCTCGCCGCCGTGGCCGGCGTCGCCTTGCGCATCCTCGACCTGCGCGGCACCGGTCAGCCCTCCGCCTAGCGGATCAGACCCGAAGCACGCAGCGCATCCTCGATCACCGACTGGAGCGCCGTAGCCGACGAACCCGTAGGCTTCGCCTTCGCGACCTGGGCTCGCCGGGCGACCTTTGGCGTCGCCTTCTGCGCAACCACCGTGTCGGTCAGGCCCCAGCTCGTGGCGATGCGATCGGTCGACGAGATGGCGACGTCCAGCATGTGCGGACCGGCCGCACCGCTTCGGCCCTCGCCGTCACCCGGCGCGAGCGGCGTCCCGTGGCCCATGCCGGTAATTACATATTGCTCGACCAGCGGCGTGCCGTCCTTGCCCTGCCACGCGCGGTGGGGGTAGCCGTCGACCGTCTCCACTACATGCGGCTTCGCCCGCAGCCCTTGTACGTTGAGCCATTGCTTGACGATGTCGTCGCCATTGCTGGCAGTGACCGTCGAGTCGTTGCTGCCGTGCCATACGGCGACCCGCGGCCATGGTCCCGGGTGCGACGAGGCGCGGCGGACATTGTCGCCGAGCACAGTCGCGGGAGTGCTCGTACGGCCGCCCATGCATTCGAATGCCTGGCCCACCGTGCCCGCGCAGCCATAAGCGATGCCGGCGATGATCGCGCCGCCGGCGAACAGCTCGGGATAGGTGGCGAGCATGGCCGACGCCATGGCGCCACCGGCGGAAAGGCCCGTGATGAAGATCCGGCCTGGATCGATCGGATATTCCTCGCACATCCGAGCGATCATCTGGCGGATGGAAGCGGCTTCGCCGCTATCGCGAGCAGTGTCGGAGGGGCGGAACCAGTTGAAGCAAAGATTGGGATTGTTGGCGCGCTGCTGCTCGGGAAAGAGCAAGGCGAAGCCGTGCCGCGCGGCAAGCACCGACCAACCCGAGCCGTGATCGTAAGCTGCGGCATCCTGGGTGCAGCCATGAAGCACCACCACCAGCGACGCCGGTCTGGCGAGCTTGTCGGGGACGAATATCCTCGCCCGTAAATTGCCGGGGTTCGAGCCGAAGCCGTCGAGATCTGAGAGGCGGCCGGGATCGATCGGCTCCGATCTCGCGGCATTGGGGAATGTCAGCATGGCAAGCCTTGTCGTCGGCCCCGGTGCGGACCCTGAAATGTATCAACGAACGTCCGGCCACGATGGTTGCTGCAGTGCAGCATGTAGCTGCTCCGCCTAGGCCTCGTCGTCCACATAAGGGGGATTGGGAATGTCGCCGATCGCCTCGCGGAGCATCGCTGCC
Source organism: Pseudomonadota bacterium (assembly GCA_023423775.1). Classification (GTDB taxonomy): domain Bacteria; phylum Pseudomonadota; class Alphaproteobacteria; order Sphingomonadales; family Sphingomonadaceae; genus Allosphingosinicella. Next base: position 17,201 of record JAFAEZ010000144.1, read on the forward strand.
CAGCGCAGAGAGAGATCGTTGAAATATTCGTCGTCCGGCTCGATCCGCCGGGTCACCACCGGCACCGCCGGGTCGCGCCGCATCACCATCATGTCGAGCGGCCGCGCCACGCCGAGATTGGAGCGCATCGCCGAATCGAAGGAAAGGAAGCCGATCTTCACGGCCACGGAAAGCGGAGTTTCGTAGCTGATGCCACGATCGAGGATGGGCTTGCCGTATTTGGTCTCGCCGACCTGGAGAAAGGGGGATTCGCGGCTGCACTCGATGAAATTGCCGGCCGAATAAATCTGGTAGAGGGCCGGCGGCGCATTGCCGATCCGGCCGCCGAGCAGCAACGAAGCCGAGCTGCTGAGGTTGATCGCGGCCAGCGCGGCGCCGACGGTTCGATTGGCGATCTGGACTGCCTCGCCGACCAACTGGGCGGCGCGGAACATCGACGTCACCCCCGAGAGGTTGCGGTTCATCTCACCGCCGTCGCTGGCAGGCAGCCCTTCCTGGATGAGGCCGATTACCGACTGGCTGATCGACAGGCTTCCCGAGCTGCACGCGAAAATCTGGCGGTCCGGCCCGTCGACGAGAGTGTGGAGCTTCTTGAACGACGAGAAATTGTCGACCCCCGCATTGGTGCGCGTGTCGGCGATCATCACGAGGCCGTCCGTGAGCAGCATCCCCAAGCAGTAGGTCATTCGTTCCTCAGCTTTGTACCTGCGACTGCGCCTGCCGCACCTGGACCTCTACCGCCAGCGCCTCGTTGCCGCCACCCGACCGGGCGCCCGCAAACGGCGCCGCATCGCGATAATCGAGCCCGCAGGCGACCCGGATATAGCTGTCGTCGGCGCAGATGCCGTTGGTGGGATCGAAGGCGACCCAGCCCAGATCCTCGACCCATGCTTCGGCCCAGGCGTGGGCCGCTTCCTGCAACAGCGCGCCATCGCGGCGATAGAGGTGCCCCGACACGTAGCGCGCGGGAATGCCAAGGCAGCGCGCGACGGCGATGAAGATGTGAGCGAAATCCTGGCAGACCCCATGGCCGGCGGCGAACGCGTCCTCGGCCGGCGTATCGACATCGGTGGTGCCGGTGTCGAAATTCATCCGCATGTGGATGAGGCTGGTGAGGCGGTGGAGCTTCTCGAGCGTCGTCCCACCCTGCTGCTCGAGCGCCTGGGCGAGCTCGCGCAAAGGAAGGCCGGCGCGCGTGAGCGGGGTAACGCGCACGAACACGCCCGGCGGGAGGTCGCTTGGCAGCCCCTGGACAAGGCCGGCCGTATCCTCGGTCATGACGCTGCCGGTGACGGTCACGCGCAGGCTCGGCACCGGTTGGTTGACGTAAAGCATATGGGTGACGTTGCCGTATCCGTCGCAGCCTTCGCGCAGAAGGGCGTCGCAATCGACGTCGATCCGCCAGTCGAGCACGGTTTGGCCGGCGAAGCTCTCCGGCGTCACGCGCAGCAGCTGGACGATGCGGCGCGCGGGCGCGCTGTAGCGATAATGGGTCGAATAGTGGACGTTGAGGCGCATCAGCCGAACCTGAACTGTTGAGCGATCGCCTGGTCGATCGCGGCATTCTCGCGGATCAGGCGGCGCAGCGATTCGTGCAGCCCCTCCTCGAACAGCGAATCAATCGTGCCCTGCTCGAGCCCCGCCAGCCGCCGCCGGGCGAGCCGGTCCGCCTCGCCCTGCCGTCCCGTGCGCCGGCCGAGCTCGGCAAGCAGCTCGACCGTCTCCTCGGCCGAGGCGACCAGCGAGCGCGGCAGTTCGTGGCGGTAGATCAGCAGGTCCGCGATCAGCCAGGGCTTCAACGCGCGCCTGTAGATAAGGCGATAGGCGGTTCGGGCCGAGACGGTCTGGAGAATAGTCGTCCATTGGTCGCGGTCCAGCGTGCCCCCGACCTCCTCGCCCGCAGGCAGGAGCAGGTAATATTTGACGTCAAGCAGTCGCGCCGTGTTGTCGCCGCGCTCGATCACCGAGCCCAGCCGCATGAACCAGTAAGCCTCGTTGCGCAGCATCCGCGCCAGCGCGCCCTCGAAGCCGCGTATCTCGGCCTGGAGCGTGTCGACGAGGTTGAGCGTCGCCTGAGTGCCGCCGGGGCTGGCGCGGTCGCGGATGTTGAACCAGGCGCGGTTGATCGCCTCCCACGCCTCGCGCGGGATCGTGTTGCGGGCGGCCCGGGCATTGTCGCGGGCCGCGGCGAGGCACGAGCGGATCGAGCCGGGATTATCCTCGCTCATGGTGAGGAAGCGGCGGGCGTTGAACGCGCCGAGGCTGCCGCCCGTAGCTTCGAAGAGGGGCGTCGCGCCGGTTACGGTCAGCGCGCTGCGCCAGGCCATGTCGCTCGGCTCCCCGCGCGTTAGCGAACTCAAGCGGATCGTCGCCTCGACGAGACGCGTCACGAATTCGGCCCGCTCCATGTAGCGGCCGATCCAGTAGAGATTGGAGGCGGTGCGCGACAACATCACGCCACCTCCTTGCCCGGCGCAAGGACGAAGCTGTCCTTGGTACCGCCGCCCTGGCTGGAGTTCACGACCAGGGAGCCTTCGCGCAACGCCACCCGAGTGAGGCCGCCGGGGACGATCGTGACTCCGTCGGCGCCGGTCAGCACGAACGGGCGGAAATCGACGTGGCGCGGCGCAAGGCCGCTGTCGGTCAGCGTCGGGACGGTCGAGAGAGCCAAAGTCGGCTGTGCGATGTAGCGGTGAGGCTCGGCCTCCAGCGCCGCCCGGAAACGCTCGATCTCGTTCTTGGTGGCGGTGGGGCCGACCAGCATTCCGTAGCCGCCCGACCCATCGACCAATTTGACTACCAATTTGTCGAGATTGTCGAGCGTGTAGCGCAGCGCCTCCGGCTCGCGGCAGCGCCAGGTCTCGACATTGGGAAGCTTCGCCTCCTCGCCCGTATAATAACGGACGATCTCGGGCATGTAGGAGTAGATCGCCTTGTCGTCGGCAATTCCGGTGCCGGGCGCGTTGGCCAGCGTGACGTTCCCGGCCAGATAGGCCGCCATCAGGCCCGGGACGCCCAGCATTGAATCGCGGCGGAAGACGAGCGGATCGAGAAAGGCATCGTCGATGCGGCGATAGATGACGTCGACCCGCACCCGGCCCTCGATCGTGCGCATCCAGACGATGTCGTCGTCCACCTCCAGATCGGAGCCTTCGACCAGCTCGATGCCCATATTGTCGGCGAGGAAGCTGTGTTCGTAGAAAGCCGAATTGTAATGGCCGGGCGTCAGCAGCACGCCGCGCGGATCGCGCGCGCCGGGCGGGGCGACCGAATAGAGCGTGTCGCGCAGCAGTTCCGGATAGGAATCGACCGGGCGCACCGGCAGGATATCGAACAATTCGGGACAGAGACGCAGCATCGCCTCGCGATTCTCGAGCATGTAGCTGACGCCCGAGGGCGTGCGGGCATTGTCCTCGAGCACGTGAAAGTCCTCAGGCCCGGTCCGCACCAGATCGATTCCGCAAATATGGGCATAGACGCCGTGCGGCGGCCTCGCGCCGGCGACGGCGACGCAGAATTGCGGATTGCCGAGCACGATGTCAGCGGGAACGACGCCGTCAGCCAGAATCCGACGCGGACCGTAAACGTCCTCGATGAAGGCGTTGATCGCGCGCACGCGCTGCTCGAGCCCGGCCGAAAGCCGCGCCCATTCCCGATCGGTGAAGATGCGCGGCACGATATCGAACGGAATGATCCGTTCCGCCGCCTCATCGTCGCCATATACGTTGAACGTGATGCCGAGCGTGCGGAAAGCGGCTTCGGCCGCCTGCTGGCGGCGGTCGAACTCCGCTGGCGGGGTGTCGCCGAGCCAGGTCGCGAGCGCTTCGAGGCCGGGCCGCGCGGCTTTGCCCCGGCTCGCCCCCCATAGCTCGTCAAATGCCGCTTTCGCCGCCATAAATCCCTGTTTTCACGCTATCGTTACGGACCGGCAAGAATTTGCCTAACCGCATAATGCGCGAAGCCGGATTTGGTCGCATCGGCCGGCGCCGGGCACGAAAAAGCCGGCGCGCGTCGCTGCGGCCGGCTTCCCGTTCCAGAAACGTCCCCGTTGGGGTCAGGCGACCTGGGTCTGTTCGATCTCTTCGGGATCGCGCAGCACGTAGCCGCGGCCCCAGACAGTCTCGATATAATTGTCGCCGCCGCAGGCGAGCGAAAGCTTTTTGCGGAGCTTGCAGATGAAGACGTCGATGATCTTCAGTTCCGGCTCGTCCATCCCGCCGTAGAGATGGTTGAGGAACATTTCCTTGGTCAGCGTCGTGCCCTTGCGGAGCGACAAGAGCTCCAGCATCGCATATTCCTTGCCGGTGAGATGCACGCGCGCACCGTCGACCTCCACCGTCTTGGCGTCGAGGTTCACGGCCAGCTTGCCGGTCTTGATGACCGACTGCGAATGCCCCTTCGAGCGGCGCACGACCGCATGGATGCGGGCGACCAGCTCGTCGCGGTGGAAAGGCTTGGTGACATAGTCGTCGGCGCCGAAGCCCAGAGCCCGCACCTTCGAATCCATTTCGCTGATGCCCGAGAGAATCAGGACCGGCGTGCCGACCTTGGCCGTACGCAGCTTCTTCAGCACGTCGTAGCCGTGCATGTCCGGCAGGTTCAGGTCGAGGCAGATGATGTCGTAATCGTAGAGCTTTCCGAGGTCCAAGCCCTCTTCGCCCAGATCGGTGGTGTAGACGTTGAAGCCTTCGGCATTCAGCATCAGTTCGATGCTCTTGGCCGTGGTCGGCTCGTCCTCAATCAGCAGCACACGCATGGTTTCGCCCCTCGATGGCGGCTTCCGAAACGACAGTCGGAACCCGGTACGCATCATTAACCACGGCATAAATGAAGTTAAAAGGTTAATTCGTCGTAAACACGGGTTAACCGCAGCATCGGCGACTAACGTTGCTTGTATGCACCAGCCATGGCAGGGCGACGGAATGTGGGAGAAATACGTTCTTTTCATCGATGGCGAAGCGATCGTCATCGACAAGCCGGCGGGCCTTGCGGTTCATCCGGGATCGCGCACGCCCGAAAGCCTTGAAGACTATCTTCACCACTTCCGTTTCGGATTCCAAAGGCTGCCGCTGCCGGTGCACCGGCTCGACCGCGACACCAGCGGCTGCCTGTTGCTCGCCCGCAATCCCAAGGCCCACAAACGCTTCCAGCGCGCGTTCGAGGACAAAAAGGTCAGCAAGACCTATGTCGCGGTGCTCGATGGCGTGCCCGAAGGCGAATCCGGCACCATCGACCTGCCGCTCGCCAAGGTCTCGACTGCCGAAGACGGCTGGCGGATGGTTCATGACCCCAAGGGCCGCCCATCGGTCACCCACTGGCGGCTCGCGGCGGTGAAGGACGGTCGAGCCGTGATCGTGTTCACGCCCGAGACCGGGCGCACCCACCAGATCCGCGTCCACGCGCTGGAGGGCCTCGGCATCCCGATTTCCGGCGATCCGGTCTACGGTGCCGGCCGCGGTCCGATGCTGCTCCATGCGCTGTCGCTGCGGGTCGAGCGCGATGGCAAGGACCCGATTGAAGCGGCCGCGCCGCTGCCGCCGACCTTCATCCAGGCCGGCTTCGGCGATGTCGAGCTCTGAGCCCTTCTCCCTCCCCGAGGACGCGCTCGAGGAGAAGTTCATTACCGCAACCGGGCCGGGCGGCCAGAATGTCAACAAGGTCGCGACCGCCTGCCAGCTGCGCTGCGACGTCTTCAAGCTGGGGCTGCCGCCTTACGCCTATCAACGACTGAAGGAACTGGCCGGCAGCCGCATGACGTCAGGCGGCGAGATCGTCATCACCGCCCGTTCCTACCGCACCCAGGAGGCCAATCGCGAAGATGCGCGCGCCCGTCTGGCGGAGCTGATCGCCAAAGCCCATGTAAGGCAGGCGAAGAGGATCAAGACCAAGGCCAGCCGCGCCGCCAAGGCGAAGCGGGTCGACAAGAAGGTACAACGCGGTGCCGTCAAGGCGGCACGCGCGAAGCCAAGGATGGATTGAATGTTCGATTTCCGGATTGAGGCGGCCGACAAGACAGAGATGTACCGCCAATTGTGCGAGGCGGCCGACGCACTGACCGATGGGGAGCCCGACGCGATCGCCAATATGGCCAACATCTCCGCCTTGCTGTGGGAGGCGCTTCCCGACCTCAACTGGGCCGGCTTCTACCGCAATGTCCGCGGCGAGCTGGTGCTCGGGCCGTTCCAGGGCCGCGCCGCCTGCATCCGCATCCCGTTCGGCAAGGGCGTGTGCGGCACCGCGGCGGCGACGCGGGAGCCGCAATGCGTGGAGGACGTGAACGCCTTTCCCGGCCACATCGCCTGCGACAGCGCCTCCGCGTCCGAGCTGGTCGTACCGATCGTCCATGAAGGCGAACTGGTCGGCGTGCTCGATCTCGACAGTCCCCGTCGCGCCCGATTCAGTGCCGAGGATGTAGAAGGCTGTATCAAGCTGGCACGGATCGTAGCGCCGAGAGTCGCGGCGGTAGAAAAAAGCCCGACAAAGAGTTAATGAAACCCTAACTGGCCGTCGCGACTCTTGCCGAGGCCCGACCGGCTTCGTGCACAGGGGACGCTCGATGAAGAAGCTCGCGCTCGTTTCTTTGGCGGCAATTGTGCCTGCCGGCCTCGCCGCCCAGACCGTCGAACCGCCCTCGCGCTGGGCCGACGTGCCCGCTTACGGGATCAATGTCCCCGCCGCGGCCGCCGTCCAGGCC
>JAFAEZ010000146.1 GCA_023423775.1 Pseudomonadota bacterium
CGCACGGCCCGTATCCAAGACAGGGGAGGATGTCCTCGGCCTGTTCCTCGACCACCATCCCCGCATGACGGGTCCGTCGCTGCAAGCGATCGCGGATGCCGCCCTGGCACGCTTCGACGTGTCGTCCACCTGCGTCGTCCACCGCTGTGGCGAGGTCGCGCCGGGCGAGACGATCGTCTTTGCCGCCGCCGCCTCGCCGCACCGCCGGGCCGCTTTCCTCGCCGCGGACTATTTGATGGACCTCCTCAAGACGGAAGCAATGTTCTGGAAAAAGGAGCGAGACCGCGGCGACGGGCGCTGGATCGAGCCGACCGAACAGGACCGCGCCGACGCGGCGCGCTGGAGCCAATGATGCCCGGAATCGATGACAGCCTCGCCTTCCACCCGCTCAACATCGCCGTGCTCACCGTGTCGGACACGCGTGTTGAGAGCAGCGACACCTCGGGTGCCTTGCTCGCCGAGCGGCTGAACGGCGCCGGCCATCGCTTGGCAGCCAAGGCGATCGTCGCAGACGAGATCGATGCCATACGAAGCCTGATCGAGGCATGGGTCGCGGACGAGGCGATCGATGTCGTCCTCACCACGGGCGGCACGGGGTTCGCGCCGCGCGACGTGACGCCCGAAGCGATCAAGCCGCTATTCCGCCGCGAGATGGACGGCTTTGCGGTCGTCTTCCACCAGGCGAGCCTCGGCACCGTCGGCGTTTCGACGCTGCAGTCGCGCGCCTTCGCCGGGCAGGCCGGCGACACGTTCGTCTTCTGCCTGCCCGGGTCCACCGGCGCCTGCCGCGACGCCTGGGACCTCGTGCTGGCCCTCGAGCTAGACAGCCGCTACCGCCCCTGCTCGCTCGCCGGGCAGATCCCGCGCCTCAGGCATCTCTGCGCATGAGCGGCCTCACCCATATCGACCCCAGCGGCCGCGCCGGCATGGTCGACGTAACGGAAAAGGCCGTCACCGACCGCACCGCCACCGCCGAGGGGACGCTGCGCTGCAGTGTCGAGACTCTCGACGCGGTGCGCGAAGGGAGCGCCCCCAAAGGCGCCGTGATCTCGACCGCGGAGCTGGCCGGCGTGATGGCCGCCAAGCGCACCGCCGACCTCGTCCCGCTCTGCCACCCGCTGCCGCTGACCAAGGTTGCCGTGACGATCGGTATAGACGACGCCCTTCCCGGCTTCCGCGTCGGCGCCGAGGTGCGGACGAAGGGAGTGACGGGGGTCGAGATGGAAGCGCTGACGGCGGTCAGCGTCGCCTGCCTCACGCTGTTCGACATGCTGAAGGCGATCGATCGCACCATGACCATCGGCGATATCCAAGTCGCCTCCAAGTCCGGCGGACGTTCGGGCGACTGGTCGCGGTCGGGAGCAGGATCCTGATCGGTTTCGACGAAGCGCTGGCGATCGTGCGAGAGGCAGCGCGGCCGCTTGGGAGCGAAGAGCTGCCGCTGACCGCCGCCGCCGGACGCGTTCTCGCCGAACCCGTAGTCGCGCGCGTCGATTCTCCCCCTGCAGCCGTCTCGGCTATGGACGGCTATGCGGTCCGGCAGGCGGACCTTGACGGAGGCCAGACGCGCTTCCGCGTCGTCGGCGAGAGCTTTGCCGGCGCGGCGCAGGTGTCGGCGATCGCACCGGGCGAATGCCTGCGCATCTTCACGGGCGCGCCTCTCCCCGATGGCGCCGACCGAGTCGTCATCCAGGAAGTGGTGCAGCGCGAGGGCGACGAGGCCATCGTCGCGGGACCCCTCTCCTCGGGCCGCCACGTCCGGGCGCAAGGATCCGATTTCGGTGTCGGCGAGACGCTTCTTCCGACCGGCCGCACGCTCGACCCGCGCGCGCTGGTGGCAGCAGCCGCGGCCGATCTCGGGACGGTTCCGGTCTGGCGTCGCCCGCGCATCACCATCCTCGGCACGGGCGACGAATTGGTCGAGCCGGGCGCAGCGGCGAGCCGGCCCGGCACGATTCCGGAAAGCGTCTCGTTCGGGGTGGCCGCTCTCGCCGAGCTCGGGGGCGGCGAGGTACTTGAACGCCTGCGCCTGCGCGATGAGCCCGCCGCCCTCGAGCGTGAAGCTGCGCGCGCGTTGGCCGCGTCAGATCTCGTCGTCGTCACCGGCGGAGCTTCGGTCGGCGAGCGCGATTATGCCAAAGCGATGTTCGCGCCCCTGGGCCTCGACCTGCTTTTTGCCAAGGTCGCTATCAAGCCCGGTAAGCCCGTCTGGCTCGGGCGCGCCCGGGGAAAGCTCGTGCTCGGCCTGCCTGGCAATCCGACCTCCGCGATGGTTACGGCGCGTCTTCTCCTGGCGCCGCTTGTCGTCGGGCTCGCCGGGCGAGACTCCGCTCAAGGGCTCGAGTGGCGCACTGCGCCGCTGACCGAAGCGCTCGGCGCATGCGGCGACCGTGAGACCTTCATCCGTGGGCAATGGTACTGCGATGCGGTCCAGCCGCTATCGAACCAGGATAGCGGGGCGCAGAGGGCGCTGGCGGCGGCGGACGTTCTGATCCGGAGGCGCGCGGGTGCTGCCGCTGCCGCAGCGGGCGAGCATGTCGAAATCATCGACTTCTGATTGTTTCCAGCAGCCGCTCGGCTGCGCCCAGCTCGTCGGGACGATTGATGTTGAGGAACGGATCATAGGGCTGGGTCGGCCATTCCACGATCGCATGCCCAACGTGCTCGGCGAAGCCCCAGAGAGACGATCGTCCCGAGGCGCGATAGTCAGGCAGCGCGTCGATCACGGTGGTGCGCCATAGCCCGCAGACCGGGTGCAGGGCGCGCCCGCTGCTCGCAATCGCAGCGCCAAGCTCGGGCCTCAATGCCTGCGCCAGCCGCTGCGCCAGGTCTCCGGGCAGCATCGGCATGTCGCACGCGATGGTCAGCAGCGTCTCGGCGCCAGAGTCCCCCGCGAAGCCTAGCGCCGAGGCCAGGCCGCCGATAGGCCCTTCGTCCTGCGTGTCCACGATCTGCGGAGCGCCCAGCCGCCCGGCCTGCCCCTCGTGGCGTACCGAAACCGCGACCAGATCGGACCAGCCGCGCGCCTGTTCGAGCGCGCGCTCGATCAGGGATCTGCCGCCGAGCAGCCTCAGAGGCTTGCCGCCGCCGATGCGACGCCCCTCCCCCCCGGCTAGGACGACGACCGCGATCATGTGAACAGCAACTTGGCACCGGCGACGAGCAGCACCAGCCCGAGCAATTGCAGCAATGCAGCGCGGGGCAGCCGCTCGACCCCCAGCCAGGTGCCGAGCATTCCGCCCGCCGCGACCGCGCCGAGCAGCACCGGCAGTTCGGTCGGCAACGCCCCCAGCGAGGCGACATTGCCGGCGAGGCCTGCTATCGAATTGGCCAGGATGAAGGCCGCGGCGATGCCGGAAGTCTTGCGCGGCGTCTCCCAGCCGAACAGCAGGATCAAGGGGCTGAGGAATATACCGCCGCCGGTGCCAGTCAGACCCGCAAGCAGGCCGATCGCCGCGCCCGCTGGCAGCGTGACGCCGAGCGAGGGCGCGCGCACCGGTCGCTCCGCCATCACCCTTGGCCGCCACAAGAGGCGCAAGGCCGCGAACCACAAGACGAGGCCGACCAGCGGCCGGTAGATTTCCGGCGGCACGGCAATCCCACCACCGACGAAGGCGAGCGGGATCGCCGTCACGGCAAAGGCGAGGAACAATCGCAGATCGAATTGCCCGGCGCGCGCATAACGCCAGGTGCCGAGCCCGGCGACGAGCAGGTTGAGCGCGAGCGCGGTCGGCCGCATCGTTGTCACGGGCAGAGCGAATAGCGCCATGATCGCAAGGTAAGCCGAGGCGCCCCCATGACCCACCGACGAATAGAGCGCCGCCGCCAGCGCCATCAGCAAGGCGATCGAGAGGAGGGCGAGCCCGTCCATCAGCTCTTCCGCTTCCACTGCGAGACCAGCATCGGGCCGTAGCGCAGCACGAACAATGCGAAGGCAAGGCTCCAGCATGCGCCCGACAAAGCGAGCAATTCGAGATGCCATTCGATGGCCAGCGGCGCTGCCACTCGCATCGCCGCTGCCGCGTTGACGAGGCAATAGATGACCAGGGTCACCTCGTCCGCCTCGCGCGCGCGGCCGGTATGGCTGCGCGCGGTGCGCGTCATCATGGCCAGGGTCATCACTCCTATCGCCCCGGCCGTCAGCGCGTGGATCGGCGCCGTGACCGGCATCCGCTCCGGCAGAAGCATTGCTAGGCCGAGAAGGAAGAGACCCAGGCCAAGCCAGAAATAGCCGGCATGGAGGATCCAGACGAGCGGCTCGCGCGCCGCCGCCCAGCCGCGCCAGCGGGCCAGTCGCATCAATGCGGCGGCTCCGCCCACCATCAGCATGATTGCGGCGCCGACCGACAAGGGCATCACGACCCACGCGGCCAGGCCCACAGCCGCGGCGCCTACGGCGAAGGCATCGAAGCGATCGAACGGGGCCGGCTCCGGCTTGATCTTGCGTTGCGCCATCCAGTTGCGCGTGAAGCTCGGCACCAGGCGGCCGCCCATCATCGCGATCAGGAAGATGATCAGGGCGATCGCCATTCGTTCACCGGCCGCGGCGAGTTCAAAGTCGAGAGGCCGCAGGTGGACCAGGATGTCGGCAAGCGCGAGCAGCGAGATGACGACGCACGGCGCGAGGCTCCGCCAGTTCCGCGCCGCCAGTTGCTCGCGCCATAAGGCAAGCGCGAACAGCGGCAGGAATGCGGCCTCGATCGCGGCCAATATCGGGACCGATCCACTTGCGAGCATCGCCGCGCGTCCCGCGATCCACAAAGCCAGCAGCATCGCGATCGGCCGTCCGGCGACGGGGAAGCGGCCGGTCCAGTTCGCCCCCGCCACGGTCATGTAGCCCACGATGACGGCGCCGGTGTAGCCGAACAGCATTTCGTGGACGTGCCATTCGCGCGTCACCGTCTCGGCGAAGCCGTCGATTCCGGTGAACAAGGCGCCGATCCAGAGCGGCACCGCCAGCGCGGACCAGATGGCGGCGCACAGGAAGAACGGGCGAAACCCAAAGCTCAACAACGCCGGCCCACGATAATCGCGCAGGACCTGCGCGGTCGTCTTCGGCTTGGGCTGATCCCCCCTCATCGCCGACCTGCTGTGCCCCTGCCCCATCGCTTGCCATGACATGGATCATTGGCGTGCCCTCGACGTTGGGCATAGGTAGAGGCGTGGGTCGGGGCAATCTTATGGACGCACAGGCAAAGGCGCAGGCGCGGATCGCGGAAGAGGCCGACACGGCCGTCCCCCCGGCGTCTGCCGCTTCGGGCCTGATCGACGGTTTTGGACGTCGGATCGAATATGTCCGCCTCTCGGTCACCGACCGCTGCGATTTGCGCTGCCGTTACTGCATGGCCGAGCGGATGCAGTTCCTGCCGCGCCGAGAATTGCTCAGTCTCGAAGAGCTGGCAGAGCTTTGCGATATCCTGATCGCGCGTGGCGTCCGCCGGATCCGCCTGACCGGCGGCGAACCTCTCGTCCGCCGCGATATCTTGACCTTGGTCCAGGCCCTCGGGCGCCGGCTCGGGAATGGGCTCGACGAGATCACGATGACGACCAACGCCACCCAGCTCGAGCCGGTCGCCGGCCTGCTGCGCGCGGCCGGGATGGGCCGGCTCAACATCAGCCTCGACAGCCGCGATCCGGACCGTTTCCGCGCTATCACGCGGCGCGGCGACCTTGCCCAGGTGCAGCGCGGCATCGCGGCGGCGAAGCAAGCGGGTCTTGCCATCAAGATCAACATGGTCGCGCTGCGCGGCATCAACGAGGACGAGATCGGCGACATGCTCGCCTGGTGCGGCGACGAGGGCTTCGACCTTACCTTGATCGAGACCATGCCGCTCGGGGCGATCGAAGAGGACCGCACCGACCGCTATCTCCCGCTCGACGCGGTACGCGAGCGGCTGGCGGAGCGATTCACACTGGTGCCCTCGCTCCATCGCACCGGCGGGCCCGCGCGCTATTTCGACGTGGGGGAGACCGGCGGAAGGCTCGGCCTCATCACGCCCCTCAGCCACAATTTCTGCGCCGGCTGCAACCGCATCCGCATCACCGCCACCGGGACCATCTTCGGCTGCCTCGGCCATGACCAGAAGATCGAGCTGCGCGACCTCCTGCGCGCGGGCGGGCCAGGCGCGATGGACGCGGCGCTCGACCGCCTGGTCGCCGGCAAGCCGCAGCGGCACGATTTCCGGATTGAGGCGGCGCGACCGGCGGTCGAGCGGCACATGAGCGTCACGGGCGGCTGAGCCGCGGGTGCCCCACGTCAAGACAGGAAGATGATGGCGGCGATGATGGAGATGGCCGTCACGACCAGCCAGATCACCGGCCATCCCTCGCCTTCATTCTCCTTCGACGAAGCGGTGTCGAACGGCGTCGGCGTCGTGCTGGTCGTGTCGTAGACCGTCTCTTTCGTGCTCTTAAGGGCCGGGTTCAGCGGCGCGTCTTCAGGCCGGGGTTGCCCAGGATCGCTCATCGGACACTCCTCCATCATGCGTGGGTGGCAAATGCGAATGGGTGCCGCACCCGGTCACGGTCAGGCGCCAATGCACCATCGCGAGAAGGCAGGTGGTGCCGGGATCGTCGCTGTCCCTCAGGCTCGAGGTCAAAGTGGCCCAATCCTCCTCGGACGCGAAGCGCGAAAAGTCTGCCACTGCAATGCGCGCATAACTCGCCGGGCTCACGTCCAGCCCGGCCGCGGCTCCGGCGACCTCTTCGGCAAGTTGTGGGTCGGAAGCTCGCAACCAGACGTGGAAGGAACCCGCCGAGTTGCGCGCCGCGGCCAGCATGTCCCCAAGCATCGGCATCAGCCGCCCGTCCCCTCGATCAGCACCCCTTCGACCTTGCCGCGGCGTGCCAGCCCCGCGACGTAACGCGCCGCCTCGACCGACCAGCTCCTCGCCTCCAGCATGTCCGCGATTCGGTCTCTCGCATGCTCGAACGGAATGATGCGACCCGGGATCCGCCGCTGCAGGCGAAGCACATGCCAGCCGAAGCGCGAGCGGACGGGCTCGCGACCGGTTTCGCCATCGGTCAATGCCTCGATCCCGGCCTGCACCGAAGGGACGAGTTCGCCACGCCTGATCTGGCCCAGCGAACCATCCTGGCGGGCCGACGCGCAGCCCGAAAAGGCGCGTGCCGCGGCGGCGAACTTCGCCGGATCGTCGCCGACATCGAACGCGATGGCTCGCGCCCGCGCCTCGGCCGCAGCCCACGCCCCGTCGCCCTCCCCTTCGGGCTCGATCAATATGTGCGCGGCCTCGAACAGGTCGGGCGTGCGGAAGCGGCTGCCGTTCGCCTCATAATAGCGGCGGCACTCCTCCTCGCCGGCGTGCGCCGGCTCCACTTCCTCCTCGAGCAGCATTCGGACGAGCGCGTCGTCCTCGGCTTCGGTACGGCCTGCCTCGTCGGCTTCGGGTTCCGGGTCGAGCCCGATCCGACGCGCTTCCTGAAGCAGCAGCTCGCGGACCGCGAGGGCGCGCGCCGCTTCGACCCACGCCGTTTCGGCGTCGGGCGCCGGGTGGTGCTGGATCTCCTGCGAGATCGCCTCCGGCGTGATCTCGACGCCGTTCACGATCACCTCGCCAAAGCTCGGGGGCGGCGGGATGACCGGCTCAGGCCCGCCACCGCAGCCGCCACTTTCGCACGCGCTCGGCATTGTCGGGACCGCGCGGCGCTGCTCCGGGTCGCCGAGATTGATGACATCGAGCCGCCTGCTCATGTTGCCGTTCCCTCATCGACATATTGGCGCATCACAGTGTCGCCGCCATAGCTCGGGGCCACCCCCACCGGACCATGAGTCTGCGAGTAATTCGGCTTGCCGCGCCGGCGCGAGCGGACGATCTGGTAACCTGGGCGCACCAGGAACCAGATCGGCGCGCTCCAGATATGGACCAGGCGCGTGAAGGGCGTGATCAGGAACAAGGTGAGGCCGAGCACGATATGGAGCTTGTAGACGATCGCCACCTCCTTGATGCTCTCGGGAGCGTTCGGATCGAAGGTAAGTACGCCCTGCGCCCAGCTCATGAATCGCACCATCTCCGCGCCGTCGAGATGCTGGATGGTCCAGTAGGTCGTGGCGATGCCGAGCACGAGCTGAAGCCAGATCAGCACCAGGACGGCAATGTCGCCAACCGACGAGCTGCGGCGGATGCGGGCGTCGAACAAGCGACGGTGGAGCAATAGCGAGCAGCCGATAAAGGCGGCGACACCGGCGATACCTCCAACCACAAGCGCCATGAGCTGCTTGAAGCCGTGGCTGATGCCCAGCGTCTCGATCACGTTGATCGGCGTCAGCAAGCCCACCAGATGGCCGCCGAGCAGGACCAGCACGCCGAGGTGGAACAGGTTCGAGCCCACCATCATCTGCTTGCGGCGCAGGAACTTGCTCGATTGCGAGCGC
>JAFAEZ010000163.1 GCA_023423775.1 Pseudomonadota bacterium
GGCCGTCGCCAAGTGGTTGAGTGAGGCGTCCCGATAGTGAAGTCCCTGTCCCTGTGGCCCATCGGCAATTGCCAGGTCAGCGCATTCGTCGACGAAGCCGCCGGCTTCACCTGGGGCTGTGCGCCTCGCGTCGACGGCGATCCCCTGTTCTGCTCGCTGCTCGACCCCAAGGGTGAGACCGACATGCCGCGCGGCGAATGGCGGATCACGCTCGACGACCAGGTGAGTTGCGAGCAGCGCTACCTTCGCAACACGCCGATCCTCGTCAGCCGCCTGACCGACAGCGAGGGCGGGGCGGTCGAGATCTTCGATTTCTGTCCGCGCTTCGAGCGGTCGGGGCGGATGTACCGGCCGGTCGCCTTCGCGCGCATCGTCCGCCCGGTCGCCGGCGCGCCGCGCATCCGGGTGGCGCTCAACCCCGCCGTGGGGTGGGGCGCCAAGGATGCCGAGCGGACCAGCGGCACCAACCACATACGCTTCCTGCTGAAGCCCCAGCCGCTGCGCCTCACCACCGACGCGCCGGTCGGCCATATCGTCGAAGGGCGCAGCTTCCGGCTGGAGAAGTCGCTGCACTTCTTCCTCGGCCCGGACGAACCGTTCGTCGGCAATGTCGGCCATACGCTGGCGACGATGCTCCACCAGACTTCGGACCACTGGCGGGAATGGGTGCGCGGGCTCGCGATTCCGCTCGAATGGCAGAAGGTGGTGATCCGCGCCGCGATCACGCTGAAGCTCTGCCAGCACGAGGAGACCGGCGCGATCGTCGCCGCGCTCACCACCTCGATCCCGGAGGCGCCGGGCAGCGGGCGCAACTGGGACTATCGCTATTGCTGGATCCGCGACGCTTATTACACGGTGCAGGCGCTGAACCGCCTGGGCGCGCTCGACGTGCTCGAAGGCTATCTCGGCTATCTGCGCAACATCGTCGACGAGGCCAAGGGCGGGCATATCCAGCCGCTCTACGGAGTGTCCGGCGAGGCGAAGCTGGAGGAGGGCGAGGCCGAGCATCTTGCCGGCTATCGCGGCATGGGGCCGGTCCGGGTCGGCAATGCCGCCTACCACCAGGTGCAGCACGATGCCTATGGGCAAATCATCCTCTCGAACGCGCAGGCCTTTTTCGACCAGCGTCTGTTCCGCCAGGCCACGGCCGACGATTTCGCGGCGCTCGAGCGGGTCGGCGAGCGCGCTTGGGCGATGCACGATCAGCCCGACGCCGGCCTTTGGGAATTCCGGACCCGCACCTCGGTCCATACCTACTCGTCGGTGATGAGCTGGGCGGCCTGCGACCGGCTCGCCCATGCCGCGCTAGCGGTCGGACTCGAGGACCGTGCCGCGCTCTGGCGCGAGCGTGCCGAGAAGGTGCGCGCGCGGATCGAGCAGGAGGCCTGGTACGAGCCCGAGCAACGCTTCGCCGCGACCTTCGGCGGCCACGAGCTCGACGCCAGCCTGCTCCAGCTGGTCGACATGCGCTTCCTCGATCCCGCCGACCCGCGCTTCCTCGCCACCTTCACCGCGGTCGAGCGCGAGTTGCGCAAGGGCGAGCACATGCTGCGCTACGCCGACGAGGACGATTTCGGCCTGCCAGAGACGGCGTTCAATTTCTGCACCTTCTGGCTGATCGAGGCACTCCATCTCGTCGGGCGCACCGAGGAGGCGCGCGAGCTCTACGAGTCGATGCTCGAGCGCCTGACCCCCGCCGGCCTGCTCTCCGAGGATACCGACTTCGTCACCGGCGAACTTTGGGGCAACTATCCGCAAACCTATTCATTGGTCGGTTTGATCAACTGTGCCGTCCTGCTGTCCAAGCCGTGGAGCTCCGTCCGTTGAGCCGCCTGATCGTCATCTCCAACCGGGTCTCGGCGCCAACCCCCAATGGCGGGGCGGGGGCGCAGGGCGGGCTGTCGGTCGCGCTGGCGGCGGCGCTGAGGGAATATCGCGGCCTGTGGTTCGGCTGGTCCGGCCAGAAGACCGAGGAGTTTACCGGCCATATCGACCTGCAGCGGCACGAGGGCGTCACCACCGCGACGATCGACCTCGAGGAGCAGGACGTCGACGAATATTATAATGGCTACGCCAACCGCACCCTGTGGCCGCTCCTCCATTACCGGATCGACCTCGCCGAGTATGACCGCAGCTTCGGCAGCGGCTATGAGAGGGTCAACGAGCGTTTCGCCGATACGGTCGCGCCTTTGATCGAGCCCGACGACCTGGTCTGGGTCCACGATTACCATCTCATACCTTTGGGCGCGCAGCTTCGCGAGCGCGGCCTGCGCAACCGGATGGGCTTCTTCCTCCACGTCCCCTGGCCGCCGTCGCGGCTGCTGGTGTCGCTGCCCTTCCACGAGGGGCTGGTGCTGTCGATGCTCGCTTATGACGTGATCGGCTTCCAGACCGAGGAGTGGCTCGAGAGCTTCCGCCATTATGTCGAGCGCGAGCTCGGCGGCCATTGCGACGCGGACGGCATGATCCATGTCGGCGACCGCTCGGTCCACGCTGCGGCCTACCCGATCGGGATCGACTACAAGGAGTTCATGGCCGCGGCCGAGAGCGACACGGCGCGCAGCCAGTTCGAGCGGCTGCGCAGCTCGGTGGAGGACAAGAAGACCATCATCGGCGTAGACCGGCTCGATTATTCCAAGGGGCTGGAGGAGCGCTTCCTCGGCTATCGCCGCTTCCTCGAGGAGCATGACGACTGGCGCGGCCGGGTCACCTTGCTGCAGATCGCGCCCCCCTCGCGCGGCGAAGTCGCGACCTATCAGGAGATACGCGAGGGGCTCGACGAATTGTCGGGCCGGATCAATGGCGAGTTCGCCGACGTCGACTGGGTGCCGATCCGCTACGTCAACCAGGGTTATGCGCGCGAGGAACTGGCAGGTTATTACCGCGCCGCTCAGGTCGCTTTGATCACGCCCTTGCGCGACGGCATGAACCTCGTCGCCAAGGAGTATGTCGCGGCGCAGGACCCGGAGGATCCGGGCGTACTCATTCTCTCGCGTTTCGCCGGGGCGGCGCTGCAGCTCAAGGACGCCGTTCTGGTCAATCCTTATTCCAAGGAAGAGATTAGCGACGCCATCCACCGCGCGCTGAACATGCCGCGCGAGGAGCGCGTGCGCCGCTGGCAGAGCCTGATCCAGAGCGTCCGCGACGAGGACGTCGTCGCCTGGCGCCACGCCTTCGTCAGCGCGCTCGAAGGCGCCGGGCCCTCGCGGAAGAAGGCGGCGAGCTAGCGGCGGCTACAGGCCGAGCGCCGCGGTCAATTAAGTCAGCCCCGTCAAGAGTTTGCGGCAGACTCCCATCCCGGCGAGCCGAAATGCGCGGGCCGCAGGAACGGAGGCGGACGCCATAGTGTTGAGGTCCCGGGCGGGCAGACACGACGGGAGAGTTTATGAACGACAATATCGTATCCGCAGTTTTCGACAGCCACGCCGAAGCCGAGACCGCCGTGCGCGAACTGCGCCAGGCGGGCGTCCGCGACAGCGCTCTTTCCGTGATCGCCCAGCATGGCGGCAGGACCACCACGACCGATGGTGCCGGCTCCACGCATGACGATACGGGCGGTCTCGTAAAAGGCGCTCTCGGCGGCGCGGGCGTCGGCGCCCTGCTCGGCATTGCCGCGCTTGCCATCCCCGGTGTCGGCCCCCTGGCCGCGGCGGGCGCGATCGCCGCATCGGCCATTCCCGAAGGCGCCGCAATTGGCGCCGCGGCTGGCGCGCTGACCGGCGGCCTCGCTGGCCTGCTCACCAAGCATGGCGTGAGCGACGAGGATGCGCGCTACTATGAGGACCGCATCAATCAGGGCGGCGTGTTCGTGTCGGTAGATACGCGCGATGCCGGGATCGGATCGGAACAGGCGCGCGAGATCCTCTACCGCTATGGCGGCCACAGCGCGAGCCGGTCGAAGATGACTTCGACGATCTAACGCCCCAGGCAAGTAGCCCGTCAACAGAGAGGCGCCTTGGGTCCGGGACCCGGGCGCCTCTTCATTTTGCTAGGCCTCTGCGTCCGGTACCACGTCGAAGGCGAAGCTGATCCGATAGTCGTCAGCACCACTCGGGATGGTGCGGTGCGAGTAATGAGACGGAGCGAGCAGCAACGTGCCCTCTTGGGGGGCATGACGCCAAGTGGAGATCAGGCCGGGCCGCGCGCGGGCGACCGGCCGCGGCGGTCCGAACTCGATGCAACCGGGGCCTTCACCGTCCGCCGAGACGCCGCGCGGCACGCGCACATAATAGACGCCGCTCAGCCAGCCGCCGCGGTGGATGTGCCATTCTTCATGGTCGCTGCGGCGCTGTATCAGGCCCCAAGCCCTCAAACGCGCGGCGGCCGGCCGCGCGGCGCGCCAGGGATCGAAGGGGCCGGCGGGCGGGGCGGTATAATCCTCGACCAGCTGCTGCAGGATTCCCAACAGGGCGCGCATCATATCGGGCCGGCGGCCCGCAAACAAAGCTTCGACCCGGCTGCTGCCACGATTGGCCTCCTCGCGCGGGTCGAACTCGCTCAGCCGGTGAGGATTGCCAAGAATGTCCTCGGCCACAGCGGCGTTGAAGGCGGCGATGTCCGGGAAAGAGTCGGGGACCGGCAAAGGCATTTCGGCGACGCGGGTGCGATCGAACAGCAAGGCACGTGCGCGGTCGGCGTCACCGGCCAGGGCCGCCGCGACACCCCAGTCGTAGAAAAGCTGGGCATGGGCGACACCGCGTGCGGCCAGCCCGTCGCAGACTGCCAGCATTTCTGCGCCGCGGCCCGCCCGGCGCAGCAACCGGCATAGTTTGCGGCAGGCATGGCGGTGATGCAGGTCCTGATCGAGCACCGCGCGATAGGTGCGTTCGGCCTCATCGGTCCGGCCTAAGGCGTCCAGCGCGAGGCCGTGCTGATACAAAGCGTGGGTGTCGCCCGGGGCAGCGCCGATCGCGAGCGCTTCATCATGCCGGCCGAGCGCGTTGCGGCAGCGCGCCAGTCGCGGCCGCAGCCCCGGCAAAGCGGGGTCGACGCGGAATGCAGCCTCGAGATCGGAAGCGGCGGCAGCAAAATCGAAGCGGTCGAGGCTGAGGTCGGCCCGCTTCAATCGCAGGATCGGATTATCCGGGCTGGCGGCAATCGCCTGCTCGAGCAGGGATCCCGCCACCGCAGGCGCGGCGACATTGTCCCCCACCGGCGGGCGCCAGCGGATCATCGGCGTCCGGTCAGGACATACCTTCGGCATCGATCGAGCCGGCCACGCCGAACTCGGCTGCGCTCGCCGTCAGGATGCGCATTTCGGGCGCAACCCAAGGCTGCCTATCGAGCGCCGCCGGTTCAGCGGGGCTCTGGTTCGGGGCGATGTCGTCTGGTCCCATCTCGATCACTCCTCCAAGCAACACGCACTGTTAACCCGGCGGTGGGTCAATGGGAAGTAGGTCGCGCAACGAGGCTATTCTCGCGGGAGACCGACGCTCGCGTCCGGTGTGCCAGTGCCACGGCCGGCGCAGCGACCTCGTCCCCTGTCGCACTCCAGCGGGTGAATGGTGTCGGGTCAGGAGCTGCCGTCGATATCGGGCAGCCCGCCGCCACCCAATTCGGCCCCGCTCGCAGAAAGCGTTCGCAGTTCGGGCGCGATCCAGGGCTGCGGATCGATTGCCCCCTCAGCGCGGCTGGGCGGCGGCGCGACGTCGTCTGGTCCCATCGTCGATCACTCCTCCGGAGGAGTGCAGAACCTAACCCGCGACAAGCATTAAGGAAAGGGCCGAGCGCCTCGGCACGACCTCGCGCTAATCGACCAGTTCCACGGCCATCGCGGTCGCTTCGCCCCCGCCGATGCAGAGCGAGGCGATGCCGCGCTTGCCGCCGGTCCGCTCGAGCGCGGAGATCAGGGTGGCAAGGATGCGGGCGCCGCTGGCGCCGATCGGGTGGCCGAGCGCGGTCGCGCCGCCGTGGATGTTGACCTTCTCGTGCGGGATGCCGAGGTCGCGCATCGCGAACATGGTGACGCAGGCGAAGGCCTCGTTGATCTCGAACAGGTCGACGTCGCCGACGCTCCAGCCGGTCTTGTCCAGCAGCCGCTCGATCGCGCCGATCGGTGCGGTGGTGAAGGCGGCGGGCGCACGGGCATGCGCGGTCTGGGCAACGATGCGTGCGACCGGCTTCAGGCCCTTTTCCGCGGCCGTCGAGGCGCGGGTCAGGACCAAAGCGGCGGCGCCGTCGCTGATCGACGAGGCGTTGGCGGCGGTGATCGTGCCGTCCTTGGCGAAGGCCGGCTTCAGGCCCGGAATCTTGGAGGCGTCGCCCTTGGCCGGCTGCTCGTCCTTGGCGACGGTCTCGGTGCCCTTGCGGGTCTTGACCTCGACCGCGACGATCTCGCGCTCGAACCAGCCTTCGTTCTGCGCCTTCTGGGCGCGGGCCAGCGACTCGATCGCATAATCGTCCTGGGCGCTGCGGGTGAGCTGATATTCCCCAGCGGTGGCTTCGGCGAACGTACCCATCGCCCGGCCCGGCTCATAGGCGTCCTCGAGGCCATCCAGCATCATATGGTCGTAGACGGTGTCGTGGCCGATCCGGGCGCCGGCGCGGTGCTTCTTCATCAGGTAAGGCGCGTTCGACATCGACTCCATGCCGCCGGCGATGATGATGTCGGCCGAGCCAGCGGCGAGGCTGTCGGCGGCCATCATCGCCGCCTTCATGCCCGAACCGCACATCTTGTTGATCGTCACCGCCTCGACCGACTGGGGCAGGCCGGCATAGAGCGCCGCCTGGCGCGCGGGCGCCTGGCCGAGGCCGGCGGGGAGGACGCAGCCCATGTAGATGCGATCCACCGCTTCGGGAGCGACGCCGGCGCGCTCGACGGCGGCCTTCACCGCCGTGGCGCCGAGATCGGTCGCGGTCGCTCCGGCGAGCGCGCCCTGGAAGCTGCCCATCGGCGTGCGAGCGTAGGAGAGGATGACGATCGGATCGGCGGTCATGGGTCGTGTCCTTCGAGAAAATGTGCCTGCGATCTAATCGGCGGCGAGCGCGCCTGCAATGTGCCAGGCGCGCGCCCGATCGCGCAGGCTTTGCGGGAGCGCGTGGCTGCCGGGATAATGGTCCTCCCAGTCGCGGCCGTAAAGCAGGCCGATCGTGCGGGTCAGGCCGAAACCGGCGAGGGGAGGGGTGGCGATCCCGTCGGCGGCGAACGAGCGCGGCACGACGGTGATGCCGAGCCCCGCGCGGACCATGGCGACGGCGCGGTCGTCGTTGGGCGAGCGGAAGCTGAACGGTGGGCGGACGCCGCGTTCGGTGAAATGGCGGCTGGTGTCGGCCAGCGCCTCGCAGGCGCGGCGGGCGATCATCGTCTCGCCAGCCACTTCCTCTGCCGCGACTTCAGCTGCGCCGGCGAGTCGGTGGCCGGTCGGCAAAGCCAGTCGGTAATCCTCCCGCCACAGAATCTCCGTCGCCCGCGTCTCGCCCGGGCGAAGCATGGTGAGAGCGAGATCGAGGCGACCGGCGGCGAGCGCACTGCTCAATTCCCGCTCGCCGCCTTCGGTCACCTCGACCGGCTCGGAACCGGAATAGGCCGCCAGCGTCTCTTCGAGGAAGCGGGTGGCGATCGTCGCCAGCACGCCCAGCCGAATGGCGCGGACCGGCGGAGCGAGGCCGGTGACACTCTGCTCGGCGAGGTGGAACTCGCGCTCGATCGTACGCGCATGGGCGAGCAGGCGGTTGCCGGCCTCGGTCAGCTGGACCCGGCGGTTGCTGCGCGCGAACAATTTGGCGCCGAGGCGCTTCTCGAGCTCGGCGATGCCGGCCGAAAGCGTCGGCTGGGCGACATTGATGTGGAGCGCGGCGCGTGTGAAATTGCCGGTGTCGACTACGGCGAGGAACTGACGCAGATGGGTGCGGCTGATCATAGGTAATCCCTATGACAAATGTCGCGCTCTTTCAATTTTTCTGATGATCGGGGCTGCGCTATGAGCGCGGCAAACAATTCGGAGAGAGACATGGCCGCCGCACCCGCTTTCGACTTCGCGCTCGGCGAGATGGCCGAGACCATCCGCGAGACGACCAGCCGCTTCGCCTCCGACCGCATCGCGCCGCTGGCCGCCAAGATCGACGAGGAAGACTGGTTTCCGCGCGAGCTGTGGCCGGAGATGGGCGCGCTCGGCCTGCACGGCATCACCGTCGAGGAAGAGTTTGGCGGCCTCGGCCTCGGCTATCTCGAACATGTCGTGGCCCAGGAGGAAGTGGCACGGGCGTCGGCTTCGATCGGCCTCAGCTACGGCGCGCATTCGAACCTGTGCGTCAACCAGATCCGCCGCTGGGCCAATCCCGAGCAGAAGGCTAAATATCTGCCCAAGCTCATCTCAGGCGAGCATGTCGGCAGCCTCGCCATGTCGGAGGCTGGGGCCGGATCGGACGTCGTCTCGATGAAGCTCAAGGCCGACAAGGTCGACGGCGGCTATCGCCTCAACGGCACCAAATTCTGGATCACCAACGCCCACTACGCCGACACTCTGGTCGTCTATGCCAAGACCGGCGACGGCTCGCGCGGCATCACCACCTTCATCATCGAGAAGGACATGGAGGGCTTCAGCCTCGGCCAGAAGCTCGACAAGATGGGCATGCGCGGCTCGCCCACCGGCGAGCTGGTGTTCAACGACTGCTTCGTGCCCGACGAGAATGTGATGGGGCCGGTCAACGGTGGCGTCGGCGTCCTGATGTCGGGGCTCGATTACGAGCGCACCGTGCTCGCCGGAATCCAGCTCGGGATCATGCAGGCCTGCCTGGACGTCGTCCTGCCGTACGTTCGCGAGCGCAAGCAGTTCGGCCAGGCGATCGGCACCTTCCAGCTGATGCAGGCCAAGGTGGCGGACATGTATGTCGCGCTCAATTCCGCCCGCGCCTATGTCTATGCCGTCGCCCGCGCCTGCGACGCGGGCAAGACCACCCGCTTCGACGCCGCCGGCGCGATCCTGCTGGCGTCGGAGAATGCGGTGAAGACTTCGCTCGAGGCAATCCAGGCGCTGGGCGGCGCGGGCTACACCAAGGACTGGCCGGTCGAGCGCTTCATGCGGGACGCCAAATTGCTCGATATCGGCGCCGGCACCAACGAGATCCGCCGCATGCTGATCGGCCGCGAATTGATCGGCGCATGAGCAAGACCCTGCTCGAAATCATCGAATGGTACGCGGCCGGCAGCGCGGTGATCGCCGCTTTGGTCGTCGCGCTCGATCTCGGCCGGCGCGCCACCGGCTGGGCGATGGTGCTGTTCGTCACGTCGTCGATCAGCTTCATCGTCTATGGTCTGCTCGACGAGGAGGGCGCGTTGGCGACGCAGAATTTCATCCTGCTCGGTATCAATGCGGTCGGCGTGTACCGCTATCTGATCCGCAAGCGCCCGGCCGGTGCGCCTGAGGGGGCGAAGGCATGACGATCATCACTTCCAAGATCGACGAGGGCTCCGAAAGCTTCCGTCGCTATGCCGCGCACAACCGCGCCCTGGTGCAGGAGCTGCATGAGCGCGTCGCGCAGGCGGCGCTCGGCGGGCCGGAAAAGCATCGCGAGCGCCATGTCAGCCGCGGCAAGTTGCTGCCGCGCGACCGGGTGGCGCATCTGCTCGATCCCGGCTCGCCCTTCCTCGAGATCGGCCAGCTCGCCGCCTGCGACATGTATAAGGGCGAGGCGCCGGGCGCAGGCGTGATCGCCGGCATCGGCCGCGTTTCAGGGCGCGAGACGATGGTGGTCGCCAACGATCCCACCGTGAAGGGCGGCGCCTATTTCCCGATGACGGTGAAAAAGCATCTGCGCGCGCAGGAAATCGCGATGCAGAACCGGCTGCCCTGCGTCTATCTGGTCGACAGCGGCGGCGCCAATCTGCCGCACCAGGCCGAGGTCTTCCCCGACCGGGAGCATTTCGGCCGCATTTTCTACAACCAGGCGCAGATGAGCAGCATGGGCATCGCCCAGATCGCCTGCGTGATGGGCAGTTGCACCGCCGGCGGCGCCTATGTGCCGGCGATGAGCGACGAGAGCGTGATCGTCCGCAACCAAGGCACGATCTTCCTGGCCGGTCCGCCTCTGGTGAAGGCCGCGACCGGCGAGGTGATCAGCGCCGAGGATCTGGGCGGGGGCGACCTCCATGCGCGCAAGTCGGGCGTGGTCGACCATCTCGCCGAAAATGACGCGCATGGACTGAGCATCGTCCGCGACATCGTCTCGCGGCTCAACGTCGTTAAGGCGCCGGATCTCGACATCGTCGAGCCGGTCGAGCCCAAGTTCGATCCGGAGGATCTCTACGGAATCATCCCCGACGACGTGCGGACGCCCTATGACGTGCGGGAGGTGATCGGCCGGATCGTCGACGGCTCGGACTTCCACGAGTTCAAGCCGCTCTACGGCACCACCCTGGTGTGCGGCTTCGCGCGCATCTGGGGCATGCCGGTGGCGATCCTCGCCAATAACGGCATCCTGTTCAGCGAGAGTGCCTTGAAGGGCGCGCATTTCATCGAGCTCGCCTGCCAGCGGCGCACGCCCCTGCTGTTCCTCCAGAACATCTCGGGCTTCATGGTCGGCGGCAAATATGAGGCCGAGGGGATCGCCAAGAACGGTGCCAAGCTGGTGACCGCGGTCGCGACCGCGCAGGTGCCCAAGGTGACGGTGCTGATCGGCGGCAGCTTCGGCGCCGGCAATTACGGCATGTGCGGGCGCGCTTACTCGCCCCGTTTCCTGTTCACCTGGCCCAATGCGCGGATCAGCGTGATGGGCGGCGAGCAGGCGGCGAGCGTGCTCGCGACCGTGCACAAGGACGCCGACAGCTGGAGTCCGGAGGAAGCCGAGGCGTTCAAGGCGCCGATCCGCCAGCGCTACGAGGACGAGGGCAACCCCTATCACGCCACCGCGCGGCTGTGGGATGACGGCATCATCGACCCGGCGCAGACCCGCGACGTGCTCGGCCTTGCGTTCAGCGTCACGCTCAACGCGCCGATCCCCGAGCGGGCCCAGTTCGGCTTGTTCAGGATGTAGCGAGGGGATGCGCAAGAAGCTCCTGCAAGGCCTTGAAGCCTCAGCCGAGCTGGTGGACGCGGGCGTTGGCTATCTAACGCTGCAAGACGAAGCTGCTATCGACAGGGCGGAGAAGGAATTGGCGTCGTTCTGCGCCGGTGTGGCTGCCGAGTGTCTCCGGCGCCACCCGGAGCCCTTATTGGCAAAGCAGGCGGTGCGCGCTGCGATACGAGAGAGCATGGCAGCCGCAGGACATCATTATGAACCTGCCGCGATCGATCAATTCGCGCAGATGCTTGACGCGGCGATCGACGACCAAGCGGACCGAAGCGAATGGCGTCGCACGCTCACGCGGCGGGCTTCCCATATCCCGTTTCGGGTCAAGGGACTGGTCGTTGTCGGGTTCGGCGTTCTGATCAATTTCTGGCTAGGCAAGGTTATATTCCCGTGATCACATCCCTCCTCATCGCCAATCGGGGCGAGATCGCCTGCCGGATCATCCGCACCGCGCGGCGGCTCGGCATTCGCACCGTCGCCGTCTATTCGGACGCGGACCGGCACGCGCTGCACGTGCGCGAGGCGGACGAGGCGGTGCATATCGGGCCGAGCGCCGCGCGGGAGAGCTATCTGGTCGGCGACAAGATCATCGCCGCGGCCAGGGCGACCGGCGCGGAGGCGATCCATCCCGGCTACGGCTTCCTCTCCGAAAACGCGGCCTTCGCGCAGGCGGTGATCGACGCGGGCCTGGTCTGGGTCGGCCCCAATCCGGCCAGCATCACGGCGATGGGCCTCAAGGACGCGGCCAAGCGGCTGATGGACGAGGCCGGGGTGCCAACCACGCCCGGCTATCTCGGCGACGACCAGAGCCCCGAGCGGCTCCAGGCCGAGGCCGACGCGATCGGCTATCCGGTGCTGATCAAGGCCGTCGCGGGCGGCGGCGGCAAGGGGATGCGCAAGGTCAATGCGGCCGGCGAGTTCGCCGACATGCTGCAAAGCTGCAAGCGCGAGGCGGCCTCGTCGTTCGGCGACGACCGCGTCCTCATCGAAAAATATATCGAGCGGCCGCGCCATATTGAGGTGCAGGTGTTCGGCGACCGCCACGGCAATGTCGTGCACCTGTTCGAGCGCGACTGCTCGCTGCAGCGGCGTCACCAGAAAGTGATCGAGGAAGCGCCGGCGCCGGGCATGGACGCGGCAACCCGCGCCGCGGTGTGCGGCGCCGCGGTGAAGGCGGCCAAGGCGGTCGACTATGTCGGCGCGGGGACGATCGAGTTCATCGCCGATGCGTCCGAAGGTCTGCGGCCCGACCGTATCTGGTTCATGGAGATGAACACGCGGCTCCAGGTCGAGCATCCGGTGACCGAGGAGATTACCGGCCAGGATCTGGTCGAATGGCAATTGCGCGTCGCCTCGGGCGAGGCCTTGCCGCTGCGCCAGGACGAGCTGTCGATCACCGGCTGGGCGATGGAACCACGGCTCTATGCCGAGGATCCGGCCCACGAATTCCTGCCCTCGACCGGGCGGCTCGACCATTTCGTGCTCGGCGGCCGCATCCGCATCGACACCGGCGTCGAGGAAGGCGACCGGATCAGCCCTTATTATGACCCGATGATCGCCAAGTTGATCGCGACCGGCGGCACGCGCGGCGAGGCCATCGACCGGTTGGTCGATACGCTGCAGCAGGTCGAGGTGTGGCCGGTCAAGACCAACGCCGCCTTCCTCGCCCGCGCCGCCGACGATCCCGATTTCCGGGCCGGCGAAGTCGACACCGCCTTCATTCCGGCGCGGATCGACGGGCTCGTGCCTGATGCCAGCCCCGCCGAGGGCATTTGGAACCTGGCGGCCGAGGCTATGCTCGCCTCCGATTTCGGCGGGGCTTCGGATCCGTCCGATCCATGGCGCGCGCTGCAGGGGTTTCGCGCCAATGCCGCGACGGACCTGCGCGTGGCGCTGAGCCATGGCGGCGAAACGCGCGCGGTCGCGCTGGGCGAGGAGCAGGCGCTGGAGGGCGCCGCCACCGCCCATGGCGAGGCGATGCTGGTCTTAGCCGACGGCCAGGCCTTCGCCTTCACTTTGCCGGGCGCGGGCGGAGCCGCGGGCGGCGGCGCGGCGTCTGACGGGGCGTTGGTGTCGCCGATGCCGGGACGCGTGATCGCCGTCGACGCGCGCCAGGGCGACCTTGTCGCCAAGGGCGCCAAGCTGGTCACGCTGGAGGCGATGAAGATGGAGCATAGCCTTCTCGCCCCGTTCGACGGTATCGTCGCCGAGCTCCACGCCGCCGAGGGCGCGCAGGTGAGCGAGGGGACCTTGCTGGTGCGGATCGAAAAGAAGGGGGAATGATGCAGGGCTACAGTGGAGCATGTTCCGTTCGGCCTGAGCCTGTCGAAGGCCACTCCTTCCTTTCAACCAGCCAAGGGCGAGGGCAGGGCTTCGACAGGCTCAGCCCGAACGGTGTTTCGGCTATCGTGCCGGGGAGGGTCTGAGATGCCCGGCCGCTATTTCGACGAGTGGACGATCGGCGACCGGCTGGCGCACCAGCCGCACCGCACCGTCACTGAGACCGACAACCTGCTGATCTCGACGCTGACCCACAATCCGCAGCCGCTCCACCTCGACGCCGAATATGCGGCGGCGACCGAGTTCGGCCGGATCGTCGTCAACGGCACCTTCACCTTCGCTCTGATGATCGGTCTCTCGGTCGGCGACACCACGCTCGGCACGCTCGTCGCCAATCTCGGCTACGACAAGGTGCGCATGCCCAAGCCGGTCTTCATCGGCGACACGTTGCGCGCCGAGACCGAAGTGATTGCCCTCAAGGATTCCAACTCGCGCCCCGACGCCGGGATCGTCACCTTCGAGCACCGCATGCTCAACCAGCGCGGCGAGACCGTGTGCGTGTGCGAGCGCACCGCCTTGATGCAGCGGCGGCCGGCATGAGGTTGCGTTCGCTCTTGTTCGTGCCGGGGGACCGGCCCGACCGGATGGAGAAGGCGCTCGGCTGCGGCGCCGACGCGCTGATTCTCGATCTCGAGGACGCGGTCGCGCCGGCGGCCAAGCCCGAGGCGCGGCGCGCCGTCGCCGCCTTCGTCGAAGCGCACCCGACCGCGAGCCTGTGGGTGCGGATCAATCCGCTCGACGGCCCCGAGGCGGACAAGGATCTGCAGGCGGTCCTCGGCGCGCGACCGGACGGCATCGTCCTGCCGAAGGCCGAAGGCGGCGCCTCGGTGACCGACCTTGCCCATCGCCTGACGCAGCGCGGCAATGCAACCGCGAAGATCCTCGCCATCGCCACCGAGACTCCGGCGGCGATGTTCCAGCTCGGCACCTATGGTGGCGTGAAAAGGTTGGCCGGGCTCACCTGGGGCGCGGAGGATCTGCCGGCGGCGATCGGCGCGGCGACGTCGCGCGAGGAGGACGGGCGCTACACCGCCCCCTACGAGCTGGCGCGTTCGCTCTGCCTGTTCGGGGCCGCGGCGGCGGGCGTGGCGCCGATCGAGACGGTTTACCCCGCCTTTCGCGATCTCGCGGGGCTCGCCGCTTATGCCGCGCGGGCGCGCCGCGACGGCTTTACCGGCATGATGGCGATCCACCCCGACCAGGTGGCGGTGATCAACGCCGCCTTCACGCCGTCCGAGGCCGAGATCGCCCATGCCCGCGCCGTGGTCGCGGCCTTCGACGCCCATCCCGGTGCCGGAGCGCTGTCGCTCGACGGGAAGATGATAGACCGGCCGCACCTCGTCCAGGCCCAGCGCGTATTGGCGGCGCTGGGCTGAGGCAACCGACCGGCGACAATCGCCGTTGGGATGCTATATTGGTCTCTAGGGGATATTCGATGCGTAGCTTCTTGTCCTGTATCGCCATGATGACGCTCGCCGGCTGCGGCGGCGGGACCGAGGTCGATCGCCACAACAGCAACGAGAGTGCCGAGGTCGCGCCCGCACAGCCGGCTGCGGTCGGCGCGGCGACGTCCGCGGCGGAAGGCGAGGCTTTGGCCCAAGACCAGGAGAAAGCGGCCGCGCCGTTGATCTGGACCGGGCGCTTTGCGGCCACGCCGCAGCTCTGCAAGGGCGGGGTCTGGGATATCGGCCGGGAGTCGATCACCACGGCAGGCGAAACCAGCTGCTCGGTCAATGCGGTGGCGGACGAAGGCGACAAGGTCGTCCTGACCCTGGCCTGCAGCGCCGAGGGCATGGACAGCCAGGAGCATTGGACGCTGACCCGCAACGGCGCCGACGGCATGAGGGTGTCGCGCGCTATCGGCACGGAGACGATCGACGTCGATCTCATCCGCTGCGAGTGACGGCCTCGGCCTGCCCGGCTGGGTTTGGGTCGGCTCGAGCTTCCTGATCGGCCTCGTCATCGGCAGCTTCCTCGCCGTCATAATGCTGCGCTGGCCCAGCGGCCGGTCGGCTTTGCGCGGCCGCTCGCAATGCGACCGCTGCGGTGCCGCGCTGCGCGCCCGCGAGATGGTGCCGATCCTCTCCTACGTGCTGGCGCGCGGGCGATGCCGCCGCTGCGGCGCGCCGATCGACCGGCGCCATCTCGCAATCGAGGTCGGCGGCGCGTTGGTCGGACTGACCGCGATCGTGGCCCATCCGATGCCGCTCGCCCTGGTCAGCGCGGTATTGGGCTGGTGGCTATTTCTGATGGCGGCGCTCGACCTTGAATCGCACTGGCTGCCCGACCGGCTGACCCTGCCGTTGGCAGGCACCGGGCTCGCGGTCGGCTGGATCGGCATCGGGCCGGCCTTCGGCGACCGGCTCGCCGGTGCCGCGGCGGGTTTCCTGGTGCTGGAGATCGTCGCGATGGCCTATGCCGCGTGGCGCGGGCGACAGGGACTCGGCGGCGGCGACCCGAAATTGCTGGCTGCGATCGGAGCCTGGCTCGGCTGGCGGCAATTGCCGTTCGTTCTGGTCGGCGCCGGTCTGCTCGGTCTCGCCGCGATCCTGATGATGCGGATGCGCGGTCGCGCTGTAGCAGCAACCGACAAATTGCCGTCGGGGACGCTGATGGCGCTTGCTGCCTGGCCGATTTGGCTTCTGATCGCGCGCTGACGCCAATCATGTTCAGCGTGCGTGCAGCAACGGCGCTGTAACGAGAAGCTCCGGGCGGCGCTGTTCCCTAGAGGCGTCGCCCAACCTTTTCTTGGGCTCTTACGAGCGCGACTGTCGCCACTCTACCGGCGTCTGGAGCCGGACGAGAAAAAGCCCGCCAGTGGCGGGCTTAATCCTCACATTCCGACGATGATGCCGGTGACGTAGAAGAGGCCAACGGTAACGCCGGGCACGGCGTTCATGAAACGCGTAAGCATGACTTTCTCCCTTGCTGCAATGCAACATAGGTTGGGCTGCGCCCTTTGTCAACTGATCTGGTAGAGTATACGATATTCCTTTTCCGCAGAAATTGCGCAAAGGGCCGGAACCGCGTTTCTTGATCTGCGTTAAACAGCGTTCAGAATGTGGGTGGGGGCACCCCGAAATGTCGGGTCACGTGATGAATTCGCCGAATATTGCGCCGTTGGAAGTCCTGAACATTGCAGTATCCGCGGTGCGGAACGGCGATGCGGAGTCACTGGGCGCGCTGGACGCGCTGGAGGTGCCGGTCTACGCCACCGATCATCAGGGTGTAATTTCATACTTTAACCCGGCCTGCGTGGATTTCTCCGGCCGTCGGCCGGCGCTCGGCAAGGATAGCTGGTGCGTATCGTGGAAGCTGTACACCGAGGATGGCGATTTCCTCCCGCGCGAGAAATGCCCGATGGCGGTCGCGATCCAGCAGAAACGGCCGGTGCGCGGCATCGCCGCCATTGCCGAGCGGCCGGACGGATCACGGGTGACCTTCCTGCCTTTCCCGACGCCGTTGCTCGACGATGACGGCGACGTGGTCGGAGCCGTCAACATCCTCGTGCCGGTGTCGGACGTGGAGAAGGCGCGGCGGCTGCAAGTCCAGGCGCAGCGATGCCGGCGCCTTGCCGCTTCCGTCAACGATCCGAAGACGGTGCGGACGCTAAACCTAATGGCGGCCGAGCTCGAAGCACAGGCAGCGGCGCTCGGCCAGGTCGACTGAGCTATTCGCCGTTGATCTGGCCGTCGCTCTTGTAGCGGCTTTCGATGAAGCGGCCCTGCGTCTCGAACGCGTCCAGATCCTGCTTGGCAAGCCGCGCGCCGATCTCGCCCAGCGCGTTGTGCGCAGCGTCGAGACTGGTAACCAGCCGCTCATCGACGGTGAGCCCTTCGCCATCGCGCTCGTGGCGGTAAGCGGCGGGCACCCGTTCGTAGCGCTCGATCAGGTCGGGCAGATGCTTGCCCATCAGCCGCCGCGCATCCTGGGCGAGCGGATCGAGCGGATCGACGCTCGCCAGCTTCGCCTCCAGCAGCGGAAGCTGCGAGCCGATCGCGTCCACCCGCCGCGCCGCTGGGGCAGGGAGGGCGGCGCGCTGCCGCACCAGATAGGAATCGAGCTGCTGCACGACCTGCTTGGTCGGCATCTGCTCGCTATAGGCAACGCGCTTGGGCTCGCTCGGCCAGGACGAGAAGAAGACCATCACGCACATGGTGAGCATTGCCACCACGAACAGGCCGGTCCAGCCGATCGGCGCGACGAACAGACCGAAGCCGATCGTGGCCGCGATCAGCACCGCCAGCGCCATCCCCATATTCGCCATGCGCCTGCCGATCGCGCCGGCGCTGCGGCCGTAACGGCGCAGAGCCGCCCGACGCTCGAGCGGCGTATGGCCGTCGAGCCGCGCCGCCATTTCGTCGAAGCGGGCGATGGCGGCGTCGACGCTGCGGGGGTGGCGCGCCATCCTAGCCCTCGAGCGCGGTCAGCGGCGATTGCGTGCCCGCCAGCCTATTCTGCTCGACGCCCTCGGCGCGGGCGATATAGCCGCGCGACTTCTCGACCTCGCCGCTGAGGACGTTGACGGTCTGCTTCATGTTGCCGAGCGCTTCGACCTTGAAGCGGTCGATGGAATCCATCGTGTCGTAGATATTCTGGAACGCGCGCTGCAGCGTCTCGAGCGGAATGGTCGAAGACGCCGCCTGCTTGTGGATCTCGCCGGTCTGGTGCTTGAGCATGTCGCCGGTCGACTCGATCATGTTGGCCGTGGTCGTGTTGAGCGCCGTGATCTGGCCCAGGACGAGCTTCTGGTTCGTGAGCGCCTGCGCGACCGTGACAGCGGTGCGGAGCGCGGCCACCGTGGTGGTCGAGGCGCGGTCTACCCCCTTCACGAGCTCGACATTGTTCTTCTTGACCAGGTCAAGCGCGAGATAACCCTGCACGCTCACCGCCATCTGCGTCAGCAGGTCGGTGGTGCGCTGGCGCGTGTAGAAAAGTGCGGTCTCGCGGATCGCTTTGGCCTTGGCAGGGTCGGTTGCGTCGAGCTCGTTGGCCTTATCCTCGAGCCTTTGGTCCATCACCTTGGAGATGTGGATCATCTGCTCGAGCTTGCCCATCGTCTTCCAGAGATTGGCGCGCTCGACGTCGATCGCCGCATTGTCCATCAGCAGCTCGTCCTTGCCCGAAGCCAGGCGGGCGAGGACGGCGGCGATGTGGCTCTGCGCCGACTGATATTGGCGGAAATAATTCTGCAGCTTGCCGCCGAACGGGATGATGCCGAGGAAGCGCTTGCGCCCGGTGAGCTTGCCCTGGCGGCCGGGATCGAGCTCCTCGACCGTCTTGCGCAATTCGGTGAGGTCGCTGCCGATGCCGGTGTCGCTGTCGATCGCCTTGACCGGGCGATCGAGGAAGCGGTTGGAGTGGCTCGCCGCTTCGGCGATCTCCTTGCGGCCCATTGTCGTCAGCTGATCGATCTTCTTGCCGAATTCCGGGCTGTTGGCGTCGGTCGCGACGAGCTCGTCGACGAAGGAATCAACCTTGATCTCGAGCGCCGAGCGCTCCTCGTCCTTGAGCGGCACGAGCCCGGCCACCTCCTGCGGCTGGACCGGGTTCAGCACCTCGGGCGCCTCGAGCTTCAGCTTGGTTTCGGTAGCCATCTCATCCCCCGTGCGGATCCGTTTCTTTCGCCGAAGATGGGGGACGGGGGCGGGGTAGTGCAAGGGCTAAAGTGCATTATCAATGTAATACACCATGATCCCGTCGTCGCGTGAATGTTGCGCGATTGTCATCTTCGCTGCCTAATGGGGCCCGCAAACGCTATGGGGTAACGATGACAATTGCCAGGCTCGCCGCTTTTTCCGCCCTCCTGCTGTCCAGCGCCGCCGCGGCTCAGGGCGCGGCCCCACCGCCCAAGCTGGTGGTCGCGATTTCGGTCGACCAGCTATCTTCCGATCTCTTCGACCAATATCGGCCCTATTTCACCGGAGGGCTGAAGCGACTGAGCGAGGGCGCGGTGTTCGCCAACGGCTATCAGTCGCATGCCGCGACCGAGACCTGCCCGGGCCATTCCACCTTGCTCACCGGGGCGCGGCCGAGCCGAACCGGGATCATCGCCAACACCTGGTTCGACCAGAGCGCGCCGCGCGACGACAAGGCGGTCTATTGCGCCGAGGACGAACGGGTCGCCGGAAGCAGCTCCAAAGACTATACCGTTTCCACCTACCATCTGAAGGTGCCGGCGCTCGGCGACTATATGAAGCGCGCCGATCCGCGCAGCCGCGTCGCGGTCGCTTCTGGCAAGGACCGCTCGGCGGTGATGATGGGCGGCTACGGCCCCGACCAGCGCTGGTGGTGGAGCGGCAAGGGGTTCGTCGGCGAGGGTAAACCCGGTCCGGCAGCCTCGGTGGCGGCGGTCAACAAGGCGGTTGCCGCGGCGATCGCTCAGCCGCGGCCGGCGTTGGAGCTGCCCGCACCGTGCGTGACGAAGAGCCGCCCCATCGCATTGCCCGGCGGCAAGGTGGTCGGCGACGGCCGGTTTGCGCGCGCCGCCGGCAACGCTGCGGCCTTCCGCGCCTCGCCCGAGCTGGATGGAGCCACGCTCGCGCTCGCTGCGGCGCTGCGCCAGGAAATGCGGCTCGGCGAGGGGCCGGCGACCGACCTGCTCGTGATCGGCGCCGCCGCGACCGACTATGTCGGCCACAGCCTCGGCACCCAGGGCAGCGAGATGTGCCTGCAGTTGCTCTCGCTCGATCGCGATCTCGGCGATTTCTTCGGCCGGCTCGACGCGGCTGGCGTGGACTATGCGGTCGTGTTGAGCTCCGATCATGGCGGCCAGGATCTGCCCGAGCGGATCGGCGCGCCCGCGCGCCGGGTCGATCCGGCGCTGCACGCGGTGGCGATGGGCAAGACGCTCAGCGCGCGGCTCGGCCTCGTCGGTCCGGTCCTGCTCGGCGACGGGCCGTTCGGCGACATCTACGTCGATCGCAATCTCGCCCCGGCCGACAAAGCACGAGCACTGGCCGAGGCGGTGAAGACCTATCGCGGCCATCCCGACGTGGCGGCCGTGTTCACCGCGGAGGAATTGCGCAAGGCCCCGCAACCGCAGGGCGCGCCCGACAAATGGACTCTGCGCGACCGGGCCAAGGCGTCCTTCCATCCCGGACGCTCGGGCGACTTCGTCGTGCTTCTGAAGGAAGGCGTCTCGCCGCTCGCCGATACGAGCCGTGGCTCGGTCGCGACCCACGGCAGCCCGTGGGACTATGACCGGCGCGTGCCGATCCTCTTCTGGCGCAAGGGGCTGGCCCCGGTCGACCAGAAGCAGGCCGTCGAGACGGTCGACATCTTGCCGACGGTGGCCTCGACCATCGGCCTGACGCTGCCCGCGACGGGGATCGACGGCCGCTGCCTCGATGTCGTGGCGGGCGCGGGCACGAACTGCCGCTGAGGCTCAGCCGCGCGCGGGGCGGAGCACCGGCCAGGACTGGCCGATCATCCGCCCCGCGCTGCGCAGGAACAGGGTGGCGATCACCGCGGCGACGATGACGTCGGGCCAGAAGGAGCCGGTCAGCGCCACCGCCGCGGCGGCGACCAGCACGCCGCTATTGGCGATCACGTCGTTGCGCGAGCATTCGACCGCGCTCGCCATGTTGAGGTCGAGCGAGCGGAAGCGCCAGATCAGGCGCAGGCAGAGCAGGTTAACCGCGAGCGCGAGGCCGGCGAAGGCGAGCATCAGGGTCGAGGAGGGCGGCACGCCGGTGCGCAGCTTGACTCCGATCTCCCAGACCACGCCGAGGCCGAGCAGCAGAATGAAGCCGCCCTTGGCCATCGCAGCGCCCGCCTTCCAGCGCTCGCTGCGGCCGAGCGCGTAGAGGCTGAGCGCGTAAACGCTGGCGTCGCCGAGCATATCGACCGAGTCGGCCATCAAGGCGGCCGATCCCGCGATCAGCCCGGCGGTGAATTCGATCACGAACATGGCGGCGTTGAGCGCGAGCACGGTCACCAGTACCCGGCGCTGGTCGGCATGCCGGGCCAGTTGCTCCAGTTCCTTTGCCTTGTTCGCGCAGCAATCGTCCATTGCAGGGCTCCACTGCCGCAATCGCCCACTGCTCAGGACTTGGCAAGCGCGGCTAATGTCCGCCAGCGGCAACCGGGCCGCCGTTGGACAATCGCTCGCGCAGCCGGGCCGCCTCGGCCGGGTCCTGGGCCTCGACCATCGCCAGCAGCACCTCGACCGCATTGCCCAGCGAGGCGCCGAAATAGGTCTCGCTCACTTCGCGCAATGCGCGACGGCAGCTTTCCTCGTCGGGTGCGGCCGGTTCGTACAAGAAGCATTTGCCGCGCTTCTGGTGGCGCAGCACCCCCTTGGCTTCGAGGCGGCGAAGCATTGAGCGGACCGCCGAATTGGTGATCGGGGTCTCGATCGACGCCATGATTTCCGATGCGCTGACGCTGCCATGCTGGAGCACGATTTCGGCAATCTGCCGTTCGCGCGGCGGCAGCCACTCGATCCTGGTCGCTTTACCCATATCTCCCCACGAGACGGTGTGCGACTCACATACATCACCTGCGTGCCGCGCGCCATGTTGGAACTTGCGAATTGGGAGCTGCCCGTCAGCGATTGTTCATCTTTCGCAGCGTGATATGCGTGGTAGGGGAGGCGGCTGGCATGACGATGTTCAGGCTGATGGAACGGGCCAACGACGCGGAGGCGCCACCGCCGACCGGGGGCAAGGTCGTTCTCTCCCGTCTCGCCCCGACTAGCTGCCGGATCGCGGCACCGGCACCCTCCCTCAAGCTGGTGATGCAGGGCGCAGAATATTACGAGATCGACGGCCGCACCGTGCGGGTCGAGCCCGGCCAGTTCCTCTATCTCGACGCCGGCGCCGAATGCCATGCGATGAACCGCGAGGAAACGATCGGGCTGTGCCTGCTGATCGCCCCCGCGGCGGCGCGCGACGAGGCGGCGCTGGCGAGCGGACACGATCCGGTGCTGGGGCGCGCTCTGGTGCTCTCCAGCCGGACCAGCGCGATGGGCCGTCTGCTCGCCCATTATGGCCATGTCATAGCCGCGCGGCCGGAGCTCGGGCCGATCATCGCTCCGGAGTTGGTGGCGCGGGTGGAGGCGGCAGTCGCGGAGCCGCTCGCCGAGAGCCGCGCCGCGATCGAAGCGTTGAAGGCGGCGAAGGGAGCCACTCGCCGCGCTCTCTACCAGAAGCTGGAGCGCGCCCGCGATCATCTCCATGCCTGTGACGACCGCGCCGTGCCGCTCGCGGAACTGGCGCAGGTGGCGGGCCTCTCCCAATTTCATCTGGCCCGCTATTTTCGCGACGCGTTCGGCCGGTCCCCGGCCGCTTATCACCGCGCGTTGCGGCTGGAGCGGGCGGCGTCGGCGCTAGGGCAGGGCGCGTCCGTGGCGGCGGTGGCCGAGGCGGCGGGCTATTCCGACGCGACCGCGCTCAGCCACGCCTTCCGTCGCCATTATGGCCGTGCGCCGCACCACTGGATCAAACGGCTCTAGACGTCGGGCAGAGTCTGCGCGGCTTCGCCCCACCCCTGGAGGGCGCGGCTTGATGCGCGTTCGAGCAGCAGATCGCTGTCCGCCACCGAGTAGCGCGCGCCGCTCTCATAATCGTCCAGCTCATCCCAGGTGATCGGGGCGGCGACTGGCGCGCCGGCGCGGGCACGCGCCGAATAAGGCATGATCGCCGTCGCACCGCGCTGATTACGGAGATAATCGAGGAAGATGCGGCCCTTGCGCCGGGCCTTGGCGAGATTGGCGGTGAAGCGGTCGGGCTCGGCCGTGGCCAGGGCGACGCAGAAACGCTGGGCGAAATCGCGGACTTCAGGCCATTCCGCCTCGGGCGTCAGCGGCACGATCACGTGCACGCCCTTGCCGCCGGTCAGCATTGGGAAGGTCTGCAGCCCCATGTCGGCGAGGAAGCGCTTGAGGTCCAGCGCGGCGCGCTTCACCTCGTCGAAGCCAAGCCCCTCGTCCGGATCGAGATCGAACACGATCCGGTCCGGCTTCTCGACATCGGCGACGCGCGAGCCCCAGCCGTGAAACTCGATCGTGCCCATCTGCACGCAGGTCAGCAGCCCGGCGATATCGGAGACATAGATATAATCCTCGGTGGCACCGTTCTTTTCGAGGATCGGAACCTGCATGACATGTTCGCCAAACGTGCCGGCGTCATGCTTCTGGAAGAAGCATTTCTTGGCGCGGCCTTGCGGGCAGCGGACGAGGCTGATGGGACGGTCGGCAGTCCAGGGGAGCATGACCGATCCGACCGCGCGGTAATAATCGGCAAGCTGGCCCTTGGTGACGCTCGAATCCGGAAAGATCACCCGGTCCGGGTTGCTGATCTTCACGGCGTCCGCTGCCGGCGAAGTCGCTGCTTTCGGCAAGGGCTGGGCCTTCTCCTCGACGACGTCGTCCGGCTTCTTGTCCGAGCGCAGGCCGAGGAAGCTGGCGTGGCGGACGACGTTGTCAGCGGTGAATTCCGCGAAGGCGATCTCCGCGACCAGTTCCGGCTTCAGCCAGCGCGCGCCGCCCGCCGCCGCGCGCGGCCCATCGGGCCGCGCCTTAGTA
>JAFAEZ010000201.1 GCA_023423775.1 Pseudomonadota bacterium
CGCCCCCACTCGCGGCGGCACCCGCCCCGCCCCCCGACAATTCAGACTGGCCCGTTCGGACGCGCTTCTGCCCTTTCGCGTCGCACGGCGGCCCGGCCACCCGGCGTCAGAGCACGAAGTCGGTGGCGACCAGCGCGTGCGGGCCCTCGACGATGATCAGGAAATCGGCGGCGCGGTCGCCGTTGAGGTCGCCCGCGACGAAGGTGTCGCCGCTCGACTGGAAGGTGCGAAGCTGGCCGGCGACCCCCGAGAAGGCCGCAGCGCCGATAAAGGCGAAGGCATCGTCGAGGCCGCCGGGACGGGCGTCGACGAGCGAGAGGTCGATCTTGTCACCCTCGGAGCGGAAGAAATCGGCGATATAGTCGGCCGTGGCGCCTGTGTTGCCGCCGAACTCGCCGTCATCGAAGATGAACCTGTCGGCGCCGAGGCCGCCGTTCAGATCGTCGGTGCCGGCGCCGCCGCGAAGCTGGTCGTTGCCGGCCCCGCCCTCGAGGAAGTCGCGCCCCGCGCCGCCGAATAATGTGTCGGCGCCGGCGTCGCCCTCGAGCAGATCGCTCTCGGTGCCGCCGTCGAGCCGGTCGTTGCCGTCGCCGCCGACCAGCCGGTCGTTGCCGGCATTGCCGTTTAAGATGTCGCTGCCGAGGCCGCCGAGCAGGATGTCGAAGCCGGCGCCGCCGCTGAGAATGTCGTTCAGCCGAGAGCCGAACATGACGTCGTCGAGTGCGGTTCCTGTGGCGTTGATCGCCGCCGGATTGGCGAAGATGAAATCGGCCGCGATCAGGTCGTGCGGCGCGACCGCGTTGAGGGTCAGAACATGGTCGTGGCCGGCATAATAAGCGTTGAGCGTGGCGTCGCCATAGGAATCGCTCTCGAGCAGGGCGAGGACCTGGCTGAAATCGCTGACTCCCCAGGCGCGGAGGTCGACCCGGTCAACGTCGAAGCGGAAGTCCCAGACCAGGTCGTCGGAGAAGCCGGCGCTGGAACGTGCGCTCATCGTGAAGATATCGGCGCCGGAATCGCCCCACAGGTCGTTGATGCCGAGTCCGCCGATCAGGACGTCGTTGCCGAAGCCGCCGAAGAGCCAGTCGTTGCCGGCGCCGCCGTCGAGCCGGTCGTTGCCGCCCTTACCGTAGAGAATGTCGTGGCCGCCGCGACCCTGGATGTCGTCGTCGAGGGCGGTGCCGTGAAGAGTCTCGGAGGAATCAGTGCCGATGATCGTCGCCATGGGGCTTCTCCTCGGAAGATCAACAGGATAGCGCCGCATCGGCTGAACAGCAGATGAAGCGAGCCGGACCCTTCCACTCAAAAAACGGGGTTCGACACCTTCACCTGCGTCGCCTGCCAATCCGCCAGACCCGCGGCGGCATCAACCGCCGCGGCAGCAAGGACAGCCAGCTCGGCTGAGCGCCCCCTAGCGCAGCACGCCCCGCGCCCGCATCCGCAGCGCATAGACGAGCAAAGCGATCGCGACCGCCCAGATGGCGAGATGGAGCGCCAGCGCGCCCCCGCCGTCCATATGACTGCCGGGCATCGGGCTGGTCGCCTGGAACAGGCTGTTCACCGCCAGGCCGGCAAGCGAGACGGCGAACGCGAGCACCGCGTGGCGGCTGCGCGCCAGAAGCAGCAGCGAGCCGACGAGCCCGCCCCATACGCCGAACGCCCAGGACGCCACCGCCCAGGCCGGGGCTGCGTCGAGCCAGGCGATCTGTGCGGGGCTGAGCTGCGCCATCCAGGCCGCGCTGCGAGTCTGGGTCATTGTATAATCGAGTGCACCGAACGCGTTCCACAGCGTCGTCACCCCGGCGATCGCCCAGAGTTGCCAAGGCGTTGCTGCCCTGTCGTCCATGATGCGGCTCCTCCCCCTTGTGTTTCCCCCCCGCAGCCTGTCACGTCGCGTCGCTTGTCGCGAGTCCGAAACGGGCGTGGCTAACGAGGAGGGTCAGCGCTGCGCAATGGCGGCGGCGACTGCGCCCGCTACCAGCGCGCCGGTCGCGGCCAGGACGAGCCGTCCGAAGCGGTGGTCGGCGTTCACCGTCCAGCCCATCCACGCTTTGCGCTTCGGCACGAACAGGCGCGGATCCGCGGCATCGTGATACAATCCGAACGCGTCATATTTGCTTTTCACTGTCACACTCCAGTCGTTGCAACGTCGCCCGATTAACCGGCCGCGTCCGAATGCGGTTCCGGCGCAAGTTGGCGAATATTCCCAACCCTCACCCCAACATTTAGCCCTCATTCCCGCGCAAGCCTCCGCCATGCGCCCAGCGCGCGGCCGAAAAGGCGCCCAAATCCGAGCTCCGGCCAATTTGGCACGGCTCATGCTCTGCAGTCGGCATCAACGCTAATGGGAGCCGACGATGCAGGACCAGCCGAATCTTTTCACCCGCGACGACACCTTCCTCGGCATCTGCCAGGGTCTGGGCGACGATCTCGGCTTCAACCCGAACTGGCTGCGCGTCGCGCTCACCCTGTTCCTGTTCTTCAATCCGGTTGCCGCGATCGGCGCCTATCTCGCGGCCGGGATCGTCGTTTTGGCGGTCCGCTGGTTCGTGCCCGATCCGCGCCCCGCCGCCACTCCGCAGGTCGAGACCGCCGAGCAGGACGAGACGGTCCGTCTCGCCGCCTGAAGAAGTGCCGGCCTGTCGCGACGCAGGGGCCTGCCCTTCCCAAGCGGCCGACCGCCCCGCCGTGTAAACCCGATCTTTACGGGGCGGGGGGTAGGACCGGACGAGCACCGCAGGGGAGGATGGACATGGCAGCTTCACTGGTCGGCAGGGAGAGCGACGCCCGCTTGGGCGGACGACTGCTGACCCGCGTCGCCGAGCAGGGCAGCGCCGCCCACCCCTATCTGTCGAGCGACGCTTTGCTGCGCGGGCCGCATGCCGCCCGCAATCTTGCCGACGCCATCCACTTTCTCTGCACGCTCCATGCCCGCCATCCCGGCGTCGTCGATCACGCCGCGGCGCGCGCAGTCGATCCCGCGACCCGCCAATGGTTCGCCACCGCGGTCCCTGCCTTCGCCGTCGAACGCGGCCTGCTCGCCCGCCTCGCGGTTGCAGCCGGCCCGCTGCCCAGCACGCCCGGCGCCGGCGACAACCAGGCTGCGGCGCTCGGCCAACGCCATGCGCTCGAAATGCTCGCCCAGTCGGAGCGCAACGGCTGCGCACTCGGCGCCGCTTTGGCCGTGGTCACCGACTGGAGTGCGATCCGCGCCGTTCTCGACGTCGCCGCAGCCCGTTTCGGCGTACCGCCGCCGCCCTGCACGCTCGACACCCCGCATGCCATTCACGCTTTCGCCGACGGCCATGACCAAGGCCCCGGATTCGACCGCGCCATGATGTTCGGCGCCGAACAGGTCCTGCTCCAGCATTTTGGTCTTTGGGACCTGCTCGAGGCCCGCCAGGAAGCCCGCGGCGACTCCTGACCCCTGCGCTGCGCGCGGCTTGCGCCGCCCCCTGCCCTCCCTTATCCCCGGCGCCGCACGGCACGGAAGGATGAGCATGCGTTTCGAGGGCACCAGTTCCTATGTTGCGACCGAGGATCTGAAGGTCGCCGTCAACGCTGCCGTGACGCTGCGCCGGCCCTTGCTGGTCAAGGGGGAGCCCGGCACCGGCAAGACCGTGCTCGCCCACGAGATCGCTGCCGCGGTCGGCGCGCCGCTGATCGAATGGCACGTGAAGTCGACCACCAAGGCGCATCAGGGCCTCTACGAATATGACGCGGTGGCGCGGCTGCGCGACGGCCAACTCGGCGACGAGCGCGTCCACGACATCGCCAACTACATCCGCAAGGGAAAATTGTGGGAGGCCTTCACCTCCCCGACCCTGCCCGTCCTGCTGATCGACGAGATCGACAAGGCCGACATCGAGTTCCCCAACGATCTCCTCCAGGAGCTCGATCGGATGAGCTTCGACGTCTACGAGACCCACGAGACGATCACGGCACGCGAGCGGCCGATCGTGGTGATCACTTCGAACAACGAGAAGGAGCTGCCCGACGCGTTCCTGCGCCGCTGCTTCTTCCACTACATCAAGTTCCCCGACCGGGAGACGATGGCGGCGATCGTCGACGTCCATTTCCCCGGCATTCAGAAGATGCTCGTCTCCAAGGCGATGGACATCTTCTACGAGGTGCGGGAGGTGCCCGGCCTCAAGAAGAAGCCGTCGACCAGCGAATTGCTCGACTGGCTGAAACTGCTGCTGCACGAGGACATGCCGCTCGACGTTCTCCAGTCGCGGGACCCGCACAAGGCTATCCCGCCTCTCCACGGGGCGTTGCTCAAGAACGAGCAGGACATCATGCTGTTCGAGCGGCTTGCCTTCATGAGCCGCCGCGGCAGCTGAGGCTCAGCGTTCTTCCGCGGCCGCCTCGTCGCGGTAGGCGAGCTCGAAATTGCCCCAGCGGCGGCCGTTGATCCACAAGGGCACGAACACGTTCTTGACCGGCAGGTAGCGGCCGTGGCCGAGATCCATGCGATAGGTGACCAGCATCGCCTCCTTGTCGCTGTCGATCGCGCGCTGGGTGGCTTCGTCGATGAAATTGCGGCGGTTGCGGCAATATTTGGCGTTCCAGGCCGGATCCGCGCTCTGCGGCTGCGACCGCTCCGAGACGTGAGTCGGCAGATAGCCCTTAATGTCGCTGATCACGCAGCCGATATGGCGCGGGTCCGCCGCCATCACCCGGTCCAGGATCGGGCGGACGCGGGCGTCGGCGAAGGCGCAGAAACGCGTTTCATATTGCGTCGGGTTGGTGCCGGGCATCGCGACGTAGGTCGTGTCGAACACCGCGTCCTCGTCGATCTCGCCGGCGGCGACGGCATTCTCGATCAATGAGGCCAGTTCGCGAGTCGCCCCCTGGGCGAGTTCGATGAAGGCGGTGTCGTCGATCCGGACGCCGCAGCTTGCGAGCCGGTCGAGCATTTCGCCGGACAGGCGCTCGAGCTCGGACAG
This sequence comes from Pseudomonadota bacterium, assembly GCA_023423775.1. Taxonomy (GTDB): domain Bacteria; phylum Pseudomonadota; class Alphaproteobacteria; order Sphingomonadales; family Sphingomonadaceae; genus Allosphingosinicella. The sequence goes on from JAFAEZ010000201.1 coordinate 4,950, forward strand.
CCGCTGCTGCGCGGCGAGCAATTGCCCGCCATTCTCGCGCGCGTCGGCGGCGAAGTCGGAGAGGCCGCCCTTCACGCTGTCGACGCTCTGCTGGATGAGGCCGGTGGCCTGGGCGATGCCGTCGGTCTGGCGGTCGACCATCGCGACGATGTCGGAGACGTCGCGGATATTCTCGGTCATCGCCGCGAACCGGCCCTGCGCGACGCGGCTGCGCTCGACGCCAGTGCGGATTTCCGACGTCACCGCCTCGGCCTCGCGGGTCAGCGAAGCAACGGTCAGCGCGATCTCGCTGGTCGCGGCGCGGGTGTCGTGGGCGAGCTTCTTCACTTCGGCGGCGACGACCGCGAACGAGCGTCCCGCCTCGCCCGCGCGCGCGGCCTCGATCGTCGCGTTGAGCGCGAGCCGGTTGGTCTGGTTGGCAATACTCTCGATGCTGCTCGAAACACGCTGAACCTGGGCCATCGCTTCGGCGAATCCGGCCATGCGGTCGCCTAGTTGGACGACGAGTTCGGTGAGCCCACTAAAGATCTGTATCGTATCCTCGATCGCCGCGCGGCCCTCGCCGAGCTTCTCGCGCGCCTGCTCGGCGAGGAGGCGGGCCTCGTCGGTGGAATCGGCGACGCGCGCCTGATCGGCCAGCAGCCGCGAGGTGACGTCCTCCAGCGAGTCGAGGGTCTTGAGATTGGAGGAAATGCGCTCGGAGACGCCGGCGACATAGCCGGAAACGTCGCTGCATTCGATCGCCAGCGATCCGCAATTGCGCGCGACCTTGCTGATGGCGTTCCCGTCCGGTCTCTCAAGCGCTGAACTCGCCACGACGCACTCCCGATACGATATGCCGTCCGGTCTATGCGCAATGTCTTGCGACCGTCTTAACTGCGAGATGCTGGCTCCCGCGCCGCCAGCAGGATAAGAGGCCCGGATGTTCTTCTCCTTCGTCGACGAGCTGCGCGCCGCGGGCATCCCCGCCTCCATCAAGGAGCATCTGACCCTGCTCGAAGCGCTGCAGGCCGACGTGATCGCGGCCCGGCCGGAGGAATTCTATTATCTCGCCCGCGCCACCTTCGTGAAGGATGAGGGCCTGCTCGACCGCTTCGACCAGGTGTTCGGCAAGATCTTCAAGGGCATCGAGAGCGACTACGGCACCGATGCCGTGCCGATCCCCGAGGATTGGCTGCGCAAGGTGGCCGAGCTCTACCTCACCCCTGAGCAGATGGCGGAGATCAAGGCGCTCGGCTCGTGGGAAGAGATCATGGAGACGCTGAAGAAGCGGCTCGAGGAACAGAAGGAGCGCCACCAGGGCGGCAGCAAGTGGATCGGAACCGGCGGTACCTCGCCCTTCGGCCATGGCGGCTACAACCCCGAAGGCATCCGCATCGGCGGCGAAGGGCGCCAGGGCCGCGCGATCAAGGTCTGGGACAAGCGCGAGTTCCGAAACCTCGACGACAGCGTCGAGCTCGGCACGCGCAACATCAAGGTCGCGCTCCGGCGCCTGCGCCGCTTCGCCCGCGAAGGCGCGGCCGAGGAGCTCGATCTCGACGAGACCGTGAGCGGCACCGCGCGCAAGGGCTGGCTCGACATCCATCTCCGGCCCGAGCGGCACAATGCGGTGAAATTGCTGCTCTTTCTCGACGTTGGCGGCTCGATGGATCCGCATATCAAGCTGTGCGAGGAGCTATTCTCGGCCGCGACCTCGGAGTTCAAGAATCTTGAATTCTATTACTTCCACAACTGCCCTTACGAGGCCCTGTGGAAGGACAATCGCCGCCGTTTCAGCGAGCGTACGCCGACCTGGGACGTGCTCCACAA
>JAFAEZ010000028.1 GCA_023423775.1 Pseudomonadota bacterium
GACGCGGCTCTTCTTCATGCAGTCGAACGGCGGCCTCACCGACGCCGCCGCCTTCCAGGGCAAGGACGCGATCCTGTCGGGGCCGGCCGGCGGCATCGTCGGCATGGCGCGGACCGCCGAAGAGGCCCGGTTCGACAAGATCATCGGCTTCGCCATGGGCGGCACCTCGCCCGACGTGTCGCACTTTGCCGGCAGCTACGAGCGCCGCAGCGAGAAAATGGTCGCGGGCGTGCGGGTGCGCGCGCCGATGCTGGAAATCCACACCGTCGCGGCCGGCGGCGGCTCGGTCTGCCATTTCGACGGCGCGCGCTTTCGCGCCGGACCGGATTCGGCGGGCGCCGTCCCGGGCCCGGCCTGCTACCGTCGCGGCGGGCCGCTGACGATCACCGACTGCAACGTCATGCTCGGCAAGATCCGGCCGGAGCATTTCCCGCACGCCTTCGGCCCGAACGGCGACCAGCCGATCGATGCGGCGATCGTGACCGAGAAATTCGCGGCGCTGGCCAGGGAGGTGGAGGCCGCCACCGGCAACCGACTGACGCCGAGCGAGATCGCCGAAGGCTTCGTCCGCATCGCCGTCGACAACATGGCCAATGCTATCAAGCAGATCTCGATCGCGCGCGGGCACGACGTGACGCGCTACACCCTCGCCTGCTTCGGCGGCGCGGGCGGCCAGCATGCCTGCCTGGTGGCCGACGCCCTCGGCATAAGCAGGGTCATGATCCACCCGCTCGCCGGCGTGCTTTCGGCTTACGGCATGGGCCTCGCTGACATGGTCGAGCTGCGCCAGCGCACCTTCGGGCAGCCTTTGGCGGAGGCCGCGGCGCTGGAGCCGGTCCTGGCGGAGCTTGCCGCCGAGGCCGAAGCGGCCCTGCTCGGCCAGGGCGTGGGCCAGGATGCGATCGAGATCCGCCGCCGTGCCGCGCTCCGCTACGAAGGCAGCGACAGCAGCCTCGAAGTGACGGTCGCGGAGCCCGCCGAGATGCGCCGCGCATTCGAGGAGCAGCATTTGGCACGATTCGGTTTCCTGGCCGAGAAGACCGGCGTCGTCATCGAGACGGCGATCGTCGAGGCGGTGGGAGTTGGAGCCCGAGATCTGAGTGCGGAGCAACCCCTCCACCAGCCTTCGGCTGGTCCCCCTCCCCGTTCCGGGGAGGATTTGTATGATCGTGCCGATCTCTCGCCCGGCGACGTGGTCGCGGGGCCGGCGCTGATCATCGATCCTTCGGCAACGACCGTGGTCGAGCCGGGCTGGGCGGCCACGGTGGACGGCGTCGGCAATCTGATCCTGACGCGCAGCGAGGCGCGCACTTCGGGCGCCGCGATCGGGACCGATGTCGATCCAGTGATGCTCGAAATCTTCAACAACCTGTTCATGGCGATTGCCGAGGAAATGGGCGTCGCGCTCCAGAACACGGCTTCGTCGGTCAACATCAAGGAGCGGCTCGATTTCTCCTGCGCGATCTTCGACCGCGACGGCGGCCTGATCGCCAATGCGCCGCACATTCCGGTCCATCTGGGATCGATGGGCGACAGCATCCGCACGATCATCGCCGCGCGCGGGCAGGGGGCGGACGGCCGCGGCATGAAGCCCGGCGACGTCTATGTGCTGAACGCGCCCTATCGCGGCGGCACGCACCTGCCGGACATCACCGTGATCATGCCTGTGTTCGTCGGCAACGACGCCGATCCCGCCTGGTATGTCGCGGCGCGCGGCCACCATGCCGACATCGGCGGGCGCACGCCCGGATCGATGCCGCCCGACAGCAAGACGGTCGAAGAGGAAGGCGTGCTGATCGACAACCAGCTGCTGGTCGATGCCGGGCGCTTCTGCGAGGAGGAGATGCGCGCGCTGCTCGGCTCGGGCCGGTGGCCGGCGCGCAACCCGGACGTCAACGTCGCCGATCTCAAGGCTCAGGTCGCTTCCTGCAACCGTGGCGCGCAGGAGCTTCGCCGGATCGCCGGCGAATATGGGCGCGACGTCGTGGACGCTTATATGGGCCACGTCATGGCCAATGCCGAGGAGGCGGTGCGACGGCTGATCTCGGGGTTGAAGGACGGCAGTTTCACCTACCGCACCGACAACGGCGCCCAAGTCTCGGTGTCGGTGAAGGTCGACGCAGCCACGCGCTCCGCGGTCATCGACTTCGCGGGAACGAGCGACCAGCAGCCGAACAATTTCAACGCGCCCTTCAGCATCTGCCGCGCGGCCACGCTCTACGTCTTCCGCACCCTTGTCGACGACGCCATCCCGATGAACGACGGCTGCCTGCGGCCGATCACGCTCAAGGTGCCGGAAGGGTCGATGCTCAATCCGCGTTATCCGGCGGCGGTCGTGGCCGGAAACGTCGAGACCAGTCAGGTCATTACCGACTGCCTCTTCGCCGCCTGCGGCGCGATCGCGCCGAGCCAAGGCACGATGAACAACTTCACCTTCGGCAACGATCGCTATCAATATTATGAGACGATTGCCGGCGGGGCCGGCGCCGGGCCGGACTTCGACGGCGCCAGCGCCGTCCAGACCCACATGACCAACAGCCGCCTGACCGATCCCGAGATATTAGAGACGCGGTACCCGGTACTGCTCGAGCGGTTTGCGATCCGCCGCGGCTCCGGTGGTGCGGGGCGCCACACAGGCGGCGACGGGGTCGAACGCCACATCCGCTTCCTCGATCGGATGCGCGCCAACATTCTCTCCAACCGGCGCGCGATTCCGCCAGCCGGGCTCAAGGGCGGCGACGACGCCAGCCCGGGCGTCAATCAGGTCGTGCGCGCGGACGGCACGGTTGAGACGCTCGGTGCGACTGCCTCGGCGGAAATGGCGCCCGGCGACATGTTCGTGATCGAGACCCCGGGCGGCGGAGGGTTCGGCGCATGAGCGACCTGCTCGTCCTCTCCGGAATCCTCGTCGTGGTGGTCGGCTTCCTGCTGCGGCTCAATCCGCTGCTCGTGGTTGCCGCGGCAGCTCTGGTCACTGGTCTTGCGGCAGGGCTCGGGCCGGTCGAACTCATCTCGGCCTTCGGCAAGGCCTATAACGACAACCGCTTCGTCACGATCATCTACATCTTGCTTCCGGTCATCGGCCTGCTCGAGCGCTATGGGCTGCAGCAGCGGGCGCGGACCCTGATCGCGAGCCTCAAAGGCGCGACCACCGGACGGCTGCTCGTCGCCTATCTTCTGTTCCGCCAGATTTTCGCCGCGCTGGGCCTGACCTCGGTGGCCGGACACCCGCAGACGGTGCGGCCCTTGGTCGCGCCAATGGCCGAAGCGGCCGCGGAGCAGCAGCAGGGCGATCTGGACGAGCCGACGCGCGAGAAGGTGAAGGCCTATGCCGCCGCCACCGACAATGTCGGCCTGTTCTTTGGCGAGGATATCTTCATCGCGATCGGATCGATCCTGCTGATGATCGGCTTCCTCGAGCAGAACGGCATCAGCCTCGCGCCGCTCGAACTGTCGGTCTGGGCGATCCCGACCGCGATCGTCGCTTTTGTGATCCACGCGACGCGGCTGCTGATGCTCGATCGCCGCCTAGGAAAGGAGAGCAGCGGCACGGTCGCCGCCGCCCGGCCTGCCCCTGAGCAGGAGGAGGTGCGATGATCACGCTCGCCTGGCTCTATGTGCTTGCCGGGGCGACCTTCGCCGCGTTCGCCGCGCTCAGCCTGTCCGACCGGACCAACAGCAAGCGGTTCGGCAACGCCGCTTTCTGGGGGCTGATCGCGATCAGCTTCTTCTTCGGGGACCAGCTCGGCGACTTCGGCAATGGCCTGCTGGTCACCGGCCTGGTCGCGCTGGCCGGCTTCCACCTGCTCGGGCGTGGCGATCCGCACACGACAAGGCCGGAAGAGCGCGCGGAGTCGGCGGAGCGGCGCGGCAACAAATTGTTCCTGCCGGCGCTGATCATCCCGGTAACCGCTTTGCTCGGCACCTTGCTGCTCAAGGACAGCGGGCTGGTCGATCCAAAGCAGGCGACCCTGATCTCGCTTGGTCTCGGCGTGCTGATCGCGCTCGCCGTCTGCTATATCTGGCTGCGTCCGCCCGTGCTCGCACCCCTCCAGGAAGGGCGCCGATTGATGGATTCGGTCGGCTGGGCGGCGGTGTTGCCGCAGATGCTGGCCGCGCTCGGCGCGGTGTTCGCGCTGGCGGGAGTGGGCGAAGTGGTCGGCGGGATCGCCGGCACCGCCATTCCCCAAGGCAGCCTGTTCGCAGCCGTGGCCGCCTACGCTGTCGGCATGGCCCTGTTCACGATGATCATGGGCAATGCCTTCGCCGCCTTCCCGGTGATGACCGCGGCGATCGGCCTTCCGATCCTGGTCCACAAATTCGGCGGCGACCCGGCGATCGTCTGCGCGATCGGCATGCTGGCCGGCTTCTGCGGAACGTTGATGACGCCGATGGCGGCCAACTTCAACATCGTGCCGGCCGCCCTGCTCGACCTCAAGGACCGCAACGGCGTCATCAAGGCGCAGATCGGCACCGCCGTGCCTTTGCTCCTCGCCAACACCCTGCTCATCTATTTCCTGGCATTCCGATGAAACATCAGCTGACCGCACAGACCGCCGCCCGCTTCGCGCAGATCGCGCTCGGCCATGTCACCCGCGAATATCCGCACAAGCGCGACCATGTGATGACCGGGCCTGAGGACGTCCAGGGGCCAAAGGCGCTGCATCCGATCTTCCATGGCAGCTTCGACTGGCACAGCTGCGTGCACGGTTACTGGCTGTTGCTTCGGCTGCGCCGGCTCTTCCCCGACATGGCCGAGGCCCAAGAGATCAAGCGGCTCGCCGACGAGATGCTGACGCCCGAAAAAGTGGCAGTCGAGCGCGCCTATCTCGACCGACCTTATTCCGGCCCGTTCGAGCGGCCTTATGGCTGGGCGTGGCTGCTCGCGTTGCACCGCGAGGCGATGCGGCACGAGGGGCAGGACTGGGGTGAGGCGTTGGCGCCGCTCGCGCGCGCCTTTGCCGACCGCTTCCATGCTTTTCTGCCCAAGCTCACCTATCCGCTCCGCGTCGGCACCCATTTCAACATTGCCTTCGCGATGATCCTCGCGCGCGAATGGGCCGAGGCGAACGATCCGGCGCTTGCCGAATTGATCGGGGCCCGCGCCCGCGACTATTTCGGCCGCGACCGAAACTGTCCCGCCTGGGAGCCGGGCGGCGACGAATTCCTCTCCTCGGCGCTGACCGAGGCCCTGCTGATGCGTCGCGTGCTGCAGCCCGCCGATTTCCGTGCCTGGTTCGCCGATTTTCTGCCCGATCTTTCGGCCGGCGAGCCGGCCAGCCTGTTCGCGCCAGCAGTCGTGTCCGACCGGTCCGACGGCAAGATCGCGCATCTCGACGGGCTCAATCTCAGCCGGGCCTGGTGCTGGCGCGGCATTGCCGAAGCGCTCGATACCGAGCTCGGGGCGCTCGCCCTGCGCACCGCCGACGAGCATCTCGAGGCCAGCCTGCCGCACGTGGCGGGCGACTATATGGGCGAGCATTGGCTCGCGACCTTCGCGTTGCTTGCCCTCGAGGGCTAGCGAATCCGCGCGCAATCTCTATATGCGGGGCCGCCGCGTCGCGGCTAACCCCACTTTTCCATTATCCTTTTGTCGGGCAAAGGCCGGGCGATTGCATTCGGAGTTTGTATGGCCAGCGTGCGTAGCGAGAAGGTGCTCAGCGTCGAGCATTGGAGCGACACCCTCTTCAGCTTCACCACCACTCGCGACCCGAGCTTCCGCTTCGAGAGCGGCCACTTCGTGATGCTCGGCATCGATCTTGGCGGCAAGAAGCTGATGCGCGCTTATTCGATCGCCAGCCCGCATTATGACGACAAGCTCGAATTCCTTTCAATCAAGGTTCCGGACGGCGCGCTCACCTCGAAGCTGCAGCTGATCCAGCCCGGGCAGGAAGTGCTGGTCAGCGACAAGCCGGTCGGCACCCTGGTCGTACGCGACCTCAATCCGGGCAAGAACCTCTACCTCTTCTCGACCGGGACGGGCCTGGCGCCGTTCATGTCGATCATCCAGGATCCGGAGACCTACGAGAAGTTCGAGAAGGTCATCCTGCTCCACGGCGTGCGCACCAAGGCCGAACTCGCCTATCGCGACTTCATCACCAACAGCCTGCCCGACCACGAGTTTCTGGGCGAGATGATCTCCAACCAGCTCATCTACTATCCGTCGGTGACGCGCGAGGAGTTCGAAAATCGCGGCCGCATCACTGACCATATCAATTCGGGCAAGCTCGCCGCCGATACCGGCCTGCCGCCGCTCAACCCTGAGACCGACCGCGCCATGATCTGCGGCGGCCCGGCGATGCTCGCCGAGCTGTCGGCGATGCTCGACGCGCGCGGCTTCACCATCTCGCCGGGCGTCGGCGAGCTGGGCGATTATGTGATCGAGCGGGCGTTCGTCGAGAAATAAGGCCTTCGGACCCGCTCAATGCGGGCCCGTGCAGCGGTGCACCTCAACCGAGAGGTGGACGATCGTATCTAGGTCGGCGAGCCGGTCGCGATAGGAGTCGACGCTGTGCGGCTCGGCCGCGATCAACGATACGATGCCGGCATGCTTGCCCGGTGCGATCCGCCAGACGTGGAGATCGGTGACCTGGGAGTCACCGTCCGCCTCGATCCGGGTGCGCACCGCATCGGTGAGATGCGTGTCCGTGCGGTCGAGCAGGATCGCGGCCGTGTCCTTCATCAATCCCCACGACCAGTGTGCGATCACCAGGGCGCCGACGATGCCGATCACCGAATCGAGCCAGCGCCAGCCGAGCCACGCGCCCGCCAGCAAGGCGGCGATTGCCAACACCGAGGTGAGGGCGTCGGCGAGCACGTGGAGATAGGCCGAGCGCAGGTTGTTGTCGTGATGATGATGATGATGATCGTGCTCGTCATGGCCGTGATGGTGGCCATGGCCCCCGCCCGACAGCAACCAGGCGCTGAGCAGGTTCACGCCGAGGCCGATGGCCGCCACGATCGCCGCTTCGCCGAACTCGATCGCCTGCGGGGCGAACAGGCGCCGGACCGATTCGACGCCGATGCCGAGCGCGAACACGCCGAGCAAAAGGGCCGAGGCGAAGCCGGCGAGATCGCCGACCTTGCCGGTGCCGAAGGCGAAGGCGGGATCGCGGGCACGCCTGCGGGCGAAGGCGTAGGCGGCGGCGGCGACGGAAAGGGCGCCGGCATGGGTCGCCATGTGGAAGCCGTCGGCGAGCAGCGCCATCGAGCCGGTCCAGTAGCCGGCCGCGATTTCGCCGACCATCATCACCAGCGTCAGCGCGACCACCCAGCGGGTGCGCCGCTCATTGGCGGCGTGCGCTTCGGTCAGGAAGACGTGCTCGTGCCTTTGCTGCCCGGCGCTGTGCGAATGCATTCCTTGCTTCTCCAAGGCTTAGTCCATGGCACAGAGTTGGTGCCGGCGAAACCGAAGCCAATAAGCTCACTAACCGGACGTTATCAATTAGGCGGCTAGCAGGTCCTGACGGGAGGACCGGACGAGCGATGCTGAATCAGGCGTGCAACAATAAGGAACCGGGCGGGCCTTCCGAGGCGCAGCGGCGAATCGACGAGATCGTCGCGGAGGCGCGCAAGCAGCCGCGGCCGCTGTTCCGGCCGCCGCCGCCGCCGCCGCCGCCGCTGGACCCGTCCTCCTGCCTGATCGAGCAAAGGCTGGCCGAGGAGCTCGAATATGTGCGGAGGCTGGTCGAGATCATGGGCGATCAGCTCGCCAACGACGCCGCGGTGCTGCACCGCCATGCCGAGACGATGCAGGGTTTCGACCGGGTCAGCCAGATTCTGGGCCATTGCGCGAAGGTGATCGCCACCGCCGACAAGGGCGCGGCGGCCGAGCGGATCGGCATGCAGGAGATGCGCAGCCGGCTGCTGCGGCGCGCGCTGTGAAGCGGCGGAGCGGCCGCCGGACGCCTTAGGAAAAGGGCGGAGCGGGGCTCAGCCCCAGCGCCAGCTCAGGCTCTCGACCAGGACGACGGCGCTTCGCGCCTCGCGCATCAGGGCGGCGCGCACGGCACTGTTCCATGCGACGGCGTCGAACGAGACCAGGGTTGCCAGCGATATCAGCACAGCCTTGAACATGGCCGGAAGGATAGCGTGAGAGGGTTTCCAATTGGTTGCCGCAGGGCTGCGGACGGGCCGGAGGGAATCCCCTAAGCCCATGCCGGGCCCGGCTTTTCGGGCGCTGCATACCGTAAATGGGGGATGCCGCTGGAGGCGACATCCGTAATCTCTTTGGGGTGGGACTTGACAAGCTGGCCGAGGCGATCGCGACGTCGGCGCAGGCCCTGCGGGGGCAGGCGCTGCGCTGTCGGCTGGTGGCCGACCGCTACGGCCCCGGGCGCGGAGCGCCGATGTATGAGCTGGCGCAGAATCTGGAGCGGCAGGCCGACGAGCTCGAGCAGCGTGCCGCGGCGGTCTCGCTCAGTGACCTGCGCGAAGACGGGGAAGGCTGCTGATCATCGCGACCAGCTCGGCCTGGCGGCCGCAGCCCATCTTGGTGGCGATCGCCTTGAGCTGGGTGCGCACCGTGCTGATCGCCGCCTGACGCTCCTCGGCGAGGTTCTCGAGCGAGGCGCCCTCGGCGAGCCGGGCGGCCACTTCCGCTTCCGCCTGAGTGAGGCCGTAAAGGGTGCGCAGGCGGGCGGGGATGCTGGGGTCGCGCCGCGCCCGGTCGGTGGCGACAAGCAGGATGTGGCGCTCGGCACCGTTGCGGCTGGCCGCGGCGACAGTCAGTTCGAGCGGTTCGCCGCCGGCGCGGTGGAGAAGCAGGGCGCTCGCCAAGCTGTCGTTGGCCGCGCCCGCCTGCGCCAGCGCGCGCTGAAGGGCCTGTTGATCGCGGGCCGCGCGGGCGGCAAGGCTGTGGCCGTGCAGCTTCAGCGGATCGCCCTGACGCAGCATCGCCTCAGCCGCGGCGTTGGCGTGGAGCAGGCGCCCCTGCAGGTTGAGGGTGAAGACTGCGTGGATGCTCATGTCCATCGCGGCCGTGGTCCCGCCCAACGCGCGGTCGGCAGCCCCGAGCTTGTTGCGGATCGCGATCATCTTGCCGAGATGGCCGAGCGTGCCGTTCATCCACTGCACCGTTTCGACCGCGAACGGCTCCTGGCTGCGGCCGCGGTGAAAACCGATCTCGGCGGTCATGCCGGCTGTGCGCAACGACGCGCCGAGGCAGTGGAACGTGTCGTCGCCCATCGGGCGGATCCATTCATTGTAGATCCGGCTATGGCCATAGACCGAGGGGGGCACCAGCGCGTTGCAATCCCAAGCTCGGTTGATGCAGGCAGGCTCACGCACCGCCTCCGACCAGAGATCGCAGTCGGCAAAATCGCGTTCGAACGAGACCATCGCGTCGGCTGCGAAATAGCCTGAATAAGAGATTTCCTCGCTGCCATTGGCAGGATCGCGCCAATGAAGCACGCCGGACCGCGCTCCGAGCGCATCGGCAAGGCGGGACGCGAGGTTGCCGAACGCTTCGTCATCGAGCGCGGCGTCGTAAATTTCCTCGGTGCGGATGGAATGCATCTACTCGCCTGGTCGAAGCTGGCGACCCGTCATCCGAAATTATGGTGCGACGCGCAAGAGGGCCGGATGGATGCCGGGGCGGTAAGCTCTTCATTATCCAGTCTGATGTTGCTGCTTTCCCCCATATGGGGGATGTCCGCCCCGCGCTCCCGCGCCACAAGGCCCGCCGACGTGCATCGCGACCAGTTGGCCGCGCTTGCCATTTCTGTCGTGTCCGGAGGGGGGCAAAAAATGCTTGCGAACCACAAAATCAAACTGTTGCTGACGACCGCGATCGTCGCCGGCGCCAATGTTGCCGCGATTACGCCGCTCCACGCCCAAGCTTACGGAATTCACAACACATCGTCCGAAACTCTTACCGTTACCAACCCCGAGGGCCAGGTGATCGAGGGCGCGAAGATCGGCATCTTCGCCGAGGCCGGTCCGCTAGCACTCGACAATGCCGGCACGGTCCGCGGTAACGGCGCTTATGACGGCCTCGACGCCCCGCCGGAAGGCGGCATTACGATCTCGCAGGGCAATTCGAGCATCGCCAATAGCGGCACCATCTCGGGCGCCGGCTTCGGCGTCACCACCGCCCATTATTTCAATCCCGCCACCAACCAGCTTGAAGCGCGCGCGACCGGCACGACGATCACCAACACCGGCACCATCCGGGGCGACAACAATGACGGCGTCCGCCTGATCGGCGGCGGTAGCGTCACCAACAGCGGCACGATCCAGGGTCTTGCCGGTGCTGGCGCGGACGGCGTCTCGATGTTCGCGCTCAACGGACAGGATCGGACCGGACGGCCTTCGATCGGGACGGTCACCAATGCGGACGGCGGTACGATCACCGGCCAGCGTTTCGGCATCCTCCTGACCGGCGGCGGCGTGATCGAGAATGCGGGCGTGATCAGCGGCGCCTCGATCGCCGCTATCCAGATTCAGGCCGTCGCCGGCGACACCGGCCGCACCGGGACGCTGATCAACAGCGGCACGCTCCAGGGTGGGGCGGTGCTGTTCAATGTCGCGGGCACGGTCGACAATGATGGCGAGATTGTCGGCCTGACCGGCCTTGGCATCGGCGGGTCGGCCGAGCCGACCGCAGTGAGCAACAGCGGCCGCATACAAGGCACGTCGGATTACGGCATCCACAATGGCGGCAGCGGCACGCTCACGATCACCAACGAAGCCGACGGCGTTATCGAAGGGGCCAAAAGCGGCATTTTCGCCCAAGAGGGCGCAATCGTCCTCGACAATGCCGGGACGATCATCGGCCACGGCACATATGATGGCCTTGCTGCCGAGCCCGATTCCGGAGTTACGATCGCGGTCGGGCCGTCGCGCGTCACGAACAGCGGCACGATCACCGGCGCCGGCGCCGGCATCAGCACGTCGCATTATTACGATGCGGCCACCGACAGCCTGAAGCCGCTCGCGGCCGGCACGGAAATCATCAACAGCGGCACGATCACCGGCCAGAGCAATGACGGCGTCCGCCTGATCGGCGGCGGCACGGTCACCAACAGCGGCACGATCGAGGGTCGCGGCGGCGGCGGCGCCGACGGTGTCTCGATGTTCGCGCTGCAGGGCCAGGACACGAGCGGCCAGGCGTCGATCGGGACCGTCACCAACAGCGCCGACGGCACGATCTCCGGCCAGCGCTTTGGGGTCCTGCTGTCGGGCGGCGGCGTCGTCTCGAACGAAGGCGCCGTGTCCGGCAATGCCGGCGCGCTGATCATCCAGGCCGTGGCCGGGGAGACCGGCAAGACCGCGACCGTGACCAACAGCGGCACCATGACGGGCGGCGACGCGATCAGTATAGCCGGCAGGATCGCAACCGCGAGCATCACCAACAGCGGCACGATCGAGGGTACCGGTGCCTACGGCATCCACAACAGCTCAACCGGCACCGTTACCGTCAACAACGAGGCCGACGGCGTCATCGAAGGCGCCAAGAGCGGCATCTTCGGCCAGGAAGGCGCGGTCGTCGTCAGCAATGCCGGCACGATCATCGGACGCGGCACCTATGACGGCCTCGACGCCGAGCCAGATTCTGGCATCGTCCTGGCGATCGAAGGTTCGAGCGTCGTCAACAGCGGCACCATTACCGGCGCCGGCACCGGCATCAGCACTTCGCATTATTACAATGCGACCACCAACAGCCTCGAACCGCGCGCGGTCGGCATCACCGTCGTCAATAGCGGCACGATCACCGGCGAGAACAATGACGCCATCCGCCTGATCGGCGGCGGCACGGTCGCCAACAGCGGCACGATCCAGGGCCTCGCCGGCGCCGGCACCGACGGTGTCTCGATGTTCGCGCTGCAGGGCCAGGACACGAGCGGCGCCCCGATCCTCGGCACCGTCACCAACGAAGCCGGCGGCACGATCAGCGGCCAGCGTTACGGCCTCGCCCTCACCGGCGGCGCCAATGTGGAGAATGCCGGCACGATTTCCGGCAATGTCGGCGCAGTCCTGATCCAGGCGGTCGATGCGGGGAAGACCGCGACGCTGGCCAACAGCGGCACTCTGAACGGCGGCGTGGCCATCCTCGGCCAGATTGCCGCGTCGGACATCGCCAACAGCGGCACGATCGCGACCACGGCCAACGGCGCCTCCGGCATTTACGTCTCGAACGGCTCGGCAACGATCGCCAACAGCGGCTCGATCACGACCAGCGGCTCCGGCGCGCACGGCGTGCTCGTCAACGCCACCGGCGCGGTCGCCATCACCAACACCGCGATCCTCACCTCCGGGCTCGATTCCTACGGCATCAACGTCACTGCTTCCGCGGGCGATATCGCGATCGACAGCGAGAGCGTGCGCGCGACCGGCAACGGCCAGACCTATGCGATCGGCGCGATCTCCAACGGCGGCGGCGACATCGTCATCAACAGCGGCACGGCCCTCGCCAGCGGAACCGACAACAGCCGCGGCATCTACGCGCTCGTAAACAATGGCGGCGACATCACGATCAACGCCGGCACCACCGTCGGCAACACGCGCGCCATCTACACCTTCACCGGCACGGGCAAGACCACGATCGTCAGCGAGAACGCCACCGGAAACGGCGGCAATGCCATCGTCGGCCAGGGCGCTTCGCTGAGCATCACCAGCGGTATAGCCACGGGCACGGCCAACGCAGCTTTCTCGGCCGCGACGATCTTCGCCAACGCCGACACCGACGCGACGATCGTTGCCGACACCACGATCGCCCATGGCTACGGCCAGTACGGCATCCAGGCGCAGGCCACCGGTCTCGTCGACATCACCAGCGGCACCGTCACCACCGACGGCGACTATGGCCAGGGCATCACGGTCTACGCCGGTGGCCCGGTCACCGTCGCAAGCGGCTCGATCGCCACCAATGGTTTGCTGTCGCACGGCATCGTCGTCGACTCCGGCAGCAGCACGGCGCCGATCGACATCGCCAGTGCCACGATCGTCGCGGCGGGTGAGGAATCCGACGGCATTCGAATCGTCTCGGCGGGCGACGTAACAATCGACGCGGGCTCGATCGCGGCCTTCGGCTACGCGGTCCGTTCGCTTGCCGGCGGAAATCTGGACGTCACCATCGGGGCCGGCCAAGCGGTGGCCGGCGATGTCGGCGCCATCCTGACCGCCACTTCGACCGACCTGGTTCGCAATGCCGGCCATATCACCGGCAAGATCGATCTCGCAGATGGCGACGACGCGCTCGAAAATTCGGGGCGCATCGATGGCGACGTCACCCTCGGCGCCGGCAGCGACACTCTCGTCCTGCTCACCGGTTCGACCGTCGATGGCGTGATTGACGGCGGCGACGGGCTCGACACCGTCACCCTGCGCGGCACCAGTGTGACGGCGACCCAGGCCCAGACGATCGCCGAAGCGACGAACTTCGAAAGCCTCGAAGTGGCGCAGGGTTATTGGACCGCTGCGCAGGCCGTCGGCGCGTTCGACCAGGTCACGATCGGCGCCAACGGCATTCTCGCAGTGCACGAACTGGTCACGCCGGCGGGGTCGGACAGTCCGATCGTGACGGGCTCGATCGTCAATAACGGTCTGCTCGTGCTCGATTTCGACAGCACCGAGACGCTGACCGACTTCGACGGGCTCGCCATCTCCGGAGCCGGCGGGGTCCGGCTCGAGGGCGAGGGCGTTTTCCACGTCGAGGGCAGCGACCTGACCTATACCGGCACCACCACGGTCGCCAATGGCGGGCTCGTGCTGACCGGCACGCTCGGCGGCGGCGTCGCGACCAGCGGCGACGGCACCTTCACGCTCGGCGACGGCGGGACGACCGGCGACTTTAGCGGCGACCTCGTCAATGACGGCCGCTTCGTCTTCAACCGCTCGGATGATTACGATTTTCTCGGTGCCTTCTCCGGCACCGGCGATTTCGCCAAGATGGGGGCCGGCACACTGACCTTTGCCGGTGACTACAGCTTCACCGGCACTACCCGCATCCTGGGCGGCGCCGTCCGCTTCGCGGGCCAGATCGATCCGGACACCGAGGTCGACCTGCAGAGCGGCAGCTTGGACATCAGCGGAACGTCGCAGACGGTTGCGGAACTCGCCGGCGCGAGCGGCACCAGCGTCGTGATCGAAGACGCCACGCTCACGATCGATCAGGACAGCAACAGCGCCTATGCCGGCGCCATCACAGGCGACGGCAGCCTGGTGAAGGAAGGCGATGGCCGCCTCAACCTGACCGGCGACAGCACCTATACCGGCCCGACTTCGGTCAATGGCGGGACGCTCTCGGTCAACGGCTCGATCGTCTCCGACGTGACCGTCAACACTGGCGGCCGGCTGGGCGGCACCGGTACCCTCGCCGACGTCGTGGTTGCCGGCGGTGGCACCTTCGCGCCGGGCAATTCGATCGGTACGATCGACGTCGTCGGCAACGTCGCCTTTGCCGCCGGCTCGATCTTCGAGGTCGAGGCCAATGCGGCTGGGGCAGCCGACCGGATCAACGCCACCGGAACTGCCACGATCGCCAATGGCGCCCGGGTCAGCGTCCTGGCCGAGGCTGGGACTTATCGGCCGCGCACCGATTACACGATCCTGACCGCGCAGGCAGGCGTCACCGGCACTTTCTCGACGGTGACCTCGAACCTGGCCTTCCTGACGCCGACCCTGGCCTATGGCGCCAATGCGGTGACGCTCCGTCTCTACCGGAACGACATCGAATTCGCCGACGTCGCCACCTCGTTCAACCAGGCGAGCACGGGCGCGGCGGTGCAGGCGCTCGGCATCGGCAACCCTCTGTTCGAGGATGCGCTGATCCAGAGCGAGGCGGGCGCACAGGCGGCGTTCGATGCCCTGTCCGGCGAGATCCACGCCAGCGTCCAGTCGGCGCTCGCCAATGACAGCCGTCACGTCCGCGACGCCCTGTTCGGGGCGACCCGGATCGGCGAGGGCATCGGCCTGTGGGGCAGCGCGATCGGCAGCTGGGGCGAGGCTGACGCCCGCGACGGCGTCGCCGAGCTCGAGACCGACCATCGCGGCCTGATGACCGGCTTCACCTTCGGCGGCGCGAACTTCGTCGCCGGCATCGCGGCGGGGGTCAGCAACGCCGATTACGACGCCGACGCGCGCGGCAGCAAAGCCGATGTCGACAGCCAGTTCCTCGGCGCTCACCTCGGCTATGCCGCCGGGCCGTGGAGCGTGAAGGGCGGCCTCGCCTTCGGCTGGCACGACGTCGACACGAGCCGATCGGTCGCCTTCGCAACGATCAATCAGTCGTCGGACGCGTCCTATGACGCGACCACGCGCCAGATCTTCGGCGAGGTCTCCTACGGCGTCGACATGAGCGGCTTCAGTCTGGCGCCGTTCGCCCGGCTCGCCCATGTCCGCACCAAGACGGACGGGTTCGCCGAAGCCGGCGGCAGCGCTGCGCTCACCGTCGACCGCGCGGTGCAGAACGTCCAGTTCCTGAACCTGGGCGTCCATGCCACCGGCCGCGCGGACGCGACCTTCCAGCCGCGCCTGTCGGTGAGCTGGCAGCATGGCTGGGGCGATCTGACCGGCGTCTCCAGTGCGGCCTTCACCGGCTCGACCGGGGACTTCCTGGTGGTCGGCTCGCGCCTGCCGCGCAACGCGGTGGCGGTCGACGGCGGCTTCGACGTCGACTTGGGCCGTGTCCGCATCGGCGCTTCCTATGTCGGGTCGCTGTCGTCGGACTGGTCCGACCATGGCGCGAAGGCGAGCCTTAGCTTCAAGTTCTGATCGTTCGCCTGCGGGGGATTGGGGCCGGCTTGTCCGGCCCCTTTTTTTGAGCCGCTTCCCGGTCGCGTCGAGCCGGGGCGCAAGAATGAATTGACAGCGGACCCGAACCATTATCGAGAATGCGGCAGTGATGTTGCGTTCCCCGGTTCCCGTGCGTGCCTTTGCGGCAACCGGCTTGCTTCTCGCGGGCGCCGCCGCTGCGACCCCTGCATGGGCCGCGCCCGGTGCTGAGGGGTCGATCATCGTCACCGCCCGCCAGCATGCCGAGCCGCTCCACCAGGTCCCGTTCAGCATCACCGCGCTCGACGAAGCCCAGATCGAGCTTATCGGAGCCGAGCGCCTGTCGGACGTGGCGCGCGCCGTCCCCAATCTGATCGTCGTTCCGGTCGGAACCTTGGGGGCCGAGCAGCCCGCCATCCGCGGGATCTTCTCGCCCGCCGGATCGGCTACCACCGGCCTCTACCTCGACGACGTGCCGATCCAGATGCGCTCGCTCGGCTTTGGTGGGAGCGCCGACATACGGACGTTCGACCTCGTTCGCGCCGAGGTACTGCGCGGGCCGCAGGGGACCTTGTTCGGCGCCAGCTCGATGGGGGGAACGATCCGCTTCATCACCCGCCAGCCCGATCTCGACGAAACCAGCGGTTATCTCTCGGCCACGCTCGAACAGGTGCGTGGCGGCGGCCTCGGCGGCGGGGTCGAGGGGGCGGTCGGCGTCCCGCTCCTGCCGGGCAAGATCGGCCTGCGCACCGGTTTCTATTACGGGCGCGACGGCGGCTATGTCGATCGCGTGGACGGGCAGAGCGGTGCGATCGTGCAGCGCGACGTCAACGACGTGGATGCACTGGCGCTGCGCGCAGCGGTGAAGGCCGCTGTCGGCGAGGCAGTGGAGCTGACACCGGCGCTGCACTACCAGCGCACCCGGCGCGGCGACTTTCCGTTCTTCGACAGCACGCGCGGGCCGCACCTCAAATCCTCGATCCACGAACAGCCGGGCAGGGAGGAATTCATCCTGCCGAGCCTCACCGTCCGCGCCGACCTGGGCGGGGCGACGCTGACCAGCGTCACCGCCCACCTCGACCGGACCGACCGGCAGACGACCGATTATTCGCTGGCCTTCGGCGAGCTCGTGCTCGGCGGAGCGGTGCCGGGCCTCGTTCCCGCTGGCGGGACGCGCAGCCTGACCGAGGTCACCCAGCGCAGCTTCAGCCAGGAATTGCGCTTCGCCTCCCCCGACGGCGCGGCGCCGCTGCGCTGGGTCTTCGGCTTCTTTTACCGCCGCGCCTCATTCGGCCTGACGCAAAACGTGATCGAGCCGGGGATCGCCGGTCTCACCCGTCTCTATCTTGACGCCTCGGTCGAGGACGCGTTCGGAGTGCCGCTGTTGCCGGGGGGGGTCAGCTACCGCGGCAGCGAGACGGTGCGCGAGACCCAGGTTGCCGCATTCGGCGAAGCGAGCTGGCGCATCAACGAACGGCTCGAGGCGCTCGCCGGCCTGCGCGTGACCCGCTCGCGGCTCGACCTGGAGGTGGTGTCGGAAGGGCCCTATGCCGGCGGCGCGTTCAAGGCGGCCGACGCGCCGAGCCAGCGCGAGACGCCGGTCACGCCGCGGCTGGGCCTGAGCTATCGTCTCGGCGAGAGCGCTTTGGTCCATGCCGGCATCAGCAAGGGCTTTCGCGTCGGCGGCGCCAATCCGCCGGTGCCTGCGGGGCCCTGCGGCGCCGACCTGCTGGCCTTCGGCCGGTCCGAGGCTCCGGCTTCGTTCGGGTCGGACTCGCTGTGGAGCTACGAGGCCGGCTTCAAGGGCAGGTTCGCGCCCGGGCTGAGCCTCAGCGCCTCGCTGTTCCGGATCGACTGGAAGGGCATCCAGCAGCCGGTCATGTTGCCGGGCTGCGGCTTCTCCTTCACCGACAATCTCGGCCGCGCCCGCAGCCGCGGCTTTGAGTTCGAAGGGGAGGCGCGGCTGGCGCGGGGCCTGAGCACCACCGTGGGGATCGGTTTCGTCGATGCCCGCTTCCGCGAGACGATCTTGGGCGGTGTCGATGCAGCCAGCGCCGGGCGAGTGGTCATTGCCGGACGCGGCGACCGTATCCCCTACGTGCCGCGCTGGACGACGCGCGTCGCCGCCGATTACGCGCTGACGCTGCCGGGGGCGCTGCGCGGCTTCCTCCACGGCGAAATCCAATATGTGAGCGGCTACAGGCGCGCGCCCTCGGAAGCGGCCGCCGGTTACGATGCCCGCGTCGATCGGGGCGAGGATTATGCCAACGCCCTGTTTCGGGCCGGAATCGGGCGCGGTCCCTGGAAGCTCGCGCTGTTCGTCGACAATCTGTTCGACGACCGATCGATCCTGTTCAGCAACGCCGATCTCGTGCCCGCAACCGGGTCGCCGCTGCGCCAGCAGACGCTGACGCCGCGGACGGCCGGCGTCAGCACCTCGCTCCGCTTCTGACGCGCCTAGGAAACGACCTGGACGATGGCGATGTCCGCGATGCGCTCGCCGCCGCAATGGATCTCGGCGCGCGAATAACGGCCGGCTGCTTCGTAGCGGGCGCTGTCGCTGAGACCATTGGGCTTGGGAGCGAGGGTGAGGTCCAGCACGAGCGTGCCGCCGGAGCCGCCGGCGCGCGGCGTCAAAGCGGGCTCGAAACCGGCCATCTGCAGATCGACCTTTCCGTTCACCAGGACCCGGCCGCCGGTGACCGATCCCTTCCAGTCACGGGTTTCGCGGAATGGGCAGGCGGCCAGCTTGGCCTGGCTCTGCTCCTCGTCGGCAGCGGCGGTCGTCGCATTCGTGCTCTCGTTCGCGGCTGGATCGGTAGCCGCACTTTCGGTGCCCTCGGTACCACAGGCGGCCAGCAGCAGGCCGAGCGCTGTTATCGCCGCGAATCGCATCATTCTCCGTTCCTTCCGTTCGTCGCTCCCAGCCGGAGCCGCGGTGGTTGTCGCCTTGCCCTAGCGCAGGCGCGGAGACGCGCCTAGCCGCCGCGGGACGCGGTCGGTGGGGTGGTTCGGGAGAATGTGGAGAATGGTGCCCAGGGACGGGATCGAACCGCCGACACTGCGATTTTCAGTCGCATGCTCTACCAACTGAGCTACCTGGGCATGTTCCGGCGAGTGCGGACGCCGCGCCTATAAAGGGCCCTAGCGCTCGCTGTCCAGCCCGTCCGGTCCAAAATCGGCGTTTTCGTCGGCCGGCGGGCCCGGAACGCGATAATTGTCGCCGAGCCAGTTCAGGAGGTCGCGGTCTTTGCAACCCTGACTGCAGAAGGGCGCGTGGGCCGCGTCCTCCGTCTTGCCGCAGAGCGGGCAACCTTTGCGGCGTTTGTCAGGCGAAGCGGGCGTGGACATGCCCGGCCGATATGGCGAGGCCGGGCTCGGCCTGCAACCCGACGGAAGCCCCGATTCGCCGCTGCAGAACCGAAAGCCATTCCGGCGCGGCCTCGATGCGCTCGATGACGGGAGGCGCGGCGACGATCGTGCGCTCGCCCACGCCGGGCACGCGCTCGGCCAGCCGGAGCAAGGCCCGCGCCGCCGCGCCGACGCGATCGCCCTGCAGCAGTTCGGGTAGGGACGCTCGGGTGCGGCGGCGCACGATCTGGAGGAAGCCGAAGCCGTTGACGGCGGTGCGTTCGAAAGGCGGGGGCAGGACCGCGGCGACCGCCGCCGCGGCGGCCTGGCGCTCGTCCTTGGAAGATAGAGTCGGGAGGTCGATTCCGATCGAGCCGCCAATGCCGAACAGCCGGAC
>JAFAEZ010000044.1 GCA_023423775.1 Pseudomonadota bacterium
CCGGTCATGCGGTCGGCGTAGAGGATGACCTTGCCCTCGACGTTGCGGGCGGCGCGGCCGATCGTCTGGATCAGCGACGTTTCCGAGCGCAGGAAGCCCTCCTTGTCGGCGTCGAGGATCGCGACCAGCCCGCATTCTGGGATGTCGAGCCCCTCGCGCAGCAGGTTGATGCCGACCAGCACGTCGTACACGCCGAGACGCAGGTCGCGGATCAGCTCGATGCGCTCCAGCGTCTCGACGTCGGAGTGCATGTAGCGGACTCGAAGCCCGGCTTCGTGGAGAAACTCGGTCAGGTCCTCGGCCATGCGCTTGGTGAGCGTGGTGACGAGCGTGCGATAGCCTTTGCGCGCCGTCTCCTTCGCTTCGTAGATGAGGTCGTCGACCTGGTCCTCGACCGGCTTGATCTCGACCGGCGGGTCAATGAGGCCGGTCGGGCGGATGACCTGCTCGGAGAAGACGCCGCCGGTCTGCTCCATCTCCCAGGTGCCGGGCGTGGCGGAGACTGCGACCGACTGCGGGCGCATCGCATCCCATTCGTTGAAGCGCAGCGGCCGGTTGTCGATGCACGAAGGCAGCCGGAAGCCATATTCGGCGAGCGTGATCTTGCGGCGGTGATCGCCCCGCGCCATCGCCCCGATCTGCGGGATCGTCTGGTGGCTCTCGTCGACGAACAAAAGCGCGTTCTCGGGCAGATATTCGAACAAAGTGGGCGGCGGCTCCCCGGGCAGGCGTCCGGTCAGGAAGCGGCTGTAATTCTCGATGCCGGCGCAGGAGCCGGTCGCGGCGATCATCTCGAGGTCGAAATTGGTGCGCTGCTCGAGCCGCTGCGCCTCGAGCAGCTTGCCCTCGCTCACCAGCTCCTTCAGCCGCTCCGCCAGCTCGTGCTTGATCGCCTCCATCGCCTGCTTGAGCGTCGGCCCGGGCGTGACGTGGTGCGAATTGGCGTAAACCTTGACCGAGTCCAGGCTGGCAACCTTCTTGCCGGTGAGCGGATCGAACTCGACGATCTCCTCGATCTCGTCGCCGAAGAAATTGATCCGCCAGGCGGTGTCCTCATAGTGCGACGGGAAGATTTCGAGATTGTCGCCGCGGACGCGGAAATTGCCGCGCGCGAAGGCCTGGTCGTTGCGCTTATACTGGAGCGCGACGAGCTTGCGGATGATCTCGCGCTGGTCGACCGTCTCGCCCTTCTTGAGACTGAAGACCATCGCCGAATAGGTCTCGCCCGAGCCGATGCCGTAGAGACACGAAACTGAAGCGACGATGATCACGTCGTCGCGCTCGAGCAAGGCACGGGTCGCCGAGTGGCGCATCCGGTCGATCGCCTCGTTCACCGAGCTTTCCTTCTCGATGTAGGTGTCGGACCGGGCGACATACGCCTCGGGCTGGTAATAATCGTAATAGCTGACGAAATATTCGACCGCATTGTCCGGGAAGAAGCTCTTGAACTCCCCGTACAGCTGGGCGGCGAGGATCTTGTTGGGCGCCAGCACCAAAGCCGGCCGCTGCAATTCCTCGATCACCTTGGCCATGGTGAAGGTCTTGCCCGAGCCGGTGACGCCGAGCAGCACCTGGGTCTGCTCGCCCTGGCGGATCTGCTCGGTAAGCTCGGCGATCGCGGTCGGCTGGTCGCCCGCCGGCTGGTAGTCCGAGACGAGCTTGAACGCCTTCCCGCCCTCGGATTTCTCCGGACGCTGGGGACGGTGCGGGACGAAATCTTTTCCGGTCTCGGGCTCTTCCAGACCGGTGCGAATGGCGATGGGCATGGTGCGAATATGGAGATTATCGTCGATACGACAATGGCCGGCACGAGGTCCGGATGTATTCACGGAGTCCCGCCGTGCCCTCGGTTCAGTTCGACCAGTAGATCACCGGCTTGTTTCCGAAGCGCCTCCTGACCGCCGCGTCGCGGCGATCTGATGCGTCATGCTTTGGATCGAGTTCCTCAGGGTAGATGAAGCGAACATCGAATTTGGTGCCCCGGACCTCATACTCAATTGCGACCCAACGTTTTGTCTCGTCCGGACTCTCGAGCTCCCAGGCTTCGCCGATGAGTTCAGCAAGCTCGTCGGTCGGTGCAAAAACACGGACCCCCTTCCGTTCTTCCTTGTACACCTCCGCATGGACAATGCCGCGTGCCGGCTCGGCGTAGATGTACAGTCCATCTGGATCGCCGCCAACAATCTCCGCGGCCACCCCACCGACATCCGACAGGATCGGACCTAACTTGTCGAATTTGTCCTCGGTCACCTTATCCGGCTCGCTTTTCTGTTGGACACCATCGCCGGTTGCACTCCCGCTCAACAAACCACCGGTGAGCAAGGCCGGCATCTTCCGGGGGGCATCCGACTTTCTCGCATGGCTTGTTGAAAAGGGCAGCGCCATGGCGACCGTTAAAGTGCCCTGAAGGACAAGCCAGGACCACCAAAGCCCGCGACCAGTCCCAGCCTGCCGTTTCCGCGTTGCGCATAATCTCCCCATCGGCGCCTCTCGCATTTCGAGAAGAACTCTCGGCTAAACGCCACCAATTCGGCAACATGTCCCGTCATAGACTATGTAAATCTCCGTGCCGGCTTCGAATCCGCATCGGATCGACAATAAGGGTGGCCACCAATCCGCAGGAGAAGGCACGACGCTAGTAGAGGTCTAGTGAGGCCAATAGCCATTCGATTTAATCTGGTTTAGTCTTCCAATGACAACACAGGGGGAGGAATAACGATGCGTGCATGGATGCTGGTTCCGCTTTGCATTCTGGCGGGCTGTTCGGAGACGACCGACACCGCCAAGGCCGAGGAAGCGCCCGAAGCGACGATGCTCGATGCCGGGCAGTGGCAGGTGAGCCGCGAGGTCACGCGCCTCACCCAGGCCGACAAGGGCAATCCCGCGATCGACACTCCGGCCGGCACGAAGAGCGCGAGCCAGGCCTGTGTCGGCGAGGCCGAGCGCAAGAAGCCTGACCCGGCCCTGTTCGCCGAGGAAGGCGAAAGCTGCACCTACAAGAATTTCTACATGGGCAACGGCCGGCTCAACGTCTCGCTGGCCTGCGAGCGTCCCAAGCTCAGCGGGTCGGTGCTGAAGACGGTCGAGGCGACCTTCACCGCAAGCGGGATCGACGGCACCAGCCGCATCGACACCTATCTGGCCAGCGACGGCGACGTGAAGATCGACCAGAAGATCGTGGCGAAGCATATCGGCGCCTGCGCCGCGGGATAGCCAGCGGCGCGAACAGGCGTTACCACTTGCTCCAAAATAAGGGGGAGTGATCGATGCGCCTGAAGCCGCTGTTCCTGGCCACCATCCTGTTGTCCGCGCCGGCTGCGGCCGCGCCCGACCTGTCGGGTGCGGTCAAGGCCGATTACGACAAGCATCTCGGGGCGCTCTTCGTCGATTTCCACAGGAACCCCGAGCTCAGCTATGTCGAGACGCGCACCGCGGCGATCATGGCCAAGGAATTGCGCGCCGCCGGCGCAACCGTCACCGAGGGGGTCGGCGGCACGGGCGTGGTCGGCGTGATGAAGAATGGCGAGGGGCCGACCATCCTGCTCCGCGCCGACATGGACGGCCTGCCGGTCAAGGAAGCGAGCGGCCTTCCTTATGCGTCGACCGCCACGCAGAAGGGCATTGACGGCGTCGTCGCGCCGGTCATGCACGCCTGCGGCCACGACGTGCATATCACGGCCCTGGTCGGCGCGGCGCGGCGGCTGGCGGCGATGAAGGATCAGTGGAAGGGCACTGTCCTGTTCGTCGTCCAGCCCGCGGAGGAGCGGATCGGCGGCGCCAAGAAGATGCTCGACGACGGTCTCTACACCCGCTTCCCCAAGCCCGATTACGCGGTCGCCTTCCACGTCTCGGCCGACACGCCGACCGGCAAGATCGTGCTCGAGCCGGGGCTCACCGCCTCCTCGTCGGACAGTATCGATATCATCGTCCACGGCGTAGGCGCGCACGGTGCGAGCCCGCACACCGGCAAGGATCCGATCGTGATGGGCGCCGAGATCATCATGGCGCTGCAGACCCTGGTCAGCCGCGAAATCTCGCCGCTCAAGCCGGCGGTGGTGACGGTCGGCGCGTTCCACGGTGGCCTCAAGCACAACATCATCTCGGATCGCGCCGAGATGCAGCTCACGATCCGCTCCGACGACCAGGAGACTCGCAAGACGTTGCTCGAGGGTGTGAAACGGATCGCGACCAATGTCGGCCGGATGAACGGCCTGCCCGAGGACAAACTGCCGGAGGTCAAATATTCGGCGGAATCGACGCCACCGACGATGAACGATCCTGCGCTCACCGGCCGCGTGCGCGCGGCGTTCCAGGAAAGGTTCGGCAGCGCCATCTTCCACAAGGAGGAACGCGACGGCATGGGCGCGGAGGACTTCGCATATTTCGTGCAGCCCGAACTCGGCGTTCCCGGCGCCTATTTCTGGGTCGGCGGCACACCCCAAGCGGCGCTCGACGCCGCCAAGGCCGGCGGCCCGCCGGTGCCGTCGCACCATTCGCCTTTGTTCAAGATAACGCCCGAACCCTCGGTCCGTCTCGGCACCGAGGCGATGACGGCGGCCGTGCTCGATTTGCTGAAACCCGGAGCCGCGCAGACCGCCGCCCGCTGAGGAGACGAGGATGACCCGCACGATAATCGGCACCATTGCTTTGCTCGCCCTAGCCGGCTGCGGCGGCTCCGCCGACGAGCCCAAGGGCAATATGACCGCCGCCGAAGTGGCCGAAGAGGTCGGCGAAGTCTCGATCCGGCCCGGCCAGTGGGAAGTGACCAACGAAATCGTATCCGCCACCGCACAGGGGCTCCCGGCCGAGGCGCTGAAGGCGATGACCGGCCAGAAGACGACCGTCCGCAACTGCGTGACGCCGGAGGAAGCGGCCAAGCCGCGCGGCGATTTCCTGACGGCGCAGAAGGACGCCAATTGCACTTATCAGGACTGGTCGATGGACGGCGGCCGCATGCGCGGCACCATGACCTGCGCGGGCGGCGAGGGCGGCGCCGGCAAGGTCGTGATGAAGATGGATGGCACTTATACGCCGGAGAAATATGATCTCACCATGGACATGGAGACAAGCGGCGGCGAGGGCATGACGATGGCGTTCAAGGCCCGCGTCAACGGCCAGCGCCTCGGCGAATGTTCCTAAGGAGAGACTGGCAGTGATCGGATATGCGACCGTCGGCACCAACGACATCGATAAGGCGCGGGCTTTCTACGACGCCTTGTTCGGCTCGATCGGCGCCAAACGCATCCTGGAATTCGCGCAGAACGGCTTCACCATGTACGGCACCAGCCTCGGCCGCCCCGCGGTCGCCGTGACCCGCCCTCACAATGGCGAAGCGGCCACCATCGGCAATGGATCGATGGTCGCGATCGTGCTCGACAGTCGCGAGCAGGTCGACGCCTTCCATGCCAAGGCGCTGGAGCTGGGCGGAACCGATGAGGGCGGTCCGGGTCTGCGCAGCCCCGAAGGTGAAGGCGCCTTCTACGGCGCCTATTTCCGCGACCTCGACGGCAACAAATTCTGCGCCTTCCGGATCGGGGCCTGAGCCTACGGGAGATATGAGATGCGCGTCACGGTGGTCGTCAACAGGCATGGCGGCACCGTGGCGAAGGGCGGCGACACCCTTGTCGCGCGCATCGCGGAGGCGTTCCGCGTCCACGGCATCGACGCGGACGTGCAGCCGGTCGCGCCGCAGGATCTGGCCGCTGCCTTCGCACGCGCCGCGGACGGGGCTCCCGACGGGATCGTTGCCGCCGGCGGCGACGGCACGATCAGCTGCGCGGCCAACGCCGCGGTCGCGGCCGACATCCCGCTCGGCATCGTACCGCTCGGCACCCTCAATCATTTCGCCCGGGACGCCGGCCTGCCGCTCGACATCGAGGGCGCGGTCGCGGCGATTGCGGACCGCTCGGAGCGGCGGGTCGACGTGGGCGAACTCAACGGCCGCATCTTCGTCAACAACAGCTCGATCGGCCTCTACCCGATGATCGTCCGCGAACGCGACCTGCAGCGCAGATGGCACAGTGCGGGCCGGTCGCTGGCGATGCTCCTCGCCAGCCTCAGGGCGCTTCGGGACTTTCCCCGCAAATGCCTGCGGGTGCGGATTGCGAACCGCCAGGCGGCGATTGGGACGCCGCTGCTGATGATCGGCAACAATCGATATGAGCCGAGCCTGACGACGCTCGGCCGCCGCAGCCGGCTCGATGGCGGGACGCTTTCGGTTTACGCGGTGCTCGCCACCAGCAGGTGGCGGTTCCTGCAGCTGGGGCTGCTCGCCTTGATCGGGCGGCTCGACCAGCAGCGCGACTTCATCGCGCTCGAAGGGTTCAGCGCAGCGGAGATCGATTCGCTAGGGCCGCGGCTGCAGGTGGCGACCGACGGCGAGACGATGCTGCTCGAGACGCCCCTACGCTACCGCATCCGCCCGGGTGCGCTGCGCCTGCTTGGCCGCCCTAGCGCGCCGGGACCGTAAACCCCTGCCCTGCCTCGACTGCGACGAAGCGGTCCGGCGCGATGCCTCGCTCACGCTTCAAGGCCTCGAGCCGCTGGCGCGGTTCGTCGATCGGCTCGAAGGTGAGCTGGAACGTGCCCCAGTGCATGGCGAGTGCGCGCGCCGGATGGAGGGCCTCGAAGATCCGCACCGACTCCTCGGGATCGATGTGGTTGTCCTTCATGAAGTCGCGCGGCTCGTAGGCGCCGATGGGCAGGATCGCGAGGCGATAGGGTCCGCGCGCGGCCGCCTCCCTGACCCAGCTGCCATCGCCGAAGCCGGTGTCGCCGGCATAGAAGATGTTGCCGCCCGGCAGCTTCACCGTGAAGGCCGACCAGAGGGCGCGGTTGCGGTCGCTGCCCCAGCGCGATCCCCAATGATGGTTGCGCTCGACGATCACCTCGATCCCGGGACGGACCGTGCGCCGGCCGTTCCAGTCCAGGGCGACCGATTCCACGCCCGCGCCGCGCAGGATCGTGTCGTTGCCGAGGCTGGTGATGATCAGCGGACGGTCGCGCTGCCATAGGCGCTGCAGCGTCGGCAAATCGAGATGGTCGTAATGATTGTGGCTGATCAGCACGACGTCGATCCTGGGCAGGTCTTCGAAGCGCACGCCGGTCGCGCGCACCCGCTTCGGGCCTGCGAACGAGAAAGGCGAGGCGCGATCCGCCCAGATCGGATCGGTCAGGATGTTGAGGCCCTGCGTCTGGACGAGCGTCGTGGCGTGGCCGATCCAGGTGACACGCATCGCGTCGCCCTCCACCCGCGCCGGCGGCACGGACGGCGTCACGCTTACCTGCTCAGGCCATTGCGCGCGCTCGTCGCTGCCGATCAGGCGGTTGATGAAACGCTTCGGGTTGCCGTGACGCGCCGGGCGCGGGCCGGGATTGAAGAAACGTTCGCCGTCAAAATGGTCGCTGACCGGGCCGCGATAGTAGATGCGGTCGAGGAAAGGGGGCACCAAAGTGGGCGCGAAGCAGAGGGCAACGGTCAGGAACAGCAGCGCCGTACCGAGGCGCTTCAACCAGATACGCATATTCGTCTCTTATCGGCGCGGCGGCACTAGCGGACGTCGAGGCGGAAGCCGGCCGGCGCGCGCTGCTCGACATGCTCCTGGTGGTAGATGTCGAAGGCGAGGCTGACTGTGCCGGGCGCGGCGGCGCCGCAATCCACCTGGAAGCTGTCGACCACCGAGCCATAAGCGCCAACGCCGCCTGCCGCCTTCACGCCGATTTTGGGCGCCGACCCGTCGCCGCAGCGCAGCCGCGCGAGATAGGCCTGTTCGCCTTCCGGCCCGCCGACCCGCACCGGATTTTGCAGCGATCCCAGGGGATGGGCGGCGGCGGCGGCGATGGCCGCCTCGATCTCGGCGTCGCTATTGCCCGATCCGACCGCAGCCAGGAGATCCTTGGGCGCGGGCGACTGCTCGCGCGGCGGCGTCGCGGAGGCGGGAGCGGCGGCGAGAAGGATGGTCGAGAGAATCGGCACGAAAAGGCGCATGGGAAAATCCTGAGGTTCGGCACCATCTTAGGGAGCACGGCCGCCAAGTATAGCCCGGTTGATCGCGCATGCGGGAGGCTGGACGCGGGCACAGGTCAGTGAAAATCGCGGCTCTTGATCGGGATGACGTTTTCCGGATCGGCGCGGGCGGAAAGCAGAGCGTGGGTGTCTTGCCGCGGGCGAGGCCTGCCGCCCTCTCCCCGGTCCGGCCCGCCGCCATGGGTGGCGCCGTCACCGCGACCGGTGCGATGCGTGAAATCCCTGTCGCCGACGCGACGGAGCATCGCCGTCCTGTCCTCGAGCCGGTCGGCGATGACGTGAATGACGTCGCCCTCGCGCTGCAGCGTCCCCTTCACCGATATCATCGCCGACGCCATCACCACCCGCCGCTGCGCCTCGAAGTTGCGCTGCCACAATATGATGTTGGCAATGCCGGTCTCGTCCTCGATGGTGATGAAGGTGACGTTGCCCTTGCCCGGCCGCTGCCGAACCAGGATGATGCCGGCCACCTCCACCTTACGGCCGTCCTTGATGCCGGCGAGGGCGGCGCAAGGCAGGATGCGCATCGCCTCCAGCTCGCCGCGCAGGAAGGCGAGCGGATGATCGCGCAGCGAGAGCTGGGTGTGGCGATAATCTTCCACCACTTCCCGGCCCTCGGTCATCGGCCGCAGCGATACCGCCGGCTCGCGCTCCGATTCCCGCAATCGCGCGGCGGCGAACAAGGGCAGTTCGACATCCCGCAGGCCGCGCACCTGCCACAGGGCCTGGCGGCGGCTGAAGCCGATATTCTGGAAGCCGTCGGCATTGGCGATCCGCTCCAACGCTGCACGCGGCACACCCGAACGGCGCCAGACGTCCTCGACAGAGGTGAACGGGCCCGCGGAGCGTGCGACGAGGATGCGGTCGACATCGGTCTCGCTGAGGCCGGACACCATGCGCAGCCCCAGCCTCAGCGGGATCAGCGCCCTGCCCTCGGCCGGCGCCGACCCTTCCAGCGTGCAGTCCCAGAGGCTTTGGTTGACGCAGACCGGCCGCACCTCGACGCCATGGTCGCGGGCGTCGCGCACGATCTGAGCGGGCGCGTAGAAGCCCATTGGCTGGGCGTTGAGCAGGGCTGCGCAGAAAATGTCGGGATGGTGGCATTTCATCCACGACGAAGCGTAGGCGATCTTGGCGAAGCTGGCGGCGTGGCTCTCCGGAAAGCCGTAGCTGCCGAACCCCTCGATCTGCCTGAACGTCCGCTCGGCGAAATCCTGCGTGTAGCCGTTGGCGAGCATGCCGTTGACGAGCTTGTCGCGAAAAGCGCCGACGCCGCCGGTATATTTGAACGTCGCCATCGAGCGACGCAGCCCGTCCGCCTCTGCCGGCGTGAAGCCGGCGCCGACGATCGCCACCTTCATCGCCTGCTCCTGGAAGAGCGGCACACCCTTCGTCTTCTCCAGAACGGCGCGCAGTTCGTCCGACGGATAATCCTCTTTCTCCTTCCCTTCGCGCCGGCGGAGATAGGGATGGACCATGTCGCCCTGAATCGGCCCGGGCCGCACGATCGCGACCTGGATGACGATGTCGTAAAACTCCCTCGGCTTCAGACGCGGCAGCATCGACATCTGGGCGCGGCTTTCGATCTGGAACACGCCCAAAGTGTCGGCCTTGCAGATCATGTCGTAGACGAGCGGATCGTCCTTCTGCATCTGATCGGAAGCGAGGGTGATCCGCAGCCCCTTGTGGGCATCGAGCAGGTCGAAGGCGCGGCGCATGCAGCCCAGCATGCCGAGGCCGAGCACGTCGACCTTCATGAATTTGAGCGCGTCGATATCGTCCTTGTCCCATTCGATGACGCGGCGATCCTCCATCGTCGCCGGCGCGATCGGGACGAGATCGTCGAGCCGGTCCTGGGTCAGCACGAACCCGCCGGGATGCTGCGAGAGATGGCGCGGGGTGCCGATCAGCTCGCGCGCGAGCTGCAGCGTCAGCGCGAGGCGCGGTTCGGAGGCGTCAAGATTGAGCTCCTCGACATGGCGTTCGTTCACGCCTTCGCTCGACCAGCCCCATATCTGTCCGGCGAGCGCGCCGGCGACATCCTCGGCGAGGCCCAGAGCCTTGCCCACGTCCCGCACTGCGCCGCGCGCGCGATAGCGGGTGACGACAGCGGTCAGCGCCGCCCGCTCGCGACCATAATGTTCGTAGATCCACTGGATCACTTCCTCGCGCCGCTCATGTTCGAAATCGACGTCGATATCGGGCGGTTCGTTGCGTTCGCCCGAAACGAAACGCTCGAACAGAAGCTCGTGCTTGATCGGATCGATCGAGGTGATTCCAAGCAGGAAACAGACCACCGAATTGGCCGCCGATCCCCGTCCCTGGCAGAGAATATGCTTCGAGCGCGCATATTCGACGATGGCATGGACGGTGAGGAAATAAGGCGCGTAGTGCAGCCGCTCGATCAGGGCGAGCTCGTGACGGAGCTGCTTCTCGTAAGCCGACGGCAGCCCGTCCGGAAACGTCTTGGCAGCGGCAACCCGCACCCTCTCCTCGAGCGTCGCCTGGGGGCTCTGCCCGTCTTCAGCCTCGCTCGGATATTGGTAGGATAGGTCCCCAAGATCAAAACGGCAGCGCGCGACGATCTCGCTGCTGGCCGAGATCATATGCGGCCAGCGCTGGAACAGGCGCTCCATCTCGGCCGCACTCTTCATGTGGTGGTCGGCATAACGCTCGCGGCGGAAACCGAGATCGTCGATCGTGCAATTGTGGCGGGTGGCGGTGAGCACGTCCTGCAGCATGCGCCGTTCGGGCGCGTGATAGAGGACGTCTCCGGTGGCGAGCGGCGCCACCGCGGCCGCCCGCGCCATCCGGTCGAGCGCGTCGATCCGGACCACGTCGCCCGGGCGGCGGCGGTAGGAGATGGCGGCATAGGCACGGTCGCCGAACAGGCCACGCAGTCGGGCCAAGGCTTCGCCAGTCCGTTCGTCCGCATCCTCCGCAACCAGCGCCGCGATCATCCCCTCGCCCCATCGGGCGACGTCGTCCCAGTCGAGGCGGCATTCGCTCTTGCCGAGCCATTTGCCTTCGACCCGCGCGAGCGGCCGTCCCGCCGACAGCAGCCGCGTCAGCCGCGACCAGGCTTGCCGGTCCTGGGGATAGAGAAGCAGGCTGTCGCCCGAGACGAGATCGACCCGGCATCCCGGCACGAGCCGGACGCCGGTTGCCTTGGCCGCCTCCCAGCAACGCACCATGCCCGCCACCGAATTGCGGTCGACGACGCCGAGCGCACCGATGCCGAGATGGGCGGCCGCGGCGAACAATTCCTCCGCGCTCGAAGCCCCGCGCAGGAAGCTGAAATGGGTCGAGGTCTGGAGCTCGGCATAAGCGCTCATTGCTCCGATCCGCGGATCCGGCCGATCGTCTCGTCATTGCAACGGCGCGGACGCTCGATTGCCCGTTGTTGACCGCCGATCATCAAATCATCGCCTACGGTGCCGAAGGCCATGTCGGCACGATCGACGCCCGTCTCTAGCCCGCTCATCCGAACATGCCCTGCAGGTGCCAGCTGAGATCGCCGGTGCGGCCGTCGGCGGCGTCGCCGCGGCGGTAGAGCCAGAAGCGGCGGCCTTCCTCGTCCTCGACCTGGAAATAGTCGCGCACCGCTTCCTGCTCGCCACCGCGCTTCCACCATTCGCCGTAGATGCGTTCGGGCCCGTCGGCGCGGCGGACGAGATGCCGCTTGCCGCGCCAGGTGAAGCGGCGCGGCGGCCCATCCGGAAGCAAGGCGACGACATTCTCGACCCGTTCGGCCGGAGACAGGAAACGGACGGGGCGTGGCCAGCGCGGCCAGCTCTGAACCATGCCAAGCGGGGCAATGCGGCAGACGCTGCGTTCAGGGACGTCGCTCTCCACCGCTCCGAAGCGATAGAGCCGGCGCGGGCCGAGGCGGCCGGCAAGCCGATCGATCAGCGGCACGAGATCGGGTGGCGCATCCTCCCCACCAAGCACCGCGGCCAGGGCCTGCGGCCCGAGCGGTTCGCAGCGCCGAGCGACGAGGCGCATCGCCTCGATCCCGAAACCGGGATCGATCGTCTCGATCTTCATCTGGAAAAGCCGGCGCAGGTGTTGAGCGTCTCGAGTCGCGCGGGCGGTGCCAATCGTCAGATTCTGCTCGCTGCCGTCGACCCGCAGGCAGATCAAAGTCGTCATCCGCGCCGCCAGACCCTGTTCCTCCAGCGTCCGGATCAGGGCCGTCATAAGGTCGGCCAGTACCTGCTCAATGGCCTCGGCGGTGAAGATCGGCTCGAGCAGGCGCAGCATGGCTTCGGGCAGTTCCGAGGGCACGACCGGCTCGAATGTCTCGGCAGCACGGCCCAATGCCTGGTCGAGGCGCGTGAGCAGTTCCTGGCCGAAGCGACGCGCCAGCGGCGCAGAGGGCATGGCCATGACGTCGCCAATCCGCTCGATGCCCAGCCTGCGCGCAGGCGCGATCACGTCCTCGCCGACGCGCAACGCGGCCAGCGGCAAAGGGGTAAGGGCTGCTTCGATCTCGCCGGCGGGGCAAAGCAGGATCCGCTCGCCGCCGTGGCGGGCCAGGGCCCAGGCGGCGGCGTGGCTCTCGGCGATCGCGATACGCGCGGTCAGCCCGAGCCGGGCGCAGAAGCGCAGGATGCGCACGCACATTCCGCGCTCGCCGTCGAACAAATGGGTGACGCCGGTGAGATCGAGCACCAGCCCGTCCGCCCCTGCAACCGCGGCCCGCGGCGTCCAGCGGCGAGCGGCGAACAGGGCCAGCCGCATCAGCAATGCGGCATCCGCTTCCGGCTCGGCATCGCGGATGTCGAGGCCGGGAGTGGTCACTCGCGCCTGGGTCAGCGGCATGCCCGGCTCGATACCGATCGCCTGCGCCTCCGGCGAAGCGGCGGCGATGACGACGCGCTGGCCGAGACGATGGGTCGTCACCATCGGAGCCGCACCCTGCTCCGCACCTATCCCGCCTCGCAGCGGCTGTGATCGGGTCCGGCTAAAGACCACAGGCGCTCCTTCGGTGCGGCGGCCCAGTTCGCGCATCGGAGGATGTTGATGGGATGGCAGGGCGGCGATCTCGGCCTGCACGTCCTCGCCCCGCGCCCAACGAGCGCCGGGACGCCATCCGCCGCCGCGCGGACAGGAACAATCGCCGATGCGGGCGCCGATCTTCGCTTCCGTTTCCGCCGCGTTCGACAATGGCACCGGCGCGCGGACCGGATCAGGCTGCTTGCCGGCCCTCGTCGCGTCGAGCCGGCGCAACCGGTCGATGGGCAGGTTCGGCAGGTAGAGCGAGGCGACCCTCGGCATCATTGCCCTCCATGATCCAATTGTGAGGCTCGCCGCCGCGCTGGCG
>JAFAEZ010000147.1 GCA_023423775.1 Pseudomonadota bacterium
GCGCCGGCGCGCGCCAAGGACAAGATGCCGGCGCGGGCCAAGGCGGCCTTCACGCTGCGCCTCGATCCCGACCGGCATCTGCGCCTGCGCCTCGCCGGTGCGGTCACGCGCCGCTCGGCCCAGCAGATCGTCAGCGAGGCGCTCGACAATTTCCTCGAGACGCTGCCCGAGCTCGACACGGTGGCCAAGCAGCTGCCGGCCCAGGTGGGCAAGCGGAATTAGCGGAGTGAATGGCATGAACAATATGGCAGTGAAGATCGCCGCTTCGGGCCTCCTCCTCGGGGTGACCACGATCGGCTGCACGCCGACCAGCCAGGTGCGTCCCGTGAGCCTGTCCGCCAAGGCGCCGAAGGCCAGCCAGGATGCCCCCAAAGCCTATGCGCTTGCCGAGCAGGCGATGCGCCAAGGCGATTTCGCGACCGCTCTCATCCATGCCGAAGATGCCGTGGCGGCCGCGCCCAGCGATGTCGGCTACCGCATGTCGCTCGCCGATATCTATCTGAAGAACGGGCGCTTCGCCTCGGCCGAGACGACCTTTTCGGACGTCCTGACGCTCAATCCTGGCAATGTGCGCGCCACGCTGAACCTCGCTTTGGTCCAGATCGCGCTCGGCAAGAATTACGCCGCGCTCGTCCAGATCGACCGCCTGGCGGGCAGCGCTCCGGCCGGCGACGTCGGTCTCGCTTATGCGCTGGCCGGCCAGCCGCAGCGTGCGATCGAGATGCTCGAGGCCGCGGCGCGCGAACAGAATGCCGATGGCCGCACCCGCCAGAACCTGGCCCTGTCCTACGCCCTCGCCGGCGACTGGGAGAAGGCGCGCGTCACCGCGGCACAGGACATTTCTCCGGCCGAGCTCAACGACCGTCTGTCGCAGTGGGCGAGCTTCGCCCAGCCGACCGCCGCCTGGACCCAGGTCGCCGGCCTGCTCGGCGTAACGCCGGCCGAGGACCTCGGCCAGCCGACCCGCCTCGCGCTGGCCCCGGCCGTCTCGCAGGACGTGCAGCTTGCCGCTGCTCCAGCGCCTGCGCCGGTCGAGGTCGCGCAGGCCGAAACCCAGCCGCCCGCGTCCGAGTCGGTCCCCGCCTCCATTTACGCCGCCGCCGCGCAGTCGCTGGTCGTGCCGGCCGCGCCGGTGATCCAGGCCTCGGCCGAGATCGCGCCCGCCCCGATCCCGGCCTTCGTGCCGCGCAAGGCGCCGCGTATTGCCGGTGCGATGCAGATGAAGGCAGAGCGTGCCGCGAAGACCGGCCGCTATGTCGTGCAGATCGGCGCCTATCGCTCGGCCGGCCAGGTCGAGACGGCGTGGGACCGCGCCCACAAGCGCTACGACCTGGCAGAGCTCGAGCCGCTCAGCACCACCGTCACCATTCCTGGTCGCGGCACCTTCCACCGCCTGTCGGTCTCGGGCTTCGAGACTCCGCGCGAAGCCTCGCAGGTCTGCGGCACGATCCGCGCCAAGGGCGGCGCCTGCTTCGTCCGCGTCACCGCCGGCGACGCGCCGGTGCGCTGGGCCTCGCGCGCCTCGGCCCGCGGCTAAACCAGCCATTCCAACTTTGGGGGCAGGGGCGGCTTCGGCCGCCCCTTTTTTATGCGCCGCGGCGGTCGCGCGTCAGCACGTCAAGGCACGCCATGCGCACGGCCACGCCCATCTCAACCTGGTCGAGGATGACCGAGCGCTCCGGGTCGTCGGCGACGTCGCCGTCTATCTCGACGCCGCGGTTCATCGGGCCGGGGTGCATGACGACGGCATCAGGGGCGGCGAGGGCGAGCCTGTCGCGCGTCAGTCCGTAAAGGCTGTGATAGTCGCCGAGCGAGGCCGATACCGCTTCCTCCATCCGCTCGCGCTGGATGCGCAGCATCATGACGACGTCGGCGCCGGCGATGCCTTGCTCAAGGTCGGTGAAAGCCTCGACGCACGCCGGTACCTGGTCCGGTAGTAACGCCCCCGGTCCGACGATCCGCACCTCGGCGCCGAGCATCGGCAGCGAGCGCAGGTTCGATCCGGCGACGCGACTGTGGCGGATATCGCCGCAAATCGCGATCTTCAGACCTTCGATCCGGCCGAAGCGGCGACGAATGGTGAGCGCGTCGAGCAGGGCCTGGGTGGGGTGCTCGCCGCGGCCATCGCCCGCGTTGATCACGGGACAGTCCATCACCGCGGCGACGTCGCGCGCGGCGCCATTCGCCTCGTGGCGGATGACGAGCAGATCGGGCCGCATTGCATTGAGCGTCTGCGCCGTGTCGACCAGGCTCTCGCCTTTCTTCACGCTGGAGGCGGCGACGTGGAAGTTGGCGACCTGTGCGCCGAGCCTCTTGCCCGCGATCTCGAACGAAAAGAGCGTCCGCGTCGAATTTTCGAAGAAAGCGTTGACCTGAGTGAGGCCGGCAAGGCGGCTATCCTGCTTGCGGGCGCCGCGGTTGAATTCGACCCACTGCTCCGCCTCGTCGAGGAGAAAGCGGATATCGTCTGGGGAAAGTCCCTCGATGCCGAGGAGGTGGCGGTGCGGAAAGGCTGTGGACATCGAGCCCCGCTCTAGGGCCACAGCCTTTCCGCCTCAAGCCGTCAGCTGCCCGGCTTCAAATGGGCATCGAGGAACTTGAGATAGGCCTCGGACGCCGAGATCCGGTTCGCCTTCCTGAGGAAGCCGTGGCCTTCGTCGGGGAAGACGAGATATTCGACCGGGACGTTGTTCGCCTTCACCGCCGCGACCAGCTCGTCACTCTCGACTTTCAGCACGCGGGGGTCGTTCGCCCCCTGCACGACCAGCAGCGGCTTGATGATATTCTTGGCGTGGAACAGCGGCGAGATGCGGCGGTGGCGCTCGGCGTCGGTCTTGGGATCGCCCATCTCGTCATAGAGCGACTCGCGGAACGAGGCCCACCAGGGCGGGATCGATTCGAGCGTGCGGACCCAGTTGGTCACTCCGAAAATGTCGATGCCGGCGTCGAACACCTGCGGCTCGAACGCCAAAGCCGCGGCGACCATGTAGCCGCCATAGGACCCGCCGACGATTCCGATCGCGTCGTCCGACACCCAGTCGAGCCCCTGGAGGAAGGCCTTGGACGCGACCACGTCCTTCAGGTCGACGTCGCCATGCTTCTTGTCGTCGAGGTGGTAGAAGGTCTTGCCGTAGCCCGAGGAACCGCGGTTGTTGATCGCGTAGACGGCATAGCCGTTGTTCACGAGGTGCTGAATCTGGGCCGAATAGCCGCGCCGGCTCTGGCCGCCGGGCCCGCCATGGACCCAGACGAGGGCCGGCACCTTGTTGGTCGCGCTCGCCTCGCGCGGCTTGTAGAGAATGCCGGGCACTTCGAGTCCGTCATAGCTCTTGAACCGCGCCACGCTCGCCTCGACCAGCTGCTTCTCGTCGATGGCGGGATTGAGCGCCTTGGTCAGGCGCCGGGCCTGGCCGGTGGCGAGGTCGGCGACGAAGATATCGGACGGCGACGTGTCGGAGGCGACCGTGAAGGCGATCCTCTTCTCGTCCCGGTCGAAGCGGACGGCGCCCACGTCGCCTTCGGGCAGGCCCTTGAGCGCGACGGTCTTGCCGTTCTTGTCCTGGATGGTGAGCCTGGTCGATCCGTCGGCGTTGAGCGCGGAGACGCGGTAGCGGCCCGAGGGCGAGTAGGAGACCGCCATCACGTCCCAGTCGGCCGCGATCATCGGCTTCTTGGCGCCGGTCGCGATGTCATAGGCCCAGGCCTGGCTGAACTCGCCGGTCTCGTTGGTGGAATAGACGAGGGTGCGGCCGTCGGGCGTGAAATCGTAGACGCCGTAGCTCACATTGCCCTGGTGCGGCGTCAGCAGCTTCGGCGCCCCGCCCGTCGAGAGGTCGGCCAGATAGAGGTTGTTGTCGGCGCTGGTCCGCTCCTTCACCAGCGCAGCATAGCGGCCGTCGCTGCTGATCGCGCCGACCGCATAGCCGTCATTCCGGAACACCGGCGTCTTGGCATAGGTGGCGGCGTCGAACGCGTAGATGTCGAACATCTTCGGGTCGCGCTCGTTGCTGGTGACCCAGAAGGTCTTGCCGTCCGCGCTCCAGCCGAGGAAGTCGGCCTTGACCTTGTCGCCGGGCGTCAGGTCGCGGACCGTGCCGTCGGCGAGGCGCACATAGACATGGCTGAGCTCGTTGCCCCCCTGGTCCGAGGTGAACAGGATCCGGTCGTCCTTGGGGAAGTAGCTCGCGGGAAAGATCGCATTGTCCTTCGATCCGGTCAGCATCACCGGCGCGCCGCCCGAAACGGGAAGGGCATAGGCGTTGAACACGCCCGAGCTGTCGCTGCGCACCAGGATCGACCTGCCGTCGGCCGAGAAGCCGAAGCCGGCCGGCGCGGCAAGCCCGAAGGCGGTGGTGTCGTAAAAGGCCTGCGCCGAGTAACGCGGCAGAGCCGGGGCCGGGGCCGTCGCCGGCGCCGAAGCTTGAGCATGGGCCGCTCCGCCGAGCGCAAGGCTGGCGGATGCGAGCAAAAGGGCTGTCGTGAAGCGCATGGTTCCTCCCCGGTGTGTTATCTGACTATGTCAGTAACATGTGGTCGAGGCTAGGGCCAGAGCAAAGCCTTCGTCAAACCGGCCGAGTCAGGCCATCGTCAGGCCATCGATCGCGCCCTGGAGGATGTAGGCCGCGGCCATCTTGTCGACCAGTTCGGCGCGGCGGGCGCGGCTGGCGTCGGCATCGAGCAGGGTGCGTGTGACGGCCTGTGTCGACCAGCGTTCGTCCCAGAGCAGGATTGGCAGGCCGAGCGGCTCGAGATTGCGGGCGAAGGCGCGGGTCGACTGGGTACGGGGGCTGTCGCTGCCGTCGAGGTTGAGCGGCAGCCCCACCACGATTCCCGTCACGTTCTGGGCCGCCGCCAGCGCTTTCAGCTTGGCGAGGTCGGCGGTGAACTTGGTGCGCTTGATCAGTTCCGCCGCGGTGGCGATCGTCCAGCCGGCATCGCAGAGAGCGACGCCGATCGTCTTGGTGCCGACGTCGAGGCCGAGCAGGCGCCCGCCCATCGGCAGCGCTTCGCGAAAGTCCCGGACCGCGCTGGTGATCATGATTCGAGGAACTTCGCCAGCCGCGCCTCGGCGTCGGCGCGCAAATTCGCCCAGAACAGAGCGTAATCGTAGACGTGGTAATTGTTGCCGGGCAGCACATAAGGGCCGAGCTCGGGATCGTCCTCGCCGATCAGCAGGAAGCCGCGAACGTCGCAGCGCGCCGGCACGGCGGCCTTCACCAGCTTGGCCTGGGTGAGATCGCCATTGGGGACCAACGTGCCGAGATTGCGCTCCGGGCCCGCCTCGCCGCCGGCGGCGCCGGTCAGCGGGTTGACGCACAGCATCGGCGAGCCGACGCGCGGCGTTCCGTCGGGCGCGACCGATGCGTCGTAGACGTCGGTCACCATCTTCGGGTCGGCCGGTTCGGCAAAGCTCTGGAAGGCGATGATGCAGCCGGCCTGGTCGTTGGTCTCGCAGGCGGGCAGGCCGAGGGTCTTGAGGTCGGCGGTGACCGAGATCGGCCAGCCGATCACATAAGCCGCGGCGATACGCTTCGCGAGCGGGGTGCCGGCGATCCGCTCGCTCAGCAGCCGGGTGAGGTGCAGGCTGCCCTGGCTGTGCGCCGCGAGGATGATCGGGCGGTCGGCGGGCGCCTCCTTCAGGAATTCCTCGAAGGCGGCGAGCACGTCCTTGTAGGCGAAGGCGAGCGCCTTCTGCGCGTCCTCGTGGCTGGTGAGGAAGGCGCCGAACGTCGCCTGGCGGTATTTGGGCGCCCAGATCGCGCCGATCCCGTTGAAGGCGCTCGCCTGGCTGCGCACGAACAGGGCTGCGCGCTGCTGGGAATCGGGATGGTCGAGCGGCGCGTTCCAGTGCGACCGCTCGAGATAGGAGGTCGGGTGTACGAAGAAGACCGAGGCTTTGGGCGGCGGTGCGGCGGCCGGCTCAGCCGATGGTTCAGGCGCGTCACCCTGCGGCTCGGCATCGGTCGGGCCATATCCATCGGGCAGCCACAGGGCCGGATTGTCGGCGATGTCGGGGCGCGCGATCCACATCGCTGCGTCGGCATAGGTCGGACCTTCGGGTGGAGCGGCCTCCTCCGCGAACGCGATGGTCGGCACCATCGTCGCCTTCATCAGGTCCATCTGGAAGATGCGATAGGCGATCGCGCCGGCGATGACCAAGATCGTCAGCCCCGCAACCACCCACAGAAAACGCCGCGCCAGCATCAATCTCTCCGAACAACGAGGTGCGCTCCAACAGCATGCCGCCGCATCTTTCAAGTCGGGATTGCCCGCGGGCGAGGCAGAAGCCGATTGAAGCGCCCGCGGGCGGATGCTAGCGGCCCTCACCATGTCCGTCGACACTGCCACCGTCCGCCATATCGCCAAGCTTGCCCGGCTCGCCGTCACCGACGCGGAAGCCGAGGCGCTGGTGCCCGAACTCAACAACATCCTCGGCTGGGTCGAGCAATTGCGCGAGGTCGACGTCACCGGCGTCGAGCCGATGACCGCGGTCATCGCCAACCAGCTGCGCCTGCGCGACGACGTCGTCTCCGACGGCGACAAGCGCGACGAGGTGCTCGCCAACGCGCCCGTCGCCGAGCATGGCTTCTTCGCCGTTCCCAAGGTTATCGAATAGTGAGCAATCTGACCGATCTCGGCATCGCGGGTCTCCGCGACGGCTTCCGCAAGGGCGACTTCTCGGCGCGGGAGGCTGCGGACGCCTTCAACGCGGCGGTGGAGAAGGGGCGTGCGCTGAACGCCTTCATCGTCGAAACCCCCGAGCTTGCGATCGCGGCGGCCGAGGAAGCCGATCGTGACCGGGGCCAGGGCGAGTTCAAGCCGCTCGCGGGCGTCCCGCTCGGTATCAAGGATCTGTTCGCCACCAAGGGGGTGCAGACCGCCTCGGCGAGCAAAATCCTGGAGGGCTTCAAGCCGACCTACGAATCGACGGTGAGCGGCAAGTTGCTCGCCGCCGGCGCCGGTATGCTGGGCAAGCTCAACATGGACGAATTCGCGATGGGCTCGTCGAACGAGACCAGCGCGTTCGGCAACGTCATCTCGCCCTGGCGCCGCAACGACGGCGGCAATGCGGCACTGACCCCGGGCGGCTCTTCCGGCGGCTCGGCGGCGGCCGTCGCGGCCCGCATCGTCCCCGGTGCCACCGGCACCGACACCGGCGGCTCGATCCGCCAGCCTGCCGCCTTCGTCGGCATCAGCGGCATCAAGCCGACCTACGGGCGCTGCTCGCGCTGGGGCATGGTCGCCTTCGCCTCGTCGCTGGACCAGGCCGGCCCCATGGCGCGCGACGTCCGCGACTGCGCGATCATGCTGGAGGTGATGAGCGGCTTCGATCCCAAGGATTCGACCTCGCTCAACCTCGAGGTTCCCAAATGGGAGCAGAACCTTTCCAGCGACGTTCGCGGCAAGCGCATCGGCATCCCGAAGGAATATCGGATCGACGGCGTTCCGGCCGAGATCGACGCGGTGTGGGAGCAGGGCATCCAGTGGATGCGCGACGCCGGCGCCGAAATCGTCGAAGTCTCGCTGCCGCACACCAAATACGCGCTGCCGACCTATTACATCATCGCGCCGGCGGAGGCGTCTTCGAACCTCGCCCGCTATGACGGCGTGCGCTACGGCCTGCGCGTCGCGCCGGACAATGGCAGCCTCGACGACATGTACAAGGCGACCCGCGCCGCCGGCTTCGGCGCAGAGGTGAAGCGCCGGATCATGATCGGCACCTATGTGCTCTCGGCCGGCTTCTACGACGCCTATTTTAACCAGGCGCAGAAGGTGCGGGCTTTGATCGCGCGGGACTTCGAGCGCGTGTTCCAGGACGTTGACCTGCTGCTCACTCCGACTGCCCCGTCGGCGGCGTTCGGCCTGGGCGAGAAGATGGACGATCCCCTGGCCATGTATCTGAACGACGTGTTCGCGGTTCCGGCCAGCCTCGCCGGCTTGCCGGCCATGTCGGTCCCCGCCGGGCTCGACGGACAGGGACTGCCGCTCGGTCTGCAGCTGATCGGCCGCGCGCTCGACGAGCAGAGCGTGCTCAACGCGGCATTGGCATTTGAGGAACGGGCCGGCTTCGTCGCCCGACCGGAGGCATGGTGGTGAGCGATTATCGGATTCAGGGTGCGACGGGCGAATGGGAGGTCGTGATCGGCCTCGAAGTCCATGCCCAGGTCACCTCCAACGCCAAGCTCTTCTCCGGCGCGTCGACCGAGTTCGGCGCGGAGCCCAACACCCAGGTGAGCCTGATCGATGCGGCGATGCCGGGCATGCTGCCCGTGCCCAACCAGGAATGCGTCCGCCAGGCGGTGCGCACCGGCATGGCGCTCGACGCCCAGATCAATCCCTGGTCGCGCTTCGACCGGAAGAATTATTTCTACGCCGACCTTCCACAGGGCTACCAGATCTCGCAGCTCTACCACCCGATCGTGGGCGAGGGCGTGATCGAGATCATGCTCGACGAGAAGGACGAAAGCTCGGCCAAGACGATCGGCATCGAGCGCATCCATATCGAGCAGGATGCCGGCAAACTGATGCACGACCAGCATCCGAGCTTCTCCTATGTCGACCTCAACCGCTCGGGCGTCGCTTTGATGGAGATCGTCTCCAAGCCCGACATGCGCAGCCCGGAAGAGGCCGGCGCCTATGTCCGCAAGCTGCGCTCGATCCTGCGCTATGTCGGCTCGTGCGACGGCAATATGGAGCAGGGCTCGATGCGCGCCGACGTCAACGTGTCGGTGCGCAGGCCCGGCGAGCCGTTCGGCACCCGCACCGAGACCAAGAACGTCAATTCGGTGCGCTTCATCATGGCGACGATCGAATATGAGGCGAACCGCCAGGTCGACGTGCTCGAGAGCGGCGGCGAAATCGTCCAGGAAACCCGCTTGTTCGATCCCGACAAGGGCGAGACGCGGTCGCTGCGCTCCAAGGAGGACGCGCACGATTATCGCTATTTCCCGGATCCGGACCTGCTGCCGCTGGAATTGAGCGACGCATTCCTCGTCGAATGTCGCGAGAGCCTGCCCGAGCTGCCCGACGCCAAGCGCCGCCGCTACGAGCAGGAGCTGGGCCTTTCCGCCTACAATGCCTCGGTGCTGACCGCCGACGTCACGACGGCCCGCTGGTTCGAGGAACTGCTCGCCGCCACCGGCAAGGCCGGGCCGGAGATCGGTAAGGCCGCCTCCAACTGGGTCATCTCGGACCTGTTCGGCGCCTTGAACCGCCTCGGCCGCGACATGACCGACAGCCCGGTCTCGCCGAAGCAGGGCGCCGAATTGCTGAGCTTGGTCGCGGACGGCACCTTGTCGGGAACCCTCGCCAAACAGGTGTTCGAGATCATGCTCGAGACCGGCCAGGATCCGGGCGCGATCGTGGAAGAGCGCGGCCTGAAGCAGACCTCCGACACCGGCGCCATCGAGGCGGTGATTGCCGACGTGCTCGCCAAGAATCCCGGCCAGCTCGAGCAGTATCGCGGCGGCAAGGAGCAATTGTTCGGCTTCTTCGTCGGCCAGACGATGAAGGCGATGGGCGGCAAGGCCAACCCGGCCGTGGTCAACGAGCTGTTGAAGAAGGCGCTGGGCTAAGCCCGGCGCCGTTCAAAACGATCGGGCTGAGCGCGCCTGGTCGATCGCTTCCTCGAACGCTTCGCGGGCGTCGTCCTGGATCACGGTGCCCGAAAGCGTCTCGCGCTCGGACTGGATGCGGGAGAAATCATAGGCGAGGCGCGGATCGCGGTCGTCGAGCAGGGTCGCGACGTCGACGCCGAGCCGCGGCTCCTCGCTGCGAACGTCGCGATGGATGAGGACGCTGCCGTCCGCCTCGCGCGTGAGCAAGGGTTCCGGCCGCTGCGGCGCTGCGGCCTGGGCGGTTGCGGCAAGGCTGCAGGCCAGCGCGATCGCGATCGTCAGGTTTCGCATGAAGTCCTCCGCTGGCCTCAACTTGCGAGCATGCTTTTCAGTTGCAGCGGCGGCGCGCAAGGGGCGCGGAGCGCGTGCCCCGCTCTGGGACGGGGCGGCGGCAACCGGTTTCCGCGGCCGCCGGGCTGCGCCGTCGCACGCGCGCTGGCAATGC
The DNA here is from genome assembly GCA_023423775.1 of Pseudomonadota bacterium. Taxonomy (GTDB): domain Bacteria; phylum Pseudomonadota; class Alphaproteobacteria; order Sphingomonadales; family Sphingomonadaceae; genus Allosphingosinicella. Next base: position 10,063 of record JAFAEZ010000147.1, read on the forward strand.
GCTTGCCCTCGGCCGTCACCCTGCTATAGACCCGCGCGCCCGGCGGCCCGGCGGGCGTGGCGGAACTGGTAGACGCGCTGGATTTAGGTTCAATCCAGTACGCAATTACCGTGTTGATAAGACCCAACTTTCGATTCAGCGTGCGGGCCAAAGGTGGGGCAATTCTGTCGAAAGCGAACTTAATCGCGACCTTGATAAAGCCTGTCCCTTACTGGGTCCCGCTCGAAGGGGGATATTTCGCGAAACCCCCGGCCTTCACATGGTTTACACTTCACTTTGAACCTGCGGTCGCTGTGCAATCCTCGGCCAGCGTAACACCAGCCGTCTCCGAAACACGAGCGACATTCTACTTTGATTGGGGCTGGTGACATTCGTTCCATGACACAACCTCTGCAAGGGTGCTGCGACCTTCGATTTCTCGCCGGTCGCAGCGGTTGGGGTTAGTCTAGGCTGTAAGCAACGAGGGACCCGCTCATTGCTGGTTCTCGGCCGGGAACGACAAGCTCATCTGTTCCGCAGCTCCGACTGTCGGATGGCGCTTACCTGTCATAACCTCAGAGACACGACCCTGATTGAGGCCGAAGAGAGCCGCCACTTGGTGTTGATAAAGACCAAGGCGTTCTATCAAGTACTTGATTGTCGCTGCCATTTCTGGAGTGACGCGGGGTGAGTTTTTTCGTTTCATACGCTTGTTTCCTTCTTCAAAGGCGAAATCGGCCCTTGCAAAATTCGGGAAAGACGCGTAGATACCCCAGCGCTAACAGAGGAACCCGCCGTTCCGTCATCCAGCCAGCGAGCCAATTTCGCTGTGCTACACCGAGCCTCTTCCGATGTGATTCGGACGGGGTTCGATGTATTATTATACCGCATCCTTAACGAAATTGCAAGAAATTTGTTCTTGGTCCGTTCGGCTCTGAGCTGGCGGCCTGCTGGTCGCTTGGGTCATTCCTCGCTTTTCGGATATCCTATCCAGCGCGTTTATCCGTTTTCCGGGACGGTCGAGAGCCTAGGAAGGACCCATTTGCGCATAGTATTCAACTATTTACGCGCGTGGATATACTCCTAACGCGCAAATTGGTGTGGGCCAGTGGGGTGGGGGACGACCCTCTTACAAGGGTCTAGCCTTTGGCGATGAGGTGGTTTAAGCGGCACCCCGAACGCGGTCCTTCGGACTGGTTTCAGACGGGAATCTGGGTTTTTGCCAATATCGAATGGCGTGGCCGGGTCTTTCGCTTTGAAATCCATTCCGATGCGGGTGTGGCGGAATTGGTAGACGCGCTGGATTTAGGTTCCAGTATCGCAAGATGTGGGGGTTCGAGTCCCTTCGCCCGCACCAGCTTCGTCCCGCAAGGACGAAGTGCCGCTAACACGAATTTCCTGAAGCGAAGGTTCGAGCTGAAATGCAGACTGTCGAGACGTTGAACGAGGGCCTGAAGCGCGCCTACAAGATCACCATTCCGGCCAAGGACATCGACGCCCGCGTCGACGGCGAGATCAAGAAGGTCGCTCCGCAGATTCGCATGCCCGGCTTCCGCCCCGGCAAGGTCCCCGCCAATCTCGTCCGCAAGATGCACGGCGAGCAGCTGCAGCAGCAGGCGCTCGAGACCGCCGTCCAGGAAGGCGTCCAGAAGCTCCTCGCGGACAACAAGCTCCGTCCGGCGATGCAGCCTGCGGTCGCGCTCGAGGCCGGCCATGAGCCCGGCAAGGACGCCGTCGTCACCGTCGAGCTCGAGACGCTTCCCGACGTCGGCACCCCGAAGATTGACGGCCTGAAGCTCGAGCGCCTGACCGTCGAGGCAGATGACGCTGCCGTCGACGCCGCGCTGGAGCGCATGGTGCAGGGGCAGAAGAGCTTCGATCCGGCCCCGGCCAAGTATGCCGCCAAGACCGGCGACCTCGTGATCATGGACTATGTCGGCAAGGTCGACGGCGAGGCCTTCGAGGGCGGCACCGGCGAGGGCATGTCGGTCGAACTGGGTTCGGGCCGTCTGATCCCGGGCTTCGAGGACCAGCTCGTCGGGGTGAAGGCGAACGAGCAGCGCACGCTCAACGTCACCTTCCCCGAGGATTACAATGTCGATTACCTGAAGGGCAAGCCGGCCACCTTCGAGGTCACCGTCACCGAGGTGCAGCAGCCGCGCGAGGCCAAGGCCGACGACGCCTTCGCCAAGGCGATGGGCCTCGAGGGCATCGACCAGCTGCGCGGGCTGCTCAAAGGCCAGGCCGAGCAGGAGCTGAACGGCCTCACCCGCACCCACATGAAGCGCAAGCTGCTCGACCAGCTCGCCGAGACCCACGATTTCGAGGTCCCGCCGTCGATGGTCGAGGCCGAGTTCAACCAGATCTGGGCCCAACTCGAGCATGAAGCGAGCCACGAGGCCGATCCGGAAGCCGCGCTCAAGGAAATGGAAGCCGAGCGCGAGGATTACCGCAAGATCGCGGAGCGCCGCGTCCGCCTTGGCCTGCTCCTGTCGGAGATCGGCTCGGCCAACGGCGTCGAGGTCAGCAACCAGGAAATGAACCAGCTGATCATGCAGGCGGCGCAGCAGTACCGCCCGGCCGATCGCGAGCGCTTCGTCCAATATGTCCGCCAGGAGCCGATGGCGGCCGCGCAGCTCCGTGCGCCCCTGTTCGAAGACAAAGTCGTCGACTTCCTGTTCAGCAAGGCCGAGATCACCGACCGCACCGTTACCCGCGAGGAGCTGGAGCACGAGATCGAGGCCGAGGAAGGCCATGTCCACGGTCCGGATTGCGGCCACGACCACAGCCACGACGCCAAGCCGAAGGCCAAGAAGCCGGCCGCCAAGAAGGCGGACGCGAAGGCCGAGGACAAGGCTGAGAAGGCCGAGACCAAGCCCGCTGCCAAGAAGGCCGCGCCGAAAAAGGCCGCCAAGGAAGAGGCCCCGGCCGACGAGGCCAAGCCGGCCAAGAAGCCGGCTGCCAAGAAGGCCGCTGCCAAGAAGTAAGCGGACGAGGGG
>JAFAEZ010000158.1 GCA_023423775.1 Pseudomonadota bacterium
GCGCTGCGCGCATTGAGGTCGACCAGCGGCACCTTGAGCTCCTGGGCGACGCTGCGGATCTTTTCCGACCATGGCTCGAGGCTGCTCTTGAGGCGGCCTTGCGCGAACTCGCGGCGGGTGAGCGGCGTCAGCAGCACCGGGATCGCGCCTGCCGCGCGCACCTCGGCGACGTAGCGGCGCAGATTGGCCGGGAACTCGGTCTCGAGGTCGGTCCAGCGCTCCGGGACCCTGGATTGGTCGTTATGGGCGAACTGGATGAGGACGTAGGTCGCCTTGTAGCCCGGCACCCGCGCCTCGCCGAGCGCGATGTCCCACGAGCCCTCGGCCCGGTAGCTGCGCGTGCTGCGGCCGCCGCGCCCGACATTGAGGCAGGCCACCGAGGATTTGACGTGGCGGTCGCAGAAGGCCGAAGCCCAGCCGCTGTGCGGAGCCATGGTCGAATCCCCGACCAGGATGATCTTGTACGGCTCCAGCGGCGCGGCGTCGGTGCGTTCGCGCGCCGGCTCGGCGGCGTTGGCCGCGCCTGCGGCCAATAAGGGGAGGAGTATTCCGAACGTTTTGGTGATCATCTTACCCCTCCCCTTGGTCTCGATTACGAGAAGAACAGCCCGCCGTTGATGTCGAGATTGACGCCGGCGAGGAACGAGGCGTCTTCCGACGCGAGATAGGCGACCGCGGCCGCGACTTCCTCGGGCGCGCCCTCGCGGCGGAGCGGCGTGTTGCCGGCGACCGCCTTGCGGCCCTCGGGCTTCGAGAAGATGTCGTGGAAGCTGGTGCCGATCAGGCCCGGACAGACCGCGTTCACGCGGATGCCCTGCGGGCCCATTTCCTTGGCCCAGCCGCGGGTGAGCGTCATCAAGGCGCCCTTGGCGGTGGCGTAGACCGACGCGCCCGGCCCGCCGCCGTCACGGCCCGCCAGCGACGCGATGTTGATGATTGCACTACCCTCGCCGAGATAAGGTTTGGCCGCCTTGGTGACGAGGAAGGCCGACTTGAGGTTGAGCGTCATGACCTGGTCGAAAAAGGCTTCGTCCATCTCATCGAGGGTCTTGCGGGCGACCATGCCGCCGGCGCAGTTGACGAGCACGTCGATGCGGTCGCCGAAGGCGGCGCGCGAAGCTTCGATCAGGCCGGCCACTTCGGCCGGCTTGGTGACGTCGGCGCGATGGATGATCGCGGTGCCGCCCGCCGCCTCGATATCGGCCTTGGTGGCGGTCGCCGCCGCCTCGTCATTGGCGAAGTTGACGACGACCTTGGCGCCTTCGCGCGCCAGTCGCAGCGACACCGCCCGGCCGATATCCCGACCGCCGCCGGTGACGATGGCGATCTTGTCTTGAAGCTTCATTTCTCAATTTCCCTGTGCGTTAACGGAGTGGATGTGGATGCGCTCGACCTTGCCGCCGAGCAGCCAGATCGCGAGGATGGAGAGCGGCACGATCGCCGCGCTGAGCGCGAAGATCGGCGCGTAGGAGGTCACGGTCATCGCCGGCACCAGCCAGGTGGTGATGAGCGTGCCGGCAACCGCTGCGGTGCCGCTCATCCCGGCCAGCGAGCCGACCGCCGAGCCGCCGAAATAGTCGCTCGGCAGCGTCTGGATGTTGCCGATCGCCGCCTGGAAGCCGAACAGGATGACGGCGATGAGCAGCACGGCGGTGAGCGGATCGCTCGCGCTCATGGTCAGCAGCAGCGCCGGCAGCATGATGATGCCGCCCGCGGTGATCACCGACTTGCGGGCCGTGCTGACGCTGCGGCCGCTCTTGATGATCGCTCCGGCCGCCCAGCCGCCGGCAAGGCTGCCGAGCATGGCGCCGACGAACGGAACCCAGGCGAACAGGCCGATCTGCTTGACGTCGAAGCCGAAGGTTTCGGCGAGGTAGATCGGCAGCCAGGAGACGAACAGCCACCAGACCGGATCGAGGAAGAAGCGGCTGATGATGATCGCCCAGCTCTGGCGGTAGCGCAGCAAAGTGCCCCAGCCGACCGGAGGGCCGTCCACCGTCGCGGGCGGTCCGCCCGCCTCGGGCGCGTCGAGGATGTGCGAGCGCTCTTCCTCGGTGATCCAGGGATGCTTGGCCGGATCGGCCTTGTAGAGCCACAGCCAGGGCAGCAGCCACACCACGCCGAGGACGCCGATCACGACGAAGGTCGTGCGCCAGCCCACGGCCGTGAACAGCAGGGCCACCAGGGGCGCCGAAACGATCCCGCCGATCGCCGCCCCGGAATTGAAGATGCCCTGAGCGAGCGCACGCTCGCGCGAAGGGAACCACAAGGCGTTGGCCTTGGCGGCGCCGGGCCAGTTGCCGGCCTCGCTGACGCCGAGCGTGACGCGCAGGAAGCCGAGGAATGGCAAGGAGCGCACCAGAGCATGGGCCGCGATCGACGCCGACCACACGATGATCGAGAGCGAGAAGCCGAGCCTTGTGCCGATCTTGTCGAAGATCTTGCCGAACAGCGACTGACCGACCGCGTAGGAGATCATGAACAGGGTCACGAGCAAGGCGTAGTCTTCCTTGGTCGCGCCGATGTCCTTCGACACTTCGGGCCACATCACGGCGAGCGCGTTGCGGTCGATATAATTGATGACCGTGGCAAGCGCGATCAGCGCGATGATGCCCCAGCGCAGTCCTTTGATTTTCATCGATCCCCGTCCCGCTATTTTGTTCATGAGCGTCCGCCTTCGAAGCGCGCCAGATGGCCGGTCCAGCGGTAGGTCTTGCCGCCGAGGACGGCCTCGTGATCGGTGCTCGCCGCGACGTCGTCCGCGACCGCGACCACGATCGTGCGTCCGCTCTTGAGCGCGATTTCGATCAGCTCGGCCGCGCCGATGCGGTGCCGGCGCAGCGCGGCGATGCCGGTGCGGCTGCCGACCGTGGTCTCGGCCGAGGCGTCATATTCGCCGTGCGGCTCGAGCAGGCTGACGAAGGTCGCGTCGGCGCCCTTCGTGCGCTGGATGAGCACGGGCTCGCGCCGCAGGTTGAAGCGAGGATCGTTGGCGCCGCTCTCGGCGATGATCACTTCGCTGCCGACGGCCGGGAGCATCCGATAGGTGTAGAAGCGGCCGTCGTTGATCCAGGTAACGAAGCCGTTCGATGCGTCGGGCGTGCCGACCGCGTCCACCCAGAGATGCTGGTAGCCGGCCTTCTTGCCGAGCACCGGCCGTTCCGCAATGTTCGACTTCAGCGGAAAGCCGACCTCGATGATGTGGCCGGAGAAATGGAGCGGAAGGTCGAACTGGGCCGGCGCTTTGCCTTCGGCGCGGACAAGGTCGAGCACGACCGGAGCGCCGCCGTCCGCAAGCCGCACCTGGGCGAGCGTGCGGCGGAGCTTCACACCGGGATAGGCACCATCGATTTCCGCGGTGCTGGCCTGGAGACCTTCGACCCCGCCGAAATAGAGCTGCCTGGGCGCGAGCTTCTCGGCTTCCTTGAGCTTGCCTCCAAAATGGCTGGTCTCGTCGACCACCACCGTGTTGTGCGCGATCGTCTGCTTCGCCCAAGTTTCGTTTTCGGGCAGGTAGCGGCCGCCGTCCTTGGCCTCGATATTGAGGAAGCGCGCGGCGCCGTAATCGGTGACGATCGGATTGCCGTTGTCGTAGAACAGCCAGGATAGCTTGTCGAAATGGCCGTGGCCCATGCCCTGGGCGCTGTTCTTCGCCACCAAAGCCTGGTCGGTCGCGCCGCCGCCGGAGCGCAGCACCGCAACGGCGCCCTCGTCGCCATTGGGGCCGTCGCGGAACAGAGCCGAGCCGAACGGGAACGGCTTGGCCAGCCCCGCGGCGAGGTCGCGTGCGACTGCGAGGCCTTCGGGCGAGAGGATCGTCTGCCCCTGCCCTGCGGCGATCGACAGGAAGCTCGGGTCGCGCGTCTGCCCGTAGGCGATCGCGACCGCCTGGTAGAGCTCTTCGGTACGCAAGCTCTTGTCCGGCATCGCGTCGTTCAGCGGGAAGAAGTAGCCGTCATAGGTGAGCTGGATCGCCGCCCGCACCGCCTTGAGCACGACACCGTCGCGATATTCGAACATCTTGCGCTCGGGGTCGTTGGCCTGGACCGCCTGCGCGAAGATCACGAACGGCATCAGCGCGTAACGCTGGTAATAAGGCCCTTCGGCATAATAGCCGTCCGGGGAGAAAAGCAGGTCGAGCTGGCGGAGGAAACCGGCCTTGCCGCTCTTGTCGAGGCCAAGCAGCGCTTTCTCGACGAGGTCGCGGTCGCCGATCACGTAGCCGGTCATGCCGACGCCGGCATTGGCCCAGGTCGCATGGTTGTGGATGCGGTTGAACACTTCCGGCGATTCCGCCGAGAGGAAGTGCGCCATCCGCCGGAAGACCTTGTCGTCGATCGCCTTGCGGTCGCGCGCATTGAGGTCGCCGCGGATCGCGTCATAGCCCTGCACCGCATTGACCAGCCACACGCTGTCGTTGAGGCTCTGCCAGAACAGGCGACCCGGCACCTGGTTCGACGCCGCGGGATGCTTGCCGAGCTTGGGGTAGAGCGCGGCATAAGCGAGCAGCATGTCGCGCGCATAATCGCGATAGGCCGCCTCGCCGGTGATCCGGTAGAGCATACCGGCGCCGTTGATCGCCTTGTAGTTGCGCTTGTGCTGCTCGTGGGTGAGCCCGCCGCCCGGATCCTTCGGCACCGGCACGTTGATGCCTGCGCGCATCGCGGCATCGACCGCCTTGCGGACACGCTCCACTTCCTGCGCGAACAGCGGATGGCGGTCCTTTTCGGCCTGCATCGCCGCGAATCCCGACGGGCTCGTCAGCACTGGCGCCGGTACGGGCGCGGCCGCGTAAGCGGCGGGTGCCGTCGCGGCCAGGAGGAAGGCGATTGCGAGCGCGGCGCGGCGCGGTGTCCTGTTCACTGCGCGGCTCCCGCGATGTTGCCGCTCAGCGTCGCGCGCGGAGGGCCTTTGTAATGAAGCTCCTCGACGACCGGCAACGCCGTGCCCTCGAAACGGTTGTCGACGATCGCCGTCTCGGGCGCGCCGACGCTGTGCACGACGCGGACGGGGCCGCTGCCGACGAAGCGATTGCCGACGATCGCGGCATGCTGCACGCCGGAGAGGTGGAGCGAGGCTTCGCCGGCGCGGCCCGAATTCTCGATCAGCGAATTGGCGACCGTCACGTGCGGCCCGAAGGTGCTTTCGTCGGTGCCGCCGCGCAGCACTTCGGCGACGCTGCCGACATTGCGGAATTCGGAGTTGGAAATCTCCACATATTCCGCGTTGTAATGGCCCTTGCCCTTGGTCTCGGAGCGCGCCGCAAGCACGCTGCCGGAAACCCCGTCGAACTTGCTCGCGAAGATCGCGATCCGGTCGGCGAGCGTGTCGGGGGTCGTTGCGATCACGTCGAAGGCCGGGGCGGAAAGGCCGCGAACTTCGCTCTCTTCGATCACGACCGTGTAATTGGTCGGCATTGATCGCGCGCTGGTGCGGAGCACGGCATTGCCCGGCGCAGCAGGGGCGTCGGCGCCGGAGAGGACGAGGTTGGAAAGCGCGATCCGGCCCCCGTCCTCGATCTGGAACAGCGTCGGTGCGGTGAAGGTGATGACCGGTTTGTCGGCGGCGGATGCCCCGGCGATGGTCAGGGTGCGCTCCACGACGATCGGGGCATCGACGCGATAGGTGCCGCCCGCGAGCCGCACCACGCCGCCGTCCGGCGCTCGCGCCACCGCCGCCGCCAACGCATCGCCCCCGCCGATATCTTGTACCGAACCGCTGCCGAACGCGGTGACGGTCTGCGCGCGCTTGGGATACCAGGCCGCGCCGGTGGCTTCCCGCTTCACCGGCACGCGGCGGCCGGTCATGCCGGCATCGACCTTGCCGTCGGGGACGAGCAGCCCGTCGGCATTGCGCGACACAGTCACCGCACGCCGTTCGAAGCCGCTGGCGAGCAGCGGCTTGGCCACCGGCGTCTGGACGTTGCCCGCGAAGCTGATGCCGGAAATGTCGCCCTCGGCCCGGAAGGGATCGGAGCCCGAGGAAGCGACGATGAGGTTGCGCCGGAACACAGTATCCTTCGGCGGCGCGGAGCGCTCGGCGTCCGCGCCCGCCGCCAGGGTGATCCGCGCCGGCTCGATGATCGTGTTGTTCTCGATCACGGCGCCGACCACCTGGTGGTAGCGGTTGATCACCGAATTGGGCACGCCGTTCATGACGGTGATCGCGCTGGTGAAGCCGGTCCCGGACAGGCGCTCGAGGTAATTGTCGCGCACCGTCTGGCGCGGGTTGACGACGCGGACGCCGCCGGTGTGCGGCTTGGAATTGCCGAAGAAGAAATTGCCTTCGACCAGATTGCCGCTGCCGTGGCGGAGCACCAGAGCGCCCTGCGACTCGTAAAAAACGTTGCCGCGGAAGATGTTGCCGCCGGACTTGCTGGAGACGATCTCCACTTCGCCGTCGGTATGCTCGAAATAGTTGTTCTCGACGATCGTGTTGGAATCGGTCAGCGATTCCTCGCTGGTGCCGATGCGGATCGTCTCGCCGCCGTTCGAGCCGAGATTGGGGCGCGGGCCGAAATAATTGTGGTCGATGCGGTGGCGGTTGGCCTGCGGCTGGCCCTTGGGACGGATCACCGCCAGCGTCACGCCGGCATTGGTCTTGCCCTCGAAATGCGAATGATCGACCCGATTGTCCTCGCCGTAGAGGGCGACCCAGATATCCTCGGCCCGCCGGTCCGGCTTGTTGAACCGGTCGATCACCACTTCGGTGACGCGCGAGTTACTCGCGACGCGGCGGCTGTCGCGGCGGAAGGTGATCACTTCGTCCGAGAGCGCATGGCCGTCGCGGAACACGAGGCCGCTCACCAGCAGATGCTTGCCGGACAGGCGCAGGTTCGAATTGCCGGAAAGGACGACTCCGCCCTTGGTCTGGGCGCGCAGCACGATCGGCTTCAGCGGCTCGCCGATTCCCTCGAACAGGATCTGGAAATCGCGCCACTCGCCGTCGGCAAGGACGATCTCGTCGCCGGGCTTCGCGGCCTTGGCGGCAGCGCGATAAGCGGCCTGGTCGCGCACGAGATATTCGGCGCTGATCGCCGGCGCTGCCTGCGCCACGGCGAGAAATGATAATAAGATTACGCTGGTGCGCACACGCCTCTCCTGAAACCCGCCCACGGACTTCTGCGACCCGCTAAGCTGGCCTATCAGCTAGCAGCCACGCCCGGCTTGTCAACCAGTGCAACCTAATTGGACTAAAGAACTGGTCAGCTATCTAACCGTCAAAGATCGGACCGGAAATTCCTGCGCGGCGGGTTAGTCCTGGATCTGAAAATGCTCGAAAAAGGGCTGGAGCCGGCGCTCGAGGACAACCGGGTCGGTGGGCTCGGGCGGCACGCCCATCATCGCCTTCACAGGGGCATCGCACAGCACGCTCGAGAAATAGAGCTCGGCAGCCGGAACCGGATCGGGAACCCGCGCGCGGCCTTCCTCGGTCCAGCGGGTGAAGATGGCGGCGAGACGTTCGACGAGTCGGACGCGGACATCATTGTGGAAGGCCAGGCCGAAGCCGGGATGGGCAAGGCTGTGCGCGATCACCATCCGCGCGAACGCCAACGTCTTGGGCGTCATCAGGAAGGCGTGGAAGCGCTGGGCGGCGATCCGGAGCTGCTCGCGCGGCGACTCGCCGCCGTCGCCGAAGTCGAGCAGGTCGCCAATGCCCTCCTCGCGTCCGCGCGCCACCACCGCGCGCAGCAACTGCTGCTTGTTGCCGAACTCGGCGTAAAGTGTCGCCAGCGACCCGCCCGACCGTGCAACCACCGCGCTCAGAGTGGTGCGTTCGAACCCTTGCTCGAGGAAAAGCTCCTCGGCCGCGTCGAGCATGGCCTGGCAGCGATCTTCGCGACCGAGCACGGCGCGGGAGGGACGGGGGCACGCAGGAATTTTACTCATTCACTCACTTTCACAGCCGTTCCCCGGTTGACGTGTAATTTAGCTTACACTACCCGCCACGGCAAGTTGGGGATGTATCCCACCGTCGCGAATCATATGCAGGATCGATCTATGTCCAAGCCGGGTTTCTCCCGCGCCTCCGCGCTTGCCGCCGCGCTGCTGCTCGCCCTTGCCGGTTGTTCCCAGGAGGCGCCGCCCGCGCCGCCCCCGCCCGAGGTCGAGGTCATCACGGTACGCTCGCAGCAGGTGCCGAACGTGGTCGAGCTGCCCGGCCGCGTCCAGGCGGTCCGCACCGCAGAGGTCCGCGCCCGCGTCGACGGCATCGTCCAGCGCCGGCTCTACGAGGAAGGCACCGACGTCGGCGCCGGCCAGGCCCTCTTCTCGATCGATCCGCGCGAGCTGCGCGCCAGCCTCGGCGCCGTCCAGGCGAGTCTCGCCCGTGCCCGGGCCAACGCCGCCAACGCCCAGCAGGACGTCAACCGTTATCGGCCCCTGCTCGCCGACCAGGCGATCAGCAAGCAGGAATATGACGCCGCCGTGGCGCGGCTGCGCTCGGCCCAGGCGGACGTCGCCCAGGCCCAGGCCCAGGTCGAGAGCGCCCAGCTCAGCCTCGGATACACCACCGTCCGCGCGCCGATTTGGGGCCGCGCCGGCCGCGCCCAGGTGACCGAAGGCGCGCTCGTCAGCGCCGCCGCCGGCACGCTGCTGACGACGATCGAGCAGATCAACCCGATCTACGTCAATTTCTCGCAGTCGAGCTCGGACCTGCTCGCTTTGCGCCGCGACCTCACCGCCGGCCGCCTCAACGCGCCGTCGCTCGAGCGGATCGCAGTCCAGCTCGAGCTCGAGGACGGCACCAGCTACGGCATTGCCGGCCATATCGACTTCCTCGACCTCTCGATCGACGAGGCCACCGGCACCGCCGCCTTGCGCGCCGAATTCCCCAATCCCGGCCGGCTCCTGCTGCCCGGACAGTTCGTCCGCGCCCGCGTCCTCGCCGGCGTCAAGGAAGGCATCATGGTCCCGCAGCGGGCGGTCCAGGTGACGCCGCAGGGCGGCACCGTCATGGTCGTCGGCGCCAAGAACATCGTCGAGGCCCGTCCCGTCCGCCTGGGCTCGCTCGAGGGCAGCAACTGGGTCGTGCTCAGTGGCCTCAAGCCCGGCGACAAGGTGATCGTCAGCGGTCTGCAGAAGGTGCAGCCGGGGCAGCCGGTGCGCATCGCCGGAGCCGCCGCGGCCAAGCCGCAGCCCGCCGCCAAGCGCTAAGGACAGTCCATGAGCCCCCGTTTCTTCATCGACCGGCCAATCTTCGCTTGGGTGGTCGCCTTGTGCATCACCCTCGCCGGCGTTCTGACGTTGCGCGCGCTGCCGATCGAGCAATATCCGTCGGTCGCGCCGCCCTCGCTCACCATCAACGCCACCTATCCCGGCGCCGACGCGGCGACGCTCGAGCAGAACGTCACCCAGGTGATCGAGCAGGAGCTGAACGGCGTCGAGGGCCTGCTCTACATGTCCTCGACGAGCAACTCGAACGGCTCGGCGAGCATCACGGCAACCTTCCAGACCGGCACCGACATCGACAAGGCGCAGATGGACGTGCAGAACCGGCTGACGCTGGTCGAGCAGCGCCTGCCCGAGGAAGTGCGGCGCCAGGGCATCCCGGTGCGGGAGGCCAATTCGGGCTTCCTGATGCTGGTCGCGATGGGCTCTAAGTCCGGCCAGACCGGCGCGCTCGAGCTCGGCAACTTCGCCAATGCCCGCATCGTCGACGAGCTGCGGCGCGTCGAGGGCGTCGGCAACGTCCAGGTCTTCGCCTCGCCTTATGCGATGCGCATCTGGCTCGATCCGCAGAAGCTCGCCAATTACCGCCTGTCTGCGGCCGAAGCCTTGGCCGCCGTGCGCGAACAGAACAGCCAGAGCCCCGGCGGTCAGATCGGTGACCTGCCGATGGCGGGCGGCACCGAGCTCAACGCCACGGTGCTGACCCAGAGCCGCTTCACCACGCCCGAGCAGTTCGCCGACATCATCCTGCGCGCCAACCCGGACGGCTCGGCCGTCACGCTGGGTGACGTCGCCCGCGTCGAGCTCGGCGCCCAGACCTATCTGTTCGATTCCGAATTGAACGGGAAGCCGGTCGCCGGCGTCGCCATCCAGATGGTGACCGGCGCCAACGCGCTCGCCACGGCCGAGGGCGTCCGCGCGCGCATGGCCGAACTCGCCCAGGCCTTCCCCGAGGACATCACCTGGACGGTTCCCTACGACACCACGCCGTTCATCGAAGCGTCGATCACCGAGGTCGTGAAGACCCTGCTCGAGGCGATGGTGCTCGTCTTCCTCGTCATGTTCCTGTTCCTGCAGAACTGGCGCGCCACCCTGATCCCCACCATCGTCGTGCCGATCGCCCTCGCCGGCGCCTGCCTCGGCCTGTGGCTGTTCGGCTTCTCGATCAACGTGTTGTCTTTGTTCGCGATGGTGCTGGCGATCGGCATCCTCGTCGACGACGCCATCGTCGTCAGCGAGAATGTCGAGCGCATCATGGCCGAGGAAGGCCTCCCGCCCTATCAGGCGACGGTGAAGGCGATGGGCCAGATCACCTCGGCGATCGTCGGCATCACTTTGGTGCTGATGGCAGTGTTCGTGCCGATGGCCTTCTTCCCAGGCTCGACCGGCGCCATCTATCGGCAATTCTCGGTCACCCTGATAGTGTCGATCGGCTTCTCGGCCTTGCTCGCGCTGACCCTCACGCCGGCTTTGTGCGCCACTTTCCTGAAGCCGCACGTCCCCGCAGACCAGCGCAAGGAAAATTGGTTCACGCGCCGTACCGGGCGCTTCTTCGCCGGCTTCAACAGCTGGTTCGAACGGACGACCCTGCGCTACCAGGGCGGCGTCGGCCGGATGCTGCGCGCGCCGGTCCGCTGGCTCGGCGTGTTCGCCGCGATGCTGGTGGTCACCTTGTTCCTCTTCTCGCGGCTCCCGGGCGGCTTCCTGCCGGCCGAGGACCAGGGCACGGTCATCACCGCGATCCAGGCCCCGCCGGGCGCGACCCGCGAGCGCACCGAAGAAGCCATCACCGCGGTGAAGGCCTTCTATCGCGAGCAGGACATCGTCGAAAATCTCGTCGTCGTGCGCGGCTTCAGCTTCTTCGGGCAGGGCCAGGCCAACGCCATCGCCTTCAGCACGCTGAAGCCGTGGGACGAGCGGCCCGGCGTCGAGAACAGCTCGATGACGCTGGTCGGCAAGGCGATGGGCGCCTTCAGCCAGATCAAGAGCGCCATGGTCTTCGCGCTCAATCCGCCCGCCATCCAGGAGCTCGGCACCGCCAGCGGCTTCACCTTCAAGCTCGAGGATGTCGGCGGCAACGGCAATGCGGCCCTGCTCGCCGCGCGCAACCAGATGCTCGGCGCGGCCAGCCAGAGTCCGCTGCTCGTCGGCGTCCGCCCCGAGGCGCAGGAGGATGCGCCGCAGCTCAAGGTGGTGATCGATCGGGTCAAGGCGCGCGCGCTCGGCCTGTCGATCGGCGACGTCAACGGCACGCTCGCCATCACCTTCGGCAGCGCCTACGCCAACGACTTCACCCGTGACGGCCGCGTCCTGCGCGTCCTGCTCCAGGCCGATGCGCCTTACCGGATGACGCCCGAGGACGTGCTCGCGCTCAAGGTCCGCAATGCGGCCGGCGAGATGGTGCCGTTCGGCTCGTTCACGCAGGTCGAATGGACTTCGGGCCCGCAGCAGCTCCAGCGCTACAACGGCTATCCCGCCACCACCATCTCCGGCATGGCCGCCCCCGGCCATTCGACCGGCGAGGCGATGGCGGAGATGGAGCGGCTCGCCGCCCAGCTCCCGGAAGGCTTCGCCTATGAATGGACCGGCATCTCCTTCGAGGAGAAGCAGTCGGGGGGCCAGATCGGCCTCCTGCTTGGCCTGTCCTTCCTGGTCGTCTTCCTGCTGCTCGCCGCTCTGTACGAGAGCTGGGCGATCCCGGTCGCCGTCCTGCTGGTCGTGCCGCTCGGCGTGCTTGGATCGATCCTGTTCACGATGATGCGCGGCCTTTCGGCGGACGTCTATTTCAACGTCGGCCTGATCACGATCATCGGCCTTGCCGCCAAGAACGCGATTTTGATCGTCGAGTTCGCGATCGAGCAGGAAGCCGAGGGCAAGACCCCGCTGGCGGCGACTTTGGAGGCGGTGAAGCTCAGGCTTCGTCCGATCATCATGACGTCGCTGGCCTTCATCGGCGGCATGATCCCCTTGTTCACCGCCAACGGGGCCGGCGCCGCCAGCCGCATCGCGGTCGGCACCGGCGTCGTCGGCGGCATGCTCGCCGCGACCCTGCTCGGCATCTTCTTCATCCCCGTTTTCTACCTGTCGGTACGCCGCTGGCTGACCCGGAGGCGCCCGCCCGCCCCCGGCGAGGCGCGGACCTCCGACAGCCCGGAGCCCAGCCATGCGTAAGGCCTTCGTCCTCACCCTCGCCGCTTTGCTCGGCGGCTGCCAGCTCGCGCCGCCGCACCAGCGGCCCGACCTGCCGACCGCGAGCGACTTTCCCGGCTATGCCGGCGACGTCACCCTCGGCCAGCGCGCGGTCGAGATCGGCTGGCGCGACTTCTTCGCCGATCCGCGGCTCGAGCAGCTCGTCGCCACCGCGCTGGTCCGCAACCGCGACCTCGCCGTCGCGGTCGCGCAGATCGAGGAAGCGCGCGGCCTCTATCGCATCCAGGCCGCCGACCGGCTGCCGACGCTCGGCGCCAGCGGCGACGCCAGCGT
>JAFAEZ010000187.1 GCA_023423775.1 Pseudomonadota bacterium
ACCGTGATCGGTACCGAGCCGCGGAAATCCCCGTCGGATCGGCCGTCCACCTTCAGTCGCGCGCCGAAGCCGAATCGCAGGACGCCGTCGACGCCAAGCCGCGGAGTCTTGTCGAGATCGGTGGTGAAATCGGTCATCTGCAGTGTCCCGCCATCGGCCGAAGCCAGGGTGACGCTGGCAGGCAGCTCCACCTCGATCCGGCGGCGCGGCTCACCGCGGACTACCACCGTTCCCCGAACGGCCATGCCGCCAAGATCGACCAGTGCCCCGCTGATCGTGCGCGCGCCGCTATCGGACGCGATCTCGATCTGGCCGCCCTGATTGGCGACGACGAGGCCGACCTTGCTGAAATCGATGTCGCTCTCGGCCTGGACGGTCAGCGGAACCAGATTCGAATTTTCGGTAGCGGCCGGGGCAGCGCACAGGGCGCATTGCGCCTGCGCGGCCGGCGCGATCGGCCCGATCGCGCAGCCGAGCAGCGCGACGGCCAGGAGCAACCTTCTGGTCATGTCGTAGTTTTACGGTCGGAATGGTAAAAGTTTCGCTAACCAAACCTTCGCCTCACAAGGATTTCATAATGGTTGACCCTGCGGACGAGCCTTCCCACAGCACGACCATGACCAAGCCAGCAGACGACCGCCTCGATTTGTCCGAGAAGGAATGGCGCGAGCGCCTCTCGCCCGAGCAATATCACGTGCTGCGCGAGGCCGGCACCGAACGCCCCTTCACGGGCCGCTACTGGAACAACCATCAGGAAGGCGAATATCGCTGCGCCGGCTGCGGCGAACCCCTGTTCGAGAGCGACGCCAAATATGATTCCGGCTGCGGCTGGCCGAGCTTCACAGCCCCGGAGGAGCCGGACGCGATTACCGAGCATGAGGATGTGAGCCACGGCATGCGCCGGGTCGAAGTACGCTGCGCCCGCTGCGACGGACATCTCGGCCATGTCTTTCCCGACGGCCCCGGGCCCGAGGGACTTCGTTACTGCATCAACAGCGCCTCGCTGGACTTCAAGGCTAAGAAATAAGCCCCATCCCTGCGGCCCTACCGGAGCGAAAGCGCCGGCGGCGAGCCGACGCAGGGTCGCGATTCCACGATAGCGCTTCTGCTTGTGAGGTTCGGCGTCTGGCCCTATCTCTCGGCGTCCATGGCCAGTACTGCTTCCTCTCCGCTCAAGCGGACCTTGATCACGACCTTCAAAATCGGCGTCTATGCAGGTCTGGTGGGCCTGGTGGCGCTGGTGGTGGCGGTCGTCGTCGCGATGAATTCGCTGCCCAGCTACTCGGAGCTGGTCCGGCGCGACGACCTTGGCCAGATGATCCGTGTGCGCGCGGCCGACGGCAGCACCCTCGTGTCGCTCGGGCCGAGCTTCGGCGAATGGGTTCGCTACGACGAGATCCCCGAAGTGATGAAGGATGCGATGCTGGCAGTCGAGGACCGCCGCTACCACATGCATCCCGGCGTCGATCCGATCGGCCTCGCCCGCGCGGTCAAGGTGCGCGTCCAGCGTGGCCATTGGGCCCAGGGCGGATCGACGATCACCCAGCAGCTCGCCCGCAACATCTTCCTGACCAACAGCCGCACCTTCGGGCGCAAGGTGCGCGAGGCGATCCTGGCGCTGGCGCTCGAACGCCGCTTCTCCAAGGAGCAGATTCTCGAGCTCTACCTCAACCGCGTCTATTTCGGCGGTGGCGCCTACGGCATCGACGCCGCGTCGCGCCGCTTCTTCGGCCACAGCGCCGATACGCTCAGCCTCTCCGAAGCCGCGATCATCGCCGGCCTGGTCAAGGCCCCGTCCAATTATTCGCCGACCGCCGATGCCGAGGCCGCGCGCGGCCGCGCCGGCGTCGTCATCAAGCTGATGCTGGAGACGGGCGACATCACGCCCGCGGAGGCCGCCTCGGCCGAGCCGGCCGAAGTCAAGTTCGTGCCGACGCCGAAGCAGAACAGCGTCCGCTATTTCACCGACTGGGTCCTCCCGCAGCTCGACACCTTGATCGATGAATCGGTCGAGCCGATCGACGTCTGGACTACGCTCGATCCGGCTATGCAGCGCTCGGCAGACCAGGCGATCAACGCCAACACGCCCAAGGGCGCGCAGGGCGCGCTCGTCACGCTGGACCGCGACGGCGCGGTGCGGGCGATGGTCGGCGGCCGCGACTATGTGAGCTCGATCTACAACCGGGCGACGCAGGCGACCCGCCAGCCCGGCTCGGCGTTCAAACTGTTCGTCTATCTCTCCGCATTGGAGGCCGGCTACACGCCCGACGACACCGTGGTCGACGAACCGATCACGATCGGCGGCTGGAGCCCGCGCAACAGCAGCCGCACTCATTCGGGGCCGGTGACGATCCGCGAGGCCTTTGCACGGTCGATCAACACGATCTCCGCCCGCTTGGGCCAGGAAGTCGGCTTCCGCACGATCGCCGACATGGCACAGCGCTTCGGCATCACGACGGAGATCAATACCCAGCCCTCGATGGTATTGGGGACGTCCGACGTGCGGCTGATCGACATGACCCGCGCCTTCGCCTCGGTCGGCCAGAAGGGCGTGGCCGTCGTGCCCTACGGCATCCGCCGGGTGACCACCGCTGACGGCAGCGTCCTCTACCAGCACGAAGTCGACCAATCGCGCGTCCTGGTCGCGCCCTGGGTGGCGGCGCAGATGACCGACCTGCTGCAGGCCGCGGTCCTGACCGGCACCGGCCGCGCCGCCCAGATCGGTCGGCCGGTCGCCGGCAAGACCGGAACCACCAACTCCAACAAGGATGGCTGGTTCATCGGCTTCTCGAGCGGCCTTACCACCGGCGTGTGGATGGGCCGCGACGACGCCAAGGCGTTGCCCGGCCTGCAAGGCGGCACTTCGCCCGCCCGCGCGTTCCGCGACCACATGGTCCGCGCGGTGGCCAACCGCCCGGTCGAGAAGTTCGACATCGAGGTTGCGGTGCCCGACTGGGAGATGGAGCCCGACGAGGAAGCGTGGTTCGGCGAGCCGGAAAACGGCCCCATCCCCGGAGAGCCGGGCATGATGGTCGACCCGGACGGCAATCCGATTGCGCCGCAACCGGGCCAGCCGATCGAGGTAGCGCCGCAGCCGCTGCCGGCGCCGGCCGATGAGCCGAGGCGGGAAGAACTCAACCAGGAATGGCTGGATCGAGCCGTCGGACGGGAGAGGGCGCCGCCCCCGGCGCCCCGTCAGGCACCTCCGCCGCGTCAGCTAAGCGCGCGCGATCCGATGGAGCGCCGCCCCGTTCCGGCGCAGCCATAAGCGCGCCGGCGTCGGATCGGCGCCGAACAATTGCTCGACCAAGGCGTGGAAGCGCGGGCTGTGGTCCATATGGACGCGGTGCGCCACTTCATGCGCTACAGTCGCTCGGCGTACCCAATCGGGCGCCAGGATGAGGCGCCAGCTGTAGCGGATGGTCCCAGACGAGGAGCAGCTTCCCCAGCGCGACACTGTGTCGCCGACGCCGACGCGGCTGACCGTGACCCCAGCCTTTGCGGCATATTCGTGGGTTTCCCGGGTCAGCACGTCCAGCGCCTGCCGCCGCAGCCAACGCTCCAGTCTGGGGACCAGCGTTTCCTCCGGCCCACCCATCACAATGCGGCCGTCCTCGACCCGGGCGATTCGCGAGCGGTCCGGACGCCAATCGATCGCATGAGGCACGCCCTGGAGCGGAATCTCGCAGCCGTGCGCGAGCACGAGAGGCGCCGGGATTGCGGACAGCGTCTTCTCGATCCAGTCGCGGTGCCCCGCGGCCCATTGCAGCGCCCGCCGCTGTGAGACGCGACGCGGCACGGTGAGGATTACGGCTCCGGTGCGGGGATCGACGCGCAGGCGCATGACCTTTGCTCGCGCCGAAGTCTTCAGCGTGAGGACGGCGCTCACCAAGCCGCCCTCGAAGCGAAGCTCAGAGCTCACGGTCGGAAAGATGATATTCGAGCGGCCCGGCCTCGCCCTCGGGGATGGTCCAGCCGCGGACCGACTGGCCGGCCTCGTGGACCGTGTCGCGGCTGCCGGTGATCAGATAGTGCCAGCCTGGAAGCGGCTTGCCCTCCGCCCGCAACCGATAGGCGCAGGTCGAGGGCAGCCAGGGCAAAGTGCCGGCCTTCTGGAAAGTGAGCTGGACGCAATCGGGGACGAAGCTGCGCCGCCCCTTATAATTGGTGCAGAGCCCGCTATGGCTGTCGAGCAATTTGCAGGTGACGTTGGTGTTGTAGATCTCGCCGGTGTCGGCATCCTCCACCTTGTGGAGGCAGCATTTGCCGCAGCCGTCGCACAGCCTTTCCCATTCGTCGCGGGTCAGTTCTACGAGCGGCTTTTCCCAGAAGTTCATTGCACCCAGCGTTTGAGCTCCGCGGCGACCGCTTCGGGTCCCTGGTCGTGCGGAACGATGGCGATCGGCTCGCCCTTCGGGCCGAACAGGACGGCGTTGCGCGAGTGGTTCACCAGATAGCCGCTCGCGCCTTCCGACTGCTCCTTGATATAATAAATGCCGTAGCGTTTCGCTACCTGGGCGATCTGCTCCGGCGTGCCGGTGAGACCGACCAGCCGGGGATGGAAGGCCGACACGAATTGCTTCACCACCGGCGGCGTATCGCGCTCCGGATCGACGGTGATGAAGATTGGCTGGACCTTGGCCGCCAGCGCCGGGTCGCTCTTTTCGAACTGGCGGAAGCCCTGACCGATCACCTGCAGGTCGACCGGACAAACGTCGGGGCAATAAGTGAAGCCGAAATAGACGAGCCGGTAGCGGCCGTCATAATCCTTGTCGGTGACCTGCTTCCCGTCCTGATCGGTCAGCGCGAAGGGGCCGCCAAGCGCGGCGCCGGCAAGCGGCGGGGCTTCGTCCGCCTTCGGCCCGCAAGCTCCGAGCAGAAGGGTGAGAAGCAAGGCGAGCGAAGCGAGAAAACGGCGTTCATTCATGGCGCGGCCAGCCTTGCTTTGCTACAGGCCGACAATCAAGCTGGTACTGAGGCGGGGTAGAAATCGTGATCCGGATATCCAAAGCGTTCTTCGCGGCGGCCGCTTTGGCCGTGGTCGCGGTCCCGGCGGCAGCGCAGCAACTCACGTCGGACAGCTTCGCTCTGATGGAGGCGGTCAAGAAAAGGGACGGGGACAAGGTCACGGATCTGCTGTCGAAGCCGTCGACCACGATCATCAACACGCGCGACCATGCCACCGGCGATTCCGTGCTGCACGTCGTCACCCGCGAGCGCGATCTCACCTGGCTCCGCTTCCTCGTCGGCAAGGGCGCGCGCGTCGACAGCGAGAATCGCGAAGGCAACAGCCCGCTCGCCCTCGCCGCCCAGATCGGCTGGGTCGAGGGCGCCGAATTCCTTCTCGCGCGCCAGGCGTCGGTCAATGCGGCCAACAAGCGCGGCGAGACGCCGCTGATCCTTGCCGTGCTCAATCGCGACGTGCCGATGGTTCGCTTGCTGCTCGCCCGCGGCGCCGATCCGCGCAAGGCCGACAGCAGCACCGGTTATTCCGCGCTGGATTATGCCAAGCGCGATGCGCGCGCCGCTAGCATCGTCAAATTGCTCGAAGCGCCGGCCAAGCCCGCCAAGGAAGTCTCCGGCCCGGTCCTTTAGTCGAGACCGGCCAGCCCGGGGTCGATTCCGCCGACCAGACGCCGCGCCGCCCGGCGGGCGAAACGCAGAGTCTCCGCCTTGCGCCGGGCCGCCGCGAGCTGTCGCATCGGCGCCTCGCGGACCACCGCCGCATCATAGCGATCGGCGACGATCAAGCCTGAAACGTCGGGGCCCTGGCCTTCGCCTTCCAGCAAAGCCAGATCGAAGCCGGCCGGCACCGCCCAATAGAAGCGGTCGCAATAGTCGAGATAGTCGCGCCATTTCTGGTCGCCGAGCAGATCCGCCTTCGAAACCTTGATCTCGACGATCGTCAGAAGCCCCTTCCCGCACACCGCCATCAGATCGGCGCGGCGGCCGTTGGGCAGCGGCACTTCGCAGATTCCGAACAGATCCTGACGGAAAAACAACCGCGTCACGCCGCGCGCGACGTCCTGCGCAATCAGCGGCGATTCGGCGAAGCAGCCGTCGAGACTCGGAAGGGAAGCCATTGCTGGAAGTTAGAATGAAAAGGGAACAGAATAAAGGCACGGCACGAAAAAGCCCGCCCTCCAGCCGGAGAGCGGGCGTTTTTCAGACCGATCCGCGGGATCAGCGGTAGAAGACGTGGTTGCCCACCGCAGCGATGCGCCTCAGACCGCGCCACGAAGGGCGGACGCGCGTGGCGTGGAAGAACATCGCGTCCTCGGCCTTGCTCTCGGCGAGCTCCTCGCGGGCGATATGAGCGATTGCGACGGCCTTGCGCCAGGCTTCGGTCCCGCTGGGCGCGTTAGGGATGCGGCCGCCACGCACGAACGAGAATTGGCCACGCTGCTTGACGACGCCGCACAGGGTGGAAGGGTAACGCCCGGATTCGGCGCGGTTGATCACGACTTCGGCGACCGCGAGCTGGCCCTCGAGCGGTTCGCCCTTCGATTCGAAATAGACGGCCTCGGCGAGGCACTCATGCTCCGCGTCAACCGCCTCGGAGCGGGCATGTTCGCCGACCAGTTCGCGCAACGAGCGCGACTTCGGCGCGGGCTCGGGGGCGATAACGGGCTCGTCGACGGTAGCGACGGCATGATCGGGAACGGGCGTGGAAAAATCGACCTGCTGCGCCGGGATGGCCGGCGTATCCATTCTCGCCGAAGCGAAGGTGGCGCCGTCCAAGTCGGCGGCGGCATGGTCGATATAGCGTACGGGGTTGGCCGTATCGGCTTCGGAAGCCATCGAGGTATCGGCGTAAGCCGCACCCGCGGCCAGCGTCATGGCTGCCCCGGCAATGCCGGCGGCGCGTATGTAACGAAGCATCAAGTCTCTGGACTGTGCGGTTCTCGGACCGTCAGGCGCTCAGAAAAACTCGCCCTGGGTCGTCCCCCCGTCTCGCTGTGGCCGCAACGCCGAACCCCTGGCGTCTTGCGCGGCCCCCCGCTCGAAAAGTGATGGGCGCGTAATGATGTGGCGCCATCCGAGGGTCAATCAAAATCGATCATTCCAGCGGCGAACCGTTCCCGCGATGGGACGTCCAGTTCCAAAATCCAGATGTCAGGATCGAATCCGCGGCGCCGGTCGAGGAACTTCCGGAGGTCAGCCGGGTTGCCCAACTCCGTCTGCTGCCAGACGTAGCGGCCGTCAGGTTGTAGAATCCGCTCGAGGATCCGCGGATCCCCGCCGCGTTCGACTAGCACGATGAGCACCGCCCCCGCCGTCGGGTCGCCCTTCGCCAGCACCGCTGCAAATCCGCCTTCCGACTCGGCCTTGCGCACCAGCCCGCCGACGAGGATCGAGGTCGCGAGCCGAGCCTGGCTCATCCGACGCGGTAGCCGTCGAGGCCGGAGAGCGGAATGTGCGAGCGCATGAAGGTGCCCGTACCGCGCGCCGCCTCCTCCCCGGTCGAATCGATCAGGCGCGCGTCGGCGACATAGACCCGGCGCTTGCCGCTGGCCCAGCGGCCCTCGGCGACCACAGGTCCGGCCTTGAGCGGGCGCGTGAACAGCAGGTTGAAGGCGGTGGTGAGGAGGAAGCGGTCGGTGACGAGGCTGTTGCAGGCGTAGAAAGCGGCATCGTCGAGCATCTTGAAGTAGAGGGTGCCGTGCGCGGCGCCGGCGGCGTGATACACGCTCTCTTCCACCTCGAAACGGATTCTCGCAAAGCCCTCGTCGACAATCTCGAGTTCGCTTTGAAAAAGGCGGTTGATCGGCGCCCGGCGATAGAGCGATTCCAGCGCCCGATAATGGGCGCGGGCGCCGGATTCCTCAGGCGGCATGCGCGGTTTCCCCGGCCAGCAACGCGAAGATCGCGTCCTTCGACCGCGCGCCGCGAAGCTTTGCGAGGGTCTGCTTGTCACGCAACGCCCGGCTTACGCCCGCCAGCGCCTTCAAATGGTCGGCTCCGGCGTCGGTCGGCGAGAGCAACAGGAAGACAAGATCGACGGGTAGGTTGTCGATCGACTGGAATTCGATCGGCGCGTTGAGCCGCACGAAATAGCCGAAGACCCGGTCCAGCTCGGGCAGCTTGCCGTGCGGGATGGCAATGCCGTTGCCGAAGCCGGTCGATCCGAGCCGCTCGCGCTCGTTCAGCGCCGCCACGATGTCTTTCGCTGCGATCCCGGTCAGCCGCGAGGCGGCGGCGGCGAGCTGCTGGAACAGCGCCTTCTTGTTTGCGACGCTCAGCCCAGCATCGACGGCGTCCCCGTCCAGGATCGAAGTCAGATCGTTCATATGTGCACCGATATGGGGGCCGGACGGCCCCCGCGCCAATTCAGGAAAAGCTCTGCCCCCCGGCTCGCGCTCAGTCGCGTTGCGGTTCGACCCAGCCGATCGTGCCGTCGCCGCGACGGTACACCATGTTGAACTTGCCGGTCCCACTGTTGCGGAAGAGCAAGGCGTTGGTGTTGCGCAGATCGAGGATCATCACCGCGTCGGACACGCTGGCGTCGGGAATGTCGACCCGGGTCTCGGCAATGATCGGCGGATTGTCGGCCGGCTCCTGCTCCTCCTCGCCCGACTGGAATACGGTGTAGGCGGCGTCGGCCGCGATCTCGGCCAGCGCTTCGGCCACGGTTGGGGCACCGCTGCGATCCTTCAGCCGCTTGGTGTAGCGGCGCAGCTGGCGCTCGATTTTGTCGGCCGCCTGGTCGAATGCGGGGTGCGCCTCCGCGGCACGGCCCGAGCCCTTGAGAATGACGCCTTGCGGCACGTGGGCGATGATGTCGCAGGTGAATTGGTAATCGTGGGGACCTTTGCCGAAGGTCACATTGGCGAACAGCGTGCGCGAGAAATACTTCTCGCCGATTGCGTTCAGACGCTCTTCGACATGCGTCCGAAGAGCCTCGCCGGTATCGACCTGATGACCAGAGACCCGGATTTCCATCATCTTCTCCACACTTATTGTCGGGCGCGGCTTAGGCGCGGCGACAGTCAGGGGTCAACCGCGCCCGTCCAGCCGGTGCCATATGGGGTCGACCAATCCGGCTACAAATGCGGCGTGCCGCTGAAGTTCCTCTTCCGACGCGAAATGCGGCCGGGGCGGACGGACCTTCACAATGATGGGGGCGGCGTCGGCCGGCCGCGTCGGGGCGACATCCCGTTCGAAATCCGTCGGAGCCAGCGAGAATCCGATCTGACGGCCGCCGGTCAGCTCGATATAGACTTGGGCGAGAAGCTGGGCGTCGATGAGTGCGCCATGTTTCACCCGCAGGCTGCGGTCGACGCCGTAGCGCGTGCACAAGGCATCGAGGCTGTGCTTGGCGCCGGGATGGCGTTGCCGCGCCAGCACCAAAGTGTCGACCATCCGGGTCATGCAGACGAGGGGCCGTCCGCATTCGCTGAGCTCGTGATTCAGGAAGCCGAAATCGAAGCTCGCATTGTGCGCGACCAGCGGGCTCTCGCCGACGAAATCGAGCAGGTCCTCGCACAATTCGTCGAAGCACGGCTTGTCGGCAAGGAAGGCGTCGGAAAGGCCGTGCACCGCCTGCGCTTCTGCCGGCATTGGCCGCTTCGGATTGAAATAAGCGTGGAAGGTCCGGCCGGTCTCCACGCGGTTGATCAGCTCGACGCAGCCGATCTCGACCATGCGGTCGCCGGTGAGGGGGTTGAGCCCCGTGGTCTCCGTGTCGAAAACGATTTCCCGCATCACACTCTTATGGGTTCGGAGGCGCTTTCAGTCCAGCGATCAGTGAACGGACTGCCGCTTTCGTCTCATCCAGCGAACCCCCGGTCGGGATTACGAAATCGGCGCGCGCGCGTTTTTCGGCATCCGGCATCTGCAGCGCCAAAATCCGTTCGAACCGCTCCGGAGTCATGCCGGGCCGCGCGAGGACCCGGGCGCGCTGCACTTCGGCCGGCGCCGAGACGACGGCAATCTTGTCGACGTCCGCCCAGCCGCCCTTTTCGAACAGCAGGGGGATATCGAGCACCACCAGCGGATCCGCGCGATGCGCGTCGAGAAACAGCGTGCGCTCCGCCGCCACCGCGGGATGGACCAGAGCCTCGAGCCGCTGCAATTTCTCGGGCTGGCCGAGCACCGCTTCGGCGAGGCTCGTCCGGTCGACGCCGCCTCGTCCGGTGGTGCCGGGAAAATGGGATTCGATGGCGGCGACCAAGGCACCCTCCGGCCCCTGGAGGCGGTGCACCACGGCGTCCGCATCGAACACCGGCACGCCCTCCTCGGTGAACATCGCCGCGACTGTGGATTTGCCCATGCCGATCGAGCCGGTGAGGCCGAGCGTGATCATGCCATCAAGATGCTGCGCTCGCGCAGATATTTGAGCAAAGGCAGAAGCGGCAGGCCCTGAATGGCGAAATGGCTGCCCTCGATCCAATCGAACAATTGGGCGCCGCGCCCCTCGATATGATAGCCGCCGACGCTGTTGCGGATCTCCTCAAATTCCACGTCGAGATAGGAATCGATGAATTCGTCGCTGAGCGTCCGCATCGTCAGGCGCACCGTGTCCGAATGGCGCCACACGATCTTCTTGTTCTCGGCGATGGCGATCGCGGAATGGAGGAAATGGCTGCGGCCGCTGAGCGCCTTGAGCTGGTCGAACGCCTCGTCGCGCGTCTTGGGCTTATCGAACGTCTCGCCGTCGCCATATTCCAGCGTCTGGTCGCAGCCGATGATCAGGGTGCCGGCCGCCTCCAGCACGCTCAGCGCCTTCATCTCGGCCAGGGTCTTGGCGACGACATGGGCGGCGAGGCCATCATGCTGCAGCTCCGCCTTGCGCGCATCCTCGTCGATCATCGCCGGCACGGCATCGAAGGCGACACCGGCCGCCTCCAGCATGCCGCGGCGGGTGGTGCTCATCGAGGCGAGGAGAAGCTTCATTCGGTCCCGTCCATTCGTTCGTTGCACAGTTTAACGATCGCAAACGCGGTTTCTTCAATCGAGCGACGCGTCACGTCGATCACCGGCCAACCGTTATCCGCAAAGAGCCGCCGTGCGAAGGCGAGCTCGGCCGCCACCGCATCAGCGTCGACATAATCCGTCTCCGGCGCCTGGTTGAGCGCGAGCAGGCGGTTGCGGCGGATCTGGATCAGCCGGTCGGAGCCGGTGGTGAGCCCGACCACCAGAGGATGTTTCAGCGAGAAGAGCGAGGGCGGCGGCGGCGATTCCGGCACCAGCGGAATATTGGCGACCTTGTAGCCGCGATTGGCGAGATAGATGGAGGTCGGGGTTTTCGAGGTGCGCGACACGCCGGCGAGGACGATGTCGGCCTCCTCCCAATTCTGGGCGTTGACGCCGTCGTCATGCGCAATCGAGAACTGGATCGCATCGACGCGCGCGAAATAAGCTGCGTCGAGCGCGTGCTGGCGGCCCGGTCGCGCCTTCGCCTCCTGGCCGAGCACAGCCGACAGAGCGTCGATGACCGGATCGAGCGCCGACACGGCATGGATCCCGCGGCGGCGGCATTTCTGCTCGAGCTCGCGGCGGATATTGCTGTTCACCAGGGTGTAGAGAACGAGCCCCGGTCGCCGCTCGATATCGTCGAGCACCCGGTCGAGATGGCCCTCGGATCGGATCATGGGCCAGAAATGGCGCAACGCCTCGACCCCGTCGAACTGGGCAAGGCACGCCTTTGCAACGACTTCCAGCGTCTCACCCGTGGAATCCGAGAGGAGGTGGAGGTGGAACTGACCCATCGAAAATCCGCCTGTGGAAAAGCCTGGGGAAAGCGCTAGCGGAAGCTTCGGGGCGCTTTCAACAAATCGATTCGCCCCCGTTGTCCGGATTCCATCCACAGTTTGCCGAACATCGGATAAGTTCCATCCCCAGATTGTGGATAGCGGGGATCGTTTGCGCGAATCTGCAGGGGTCCGCAGGGGCCTTCGGAGTCAAGCTGTTTGCAAAAACGGTGCGATTCAATAAACCCCCGGATCCGACGCCCTACAACCTTCATCAGACTCTCTTCTAAATAAGACTCTTTAGATAAGAGAGGCGGAGTCAGCGCCCCTTATGTCCGGATCGAACAAGCCCCTGCTCACCGTCCTGAATGGCGGAAATCCGGGCAAAAAGCCGATCTGGCTGATGCGTCAGGCGGGCCGCTACCTGCCCGAATATCGGGCGCTTCGGGCTGACAAGGGTGGCTTCCTCGAACTCGTCTACGACAGCGACGCGGCAGCCGAAGTCACGCTCCAACCGATCCGCCGGTTCGGCTTCGACGGGGCGATCCTGTTCTCCGATATCCTGATCGTGCCCTACGCGCTGGGTCAGGATCTGCGTTTCGAGGCCGGCGAAGGACCGCGCCTGTCGCCACCGCTGGTCGATGCCGCCCTCGCGTCGCTCAAGCCCGCGCCGGAGCGCCTCGAAGCGGTCTACCGGACGGTGGATAAGGTGAAACGCGCGTTGCCGCCGGAAACCACCTTCCTGGGCTTCGCAGGCAGTCCCTGGACGGTCGCGACCTATATGGTGGCGGGCCAGGGCAGCAAGGAGCAGGCCGCCACCCGGCGCTATGCCTATCGCGATCCCGCCGCCTTCCAGGAAATCATCGATGCGGTCGCCGACATGACGGTGGATTATCTTTCGGGTCAGGTCGCGGCCGGCGTCGAGGCCGTCCAATTGTTCGACAGCTGGGCGGGCAGCCTCGCCCCGGCGCAGTTCGAGCAATGGGTGATCGCCCCCAATGCGCGCATCGTCGCGGCATTCAAGGCGCGTCATCCCGACATCCCGGTGATCGGCTTCCCAAAGGGCGCCGGCGGCAAGCTGCCGGCTTATGCCCGCGAGACCGGCGTCGACGCGCTGGGCCTCGACGAGACGGTCGACCCAGTCTGGGCGCAGGGGGCGCTGCCGGCGGCCCTGCCGGTCCAGGGCAATCTCGATCCGCTCGCGCTGATCGCCGGCGGCGACGCGCTTGAAAAAGCGGTCGCCCGCATCATATCAGCGTTCGAAGATAGGCCGCATATCTTCAACCTGGGGCATGGCATCTTGCCGGACACGCCGATCGCTCATGTCGAGCAACTCCTCCAGCTGGTGCGCCAGTGACCGGCTATGATTTCGAAACGGCTCTCCAATTGACCTATGCCTGGATCAAGGCTGCGCACGTCATTTTCGTGATCTTCTGGATCGCGGGCCTGTTCATGCTGCCTCGTTATTACGTCTACCATCAGGAGGCGACGCCCGGTTCGGTCGAGGAGAAACGCTGGATCGACCGCGAGCGGAAGCTCCGCAACATCATCATCACGCCGGCGATGATCCTGGTCTGGCTGTTCGGCCTGACCCTCGCCTTCATGACCGGGGCCTGGTCGCAAGGCTGGTTCCACGCCAAGTTCGCGCTCGTCGTCGCCCTGTCCGGCTATCATGGCTGGATGGTCGGCTACGGCAAGAAACTGGCCCGCGGCGAGCGGCCGGTGAGCGGCAAGGCGCTGCGGATCATGAACGAAGTGCCGGGCATCGCCACTGCGATCATCGTCATTTTGGTGATCGTTCGTCCTTTTTAGCGCATATTGACTTGAATCTGGGTGGAGCCTAACGCACCCTCAAGTCGTTGGCTCGCAGTCCTTGCGGGCAATCCAGCCGCATTCTGATCTCTCAGCGCTTCGGACGACCGTATCCCGCTTTCCCGAGAATTCTCTATGCATCTCAAAGATTTGAAGCAGAAGACCCCCGCCGATCTGGTGGCCATGGCCGAAGAGCTTGGCATCGAGGGCGCCTCCACGCTGCGCAAGCAGGAACTGATGTTCTCCATCCTCAAGGTCCAGGCCGAAAACGGCCAGGAGATCATGGGCATGGGAACGATCGAGGTCCTGCCCGACGGATTTGGCTTCCTGCGCAGCCCCGAGGCCAATTACCTCGCCGGGCCCGACGACATCTATGTGGCGCCGAACCAGGTCCGGAAATTCGGCCTGCGCACCGGCGACACGATCGAGGGCGAGATCCGCGGTCCCAAGGACGGCGAGCGCTATTTCGCGCTGACCCGCCTGGTATCGGTCAATTTCGACGATCCCGACGCGGTTCGCCATCGCGTCAATTTCGACAATCTCACCCCGCTTTATCCCGATGAGAAGCTGCGGCTCGATACGCTCGATCCGACCCAGAAGGACAAGTCCGCGCGGGTCATCGACATCGTCAGCCCGCAGGGCAAGGGCCAGCGCGCCCTGATCGTCGCTCCGCCGCGCGTCGGCAAAACGGTGCTTCTCCAGAACATCGCCAAGGCGATCACCGAGAATCATCCCGAAGTCTTCCTGATCGTGCTGCTGATCGACGAGCGGCCCGAGGAAGTCACCGACATGCAGCGCTCGGTCCAGGGCGAGGTCATCTCCTCGACCTTCGACGAGCCGGCGTCGCGCCACGTCCAGGTCGCCGAAATGGTGATCGAAAAGGCCAAGCGCCTCGTCGAGCACAAGAAGGATGTCGTCATCCTCCTCGACTCGATCACGCGCCTCGGCCGCGCCTACAACACCGTGGTTCCGAGCTCGGGCAAGGTGCTCACCGGAGGCGTCGACGCCAACGCGCTGCAGCGCCCCAAGCGCTTCTTCGGCGCCGCGCGCAACATCGAGGAAGGCGGCTCGCTCTCGATCATCGCCACCGCTTTGATCGACACCGGCTCCAAGATGGACGAGGTCATCTTCGAAGAGTTCAAGGGCACCGGCAATTCCGAAATCGTGCTCGACCGCAAGGTCGCGGACAAGCGCATCTTCCCGGCGCTGGACGTCGGCAAGTCCGGCACCCGCAAGGAAGAATTGCTGGTCGATCCGGCAACCCTCTCCAAGATGTGGGTGCTGCGCCGCATCCTGATGCAGATGGGCACGATCGATGCGATGCAGTTCCTGCTCGACAAGATGAAGGACGCCAAGTCCAACGAGGATTTCTTCGCCTCAATGAACCAGTAAGCCGCGGAGGCGTTCGCCAACGATGCTCGACTTCATCCTGAACTTCTCGCTGTCGCTTGGCGGCCCTGCCAGCATCTGGGGCCATATCGTCAACGATTTCAGCAATCTGGGTTCGCCGGCAGCCTTGGCGGCGTTCGGCCAGGTCCTGATGATCGACATCATGCTGGCGGGCGACAATGCGATCGTCGTCGGCGCGCTGGCGGCGGGCCTTCCGGCGGAGCAGCGCAAGAAGGTCATTCTGATCGGCATCCTGGCGGCGCTCGTCCTGCGCATCGCCTTCGCGCTGGTCGTGACCCAGTTGATGCAGATCGTCGGCCTCATCTTCGCCGGCGGCTTGCTGCTGCTGTGGGTGTCGTGGAAGATGTACCGCGAGCTGCGCCACGATCAGGAATCGCCGGGATCGCCGGAGATCGAGGGCGACGAACATGCCGGCCTGAAGCCGGCCAAGAGCTTCGCGGGCGCGGCCTGGGCGGTCGCCGTCGCCGACGTCTCGATGAGCCTCGACAACGTGCTGGCGGTGGCCGGCGCGGCGCGCGATCATCCCGGCATCCTGATCATCGGCCTGCTGCTGTCGGTCGCCCTGATGGGTCTCGCCGCCAATGCGATCGCGAAATATATCGAGCGCTATCGCTGGATTGCGTGGGTCGGCCTGATCGTGATCCTCTATGTCGCCGGCAAGATGATCTATGACGGCTTCGTCGATCCGCAGGTGGGCATCACGACGCTGTTCGCCTGATCCGCAGTCGGATCAGGGGATGAGCAGGGTCGATCCCGTCGTGCTGCGCGATTCGAGCGCGCGATGGGCTTCGGCCGCGTCGGACAAGGGATAGCGCGCGCCGATCCGGACCGGCACGGCGCCGCTTTCGATCATCTCGAACAGGCGCGCCGCCGAGGCCCGCATCTCTTCGGGAGTGGCGATATAATCGAACAGGGTCGGCCGCGTGACGAACAAGGATCCGGCGCGAACCAGGTCGAGCGGGGTGAAGGGCGGCACCGGCCCCGAAGCATTGCCGTAAGTGACGATCAGGCCGCGCCTGCCCGCGGACTTGAGAGAAGCGTCCCAGCTTGCCGCGCCGACCCCGTCGAGAACGACCGGCACGCCCTTGCCGTCGGTCAGGTCGCGGACCAGGACGGCAAGTTCGTCCATCGGGCAGCACAGGGCCTCGTCAGCTCCCGCTTCCCGCGCCTGCTGCGCCTTCGCCGGGCTCCCGGCATGGGCGATCACGCGCGCTCCGATCGCCTTCAGCCACGGTACCAGGATCGACCCCACCCCGCCGGCTGCAGCGTGGACGAGCACGGTCTGTCCGGGCTCGACCCTGGCGCATCGCTCGATCAGGAATTCGGCAGTGCAGCCTTTCAGCATCGCGGCGGCCGCGACATCCGTGCCGACACCGTCGGGGAGCTTCACCGTGCGGTCGGCGGCCACGATCCGATGGGTGGCATAAGCGCCGAGCCCTCCGGAAAAGATGCCGACGCGGTCCCCCACGCGGAAGTCCGACACGCTCTCGCCTACCGCCTCGACGGTGCCGGCCGATTCATTGCCCAGGCCGCTCGGAAGCGGCGCCGGGTAGAGGCCCGAGCGGTAATAGGTGTCGATGAAGTTGAGTCCGATCGCCTCGTTGCGGACCAGAAGCTCGCCGTCGCCGGGCACGAGCTTGCCGAGCGGCTCGCGCTCGAGAACCTCGGGCCCGCCGGTCGCGCGGAAGACGATGCGATAGGCTTCGGTCATGCGAGGTGCTGCGCGAAGAAGTCTTCGGTCCGGCTGTCGGCGAGCCTGGCCGCTTCCTCGCTGCGGCGCTGGCCCATCTCGGCGGCGAAGCCATGGTCCTCGCCCGGATAATCGTGGAGGGTGACTCGGGGATGATCGTCGAGGCCCTCGTGCATCTTGGCCTGGACGTCCGGGGTCACGAAATGGTCCGCGCCGGCAATATGCAGCATCAGCGGATGGGCGATGCCGTGCTTCTCGTGGAGCAGGCCATCGAGGCCGACCGCATAATAGCCGACGCTGGCGTCGACGTCGGTGCGCGCCGCCGTCATGTAAGCGAGCCGGCCGCCGAGGCAGTAGCCGACCACGCCGACCTTGGCGCCTTCGGGCATCATCGCGCGGGCGGCGCGGATCGTCGCTTCGATGTCCCTGATCCCGCGATCCTGGTCGAAGCGGTTCATCAGCCCAAGGGCCGCCTGGAATTCCTCGGGCACGTCCGGGTTGAGCTCGACGCCCGGCTCGAGCGGCCAGAACAGGTCCGGCGCGAGCGCGAGATAGCCGAGGCTCGCCCAATGGTCGGCCTTGCGCCGGATCCCCTCGTTGACCCCGAAAATCTCCTGGATGACGATCACCGCCGCCCTGGGATCGCCGTCGGGCCGGGCGACATAGGCATTGAACTCCTGATCGCCGTCCAGGGTGCGGATCTGGGTCATCGCCATCAGGTGTCTCCTCTTGTGTTCCGGCTTGCGGGGCGGGGCGCGACTATACACATAGACCCGGCGCGGACCGCAACCGTCCGAGGAGGTGAAGCCGATGAAAATCACGGTCGATGTCGATTGCACGCCCGAGGAGGCGCGGCGCTTCCTGGGGTTGCCGGACCTCGGGCCGGTCCATGACGCCTATGTCGCGCGTCTGCAGAAAGCGGTTGCGGACGGCCTGACGCCGGAAATGGTCGGCGAGATGATGAAGGCGTGGGGACCGATGAGCGAGGCTGGGCTGAGCCTGTGGAACGGCATGCTGGGTCAGATGAGCGGGAAGAAGTGAGCCAAGCCACCGGCGATACGATCTACGCTTTGTCCTCGGGCAATCCGCCGGCGGCGATCGCGGTCGTGCGGGTGAGCGGCCCGATGGCGGATGAAACGGTGCGGATGCTCGCGGGGCGGCTTCCCGAGCCGCGGCGGGCCAGCATGGCAACGTTGCGCCATCCCGCGCTCGGCGACCTGCTCGATAACGGGCTCGTCATCCGCTTCCCGGGCCCGAACAGCTCGACCGGCGAGGACCTTGCCGAATTCCATCTTCACGGCGGCCGATCGGTAGTCGCTGCAATGCTCGAGGCGCTGACGGCGGTGGCGGGGCTTCGTCCGGCCTTGCCCGGCGAATTCACCCGCCGCGCGTTCGAAAATGGCCGTATCGACCTCGCCGAAGCCGAGGGGCTCGCCGACCTGCTGATGGCCGAGACCGATTCGCAGCGCCGCGCGGCGCTCGCTTTGGCCGGAGGCGCGCTCAGCCGCCAGGTCGCGCAGTGGCAGCAGCAGGTGCTGGCGCTGGCGGCGCAGGTCGAGGCAGCGCTCGACTTCGCCGACGAGGGCGATGTCGAGGAAGAGGTTTCGCTGGCCGAATCCCCTCTCCTCCTCGCTCTCATCGACGAGATGGGCGCAATGCTGGACCGGCCCGGCTCCGAACGCCTGCGCGACGGCGTCCGGGTCGTCATCGCCGGTCCGCCGAACGCGGGAAAATCAAGTCTTCTCAATGCATTAGCCGGTCGTCAGGCGGCCATTACCTCGCCTATCGCCGGGACGACTCGCGACCGGGTCGAGGCGCCGACGGCGATCGGCGGCTCGCCGTTCCTGCTGGTCGACACGGCCGGGCTTCGCGAGAGCGGTGACGAGATCGAGACGATCGGGGTCGGGCTGGCGCGGGAAAGTCTGGCGGATGCCGACCTCATCCTGTGGCTTGGCGACCCGCGGGAGCGCCCCGACGGCGAGCGGACGATCGTCGTCGAGCCCAAGGCGGACCTGCGCGAACAGGCCGATCCGATGGCGGACATCAGCGTGTCGGCGGAGACCGGCGCAGGCATGTCCAGGCTCGTCGCATTGCTCACCGAGCGCAGCCGGGCTCTGCTGCCGCGGGAGGGGGAAGTCGCGATCAACGCCCGGCACCGGGCGCTGGTGGCCGAATGCCTCGGCGCGCTTCGCGAGGCAGCGACGGCGCACGACCTCATCATCGCTTCGGAAGCTTTGCGTCACGCCCGCGGGGCGCTCGACCGGATCACCGGGCGCGCCGGGGTCGAGGACATGCTCGACGCGCTGTTCGGACAATTCTGCATCGGCAAGTGATGTTCCACGTGGAACACGCGGAACATTCCCGTCTTCGCCGCGCGGCCGATATCGGCTAAGGGCGGCGCATGAACGAGCGCTTCGACATCATCACCGTCGGCGGGGGCCATGCCGGCTGCGAGGCGGCCGCGGCTGCCGCGCGCATGGGTGCCTCGGTGGCGCTGGTCAGCTTCACGCGTAGGTCGATCGGCGCGATGTCGTGCAACCCGGCGATCGGCGGGCTCGGCAAAGGCCATCTCGTGCGCGAGGTGGATGCGTTCGATGGGCTGATCGGGCGGGCCGCCGACCATGCCGCGATCCACTATCGCATGCTCAACGCCAGCAAGGGCGCGGCCGTGCGCGGGCCGCGGGTGCAGGCCGATCGGCGCCGTTACAAGGAAGCGATTCACGCTTTGCTCGACGGCCAGGACGGGCTGGAGATCGTCGAGGGGGAAGCGGCAGCGCTCCGCCTCGAGGGCACGCGCGTGACGGGGCTGACGCTGGCGGACGGCCGCGAGTTCGGCGCTGGGGCGGTGGTCCTCGCCACGGGCACCTTCCTCAACGGCAAGCTGCATTTCGGGATGAGCAACTGCGTCGGCGGGCGCGTCGGCGAGCGCGCGGCGGTGACGCTGGCCGAGCAATTGCGCGCCCTGGACCTGCCCCTCGCCCGGCTGAAGACCGGCACGCCGCCGCGCCTCGACGGCCGGACGATCGACTGGGCAGCGCTTGAGCGGCAGCCGAGCGACGACGGCGACTGGACGATGTCGTCGCTCGGCGCGGGCCGGGTCGCGCCGCAGCTCTTCTGCGCGATCACGCGGACCAATGCGCGAACCCACGAGATTATCCGCGCGTCGCTCGACCGTTCGCCGCTCTTCGCGGGCGAGATCACCGGCGTCGGCCCGCGTTACTGCCCGTCGATCGAGGACAAGGTGCACCGTTTCGGCGATCGCGACGGCCATCAGGTCTTCCTCGAGCCCGAGGGCCTCGACGACGCCACCGTCTATCCCAACGGGATTTCGACCTCGCTCCCCGCGGATGTGCAGCTCGCTCTGGTCCGCTCGTTGCCCGGCCTCGGGCGCGCCGAGATCGTTCAGCCCGGCTATGCAGTCGAATATGACCATGTCGATCCGCGTATCCTCGAGCCGACGCTCGCGGTGCGCGACGTCCAGGGCCTGTATCTCGCCGGACAGATCAACGGCACCACAGGCTATGAGGAGGCGGCGGCCCAGGGGCTGGTGGCAGGGATCAATGCTGCGGCGCACGCGCTCGGTCGGGCCCCGATCCTGTTCGACCGCAGCGACTCTTATATCGGCGTGATGATCGACGACCTCACGCTGCAGGGCGTCACCGAGCCGTACCGGATGCTCACCGCCCGCGCCGAATATCGGCTGCGACTGCGGGCCGACAATGCCGATGCGCGCCTCACGCCCCAGGCCATCGCTGCTGGATGCGTGACCGACGAACGCCGGCGGATGTTCGCGGCGTGCCAGGCCGAGCGCGCTGCGATCGAAGAGCTTCTTTCGACCAAGCACAGCGCGGCCGAGCTCAATCAGGCCGGCGTGGGCGTGCGCGACGAGGGCGGCAAGCGCAGCCTTGCCGACTGGATTCGCTTCCCCGAAGTGGACGCGGACGCACTGCTGCGGATCGCCCCTGCTCTTGCCGGTCACCGCCGGCAGGTCCTCGACGAGGCCGTGCAGGACCACCGCTACGCCCCATATCTGATCCGCCAGCAGGGCGAGATCGCCCGGCTAAAGGCAGACGAAGCAGTTCGGATTCCGGCCGATCTCGACTATCGCGCCATCGCCGGCCTCTCCACCGAGATGGTCGAGCGCCTGGCCGCGACGCGGCCGCCTACGCTCGGCGCCGCCGGTCGTATCCGCGGGATCACGCCCGCGGCCCTCGCCGCGATCCTCGTTCACGCCCGGCGCAAGGCCGCCTAATGGACGAAGCAGGCGCGCGTCAGTGGCTCAAGGACGAACTCGATGTTTCACGTGAAACATTAGAGCGACTCGACTCCTTCGTGGCGTTCCTGCGCGAAGAGAATGAGCACCAGAACCTTGTTTCACGTGGAACACTGGACTCGATCTGGACGCGCCATATCGTCGATTCGGCGCAACTTATCCGCTTCGCACCCCATGCCGCCACCTGGCTCGACCTGGGCACTGGAGCCGGCTTTCCCGGCCTTGTCATCGGGGCGCTGCATCCGGCTCGGGTGACGATGGTGGAGGAGCGGCGGATGCGGGTGGACTTCCTCCGCCGCGCCTCGGAGCTGCTCGGCATCGAAGGCAAATCGGAAGTGATCGCGTCGAAGGTTGAGCGGTTCGAGGCGGGGCCGTTCGACGCGATCAGCGCCCGCGCCTTCGCCCCGCTCGGCAAATTGTTCGATCTCGGGGCGCAATTCGCCACGCCACAGACACGCTGGGTCCTGCCCAAGGGCAGAAACGCAAAGTCCGAACTGGAAGCGGTCGATCCTTCGTGGCAGGGTGTCTTCCAGCTCGAACCCAGCCTCACCGACGCGGATGCGCAGATCATCGTCGCCGAGCAGGTTCGACGCAGGGGCAAGGGGACGCGTAAGCCATGATCCGTATCGCAGTGGCTAATCAGAAAGGCGGGGTCGGCAAGACCACCACCGCCATCAACCTCGCCACGGCGCTCGCTGCCACCGGCTGGAAGGTGCTGCTGGTCGATCTCGACCCGCAGGGCAATGCCTCGACCGGGCTCGGCATTGACCACGGCCAGCGCGAATCCTCGAGCTACGAGCTGCTGCGCGGCGATTGCACGCTCGCCGAGGCGGTCGTCGCCACGCCGGTGCCGCGGCTCGACATCGTGCCCGCCACCGTCGATCTGTCCGGCGCGGAAGTCGAACTGGTCGATTTCGACCAGCGCACCCACCGCCTCGAAATGGCGCTCGACAGCGCCACGCCCGGCCGCTGGGACGTGTGCCTGATCGATTGCCCGCCCTCGCTCGGCCTGCTCACGATCAACGCCCTGATCGCCTCGCGATCGGTGCTGGTGCCGCTCCAGGCAGAATTCTTCGCGCTCGAGGGCCTCAGCCAGCTCCTCAAGACCGTCGAGCGGGTGCGCGCCGGCTTCAATCCGCAATTGTCCATCCTCGGCGTCGCGCTCACCATGTACGACCGCCGCAACAATCTCTCGTCGCAGGTGGCCGACGACGTCCGCGCCGTGCTCGGCAAGGTCGTGTTCGACACCGTCATTCCGCGCAACGTCCGGCTGTCGGAGGCGCCGAGCCACGGCGTCCCTGCCCTCATCTACGACATGCGCTGTCCAGGATCGGAGGCCTATATGTCGCTCGCCCGCGAGCTGATCGGGCGCCTGCCCAAGCCGGCGGCCGCCGCATGAGCGAGGACGCAGCCATGCGCAAGCGACCCTCCGGGCTCGGCCGCGGCCTTTCGTCCTTGCTCGGCGAGGTCGCCCAGGAAGCGCCGATCAGCGGCGCCGGCGTCCGCAACGGCATCCAGATGCTGTCGGTCGCAGCGATGGCGCCGCACCCGCACCAGCCGCGCCGCCATTTCGCCGAGGATGCGCTGGACGAACTCGCCGAGTCGATCCGCGCGCGCGGACTCATCCAGCCGATCGTCGTCCGCCCCCATGACGGCAGCTACCAGATCGTCGCCGGCGAGCGGCGCTGGCGCGCGGCGCAGCGGGCGCGGCTGCACGAAGTCCCGGTCATTGTCCGCGACTTCAACGAATCCGAGACGCTCGAAGTCGCGATCCTCGAGAACATCCAGCGCCAGGATCTCAACGCGATCGAGGAGGCGGAAGCCTATCAGCGCCTCATCGCCGAATTCGGCCATACCCAGGACGCACTTGGCAAGCTCGTTCACAAATCGCGCAGTCATGTTGCTAACATATTGAGATTGCTGGACCTTCCTGAGAAGGTTCGCGCCTATGTCGCGTCCGGCGAGCTCAGCATGGGCCATGCCCGCGCCCTGATCACTGCCGACGACCCCGAAGCGCTCGCGCTCGAAGTGATCAATCGCGACCTTTCGGTGCGCGAGACCGAGAAACTGGCCCGTGCAGGCAAGCCGAAAAAGGCCGGGCAGGCCAAGGTCGAGGCCAAGAGCGGCAGTGCTGACATCGAGGCGCTCGAGCGGCAGCTCGGCGACATGCTCGGCCTCAAGGTGCACATCAGCCACGGCCCGAGCGGCGGCCAGGTGGCGCTCAGCTACTCGACGCTCGATCAGCTCGACATGATCTGCCAGCGCCTGAGCGGCGAGAAGATCTAGCGCAGGCGCGCGGCCTGGCGGCAGATCGCGAACAATTCCTCGTCGACCGCGACTGCGCCAAGCCCGCCAGAGGCTTTGGCCTGCCGTTCCGCCTCGAGCAGTCGGCCCATGCCCTTGGCGATGAGATCGGAGCGCCAGCGCGAGACCTGAGCGGCGACCGCGTCCTTTTCCTTCCAGAACACGGCCTTGCCGTGCGACGCCATGACGGCGCCGACATTGTTGCCCCGATCGACCTCGGCGCGCAGCTTGGCGAGCAGTGTCATGCGCCGCAGCACCGCCCGGATCAGCGGGATTCCCTCGATTCCCTCGCTCCTGAGCCGCAGCAGCTCGGACTGGAGCATGGCAGGGTTGCCGCCGCTGACGCTGTCGACGAGGCGGCTGAGGTCCCCCTCCTCGCTCGCCGCGCCGACGGCATCGACCACGTCATGGTCGACCGCCTGCGGCCGGTCAGGCGCGGCATCGACATAGAGCGCATATTTCTGGAGTTCCTGCGCGATGATGGCGCGGTTGCCGCCGGTGAAGTCGGCGATGCGGCGGGCGAGATCGGCATGGACGGTGATCCCCACCTCGCGGGCCATGTCGGCGACGAGCCGGTCGGCATCGCGGCCGTCGGGGACGTAGGAGGCGCAGGCCAGCGCCGCCTTGTCCGCCAGAGCGAGCTTCACGAGCTTCGAGGTGGGTTTGAGCGCCCCGGCGACGATCGCGACCGGATTGCCGGCGGTCGGCGCCTCCAGCAGCGCCTCGACAGCCGGAAGCACTTCGTCGCCATTGGCCTCGACCAGGATGTAGCGCGCCCCACCGAACAGCGAGATTGACGCCGCCTCGTCGGCAAGCCGGGCCGGATCGGCCTTGAGCTCGGCGCCGCTCAGCTCGATCCGTTCGGCATCGGCGCCGACGCTCTTGGCGAGCAGCTTGGCCAGCGCGCGCGAACCGGCCTCGTCGGGCCCGTAGAGGAGGAAGAAGCGGGTGTCGGCGGTCGGCGCCCGCAGCGCCTTCTCGATCTGCGCCTTGTTGGCCTTCACTGGCCCCCGCCCGTCCGCGACACGTAAAGCGCGACGCGGGAAACGATCTGGTCGGCGACCTCGCGCGACAGTCGCTCCAGTGCGGTCTGCTCCGCGGCAACGGTCGCATATTCGGAGCTGACGACGTCGATGCCGGCGTCCGATCCCGCGGTCGCGTCGAGCAGGACGGTGCCGACGGCCGCGTCGACGAGGCGGTAGCGCGCGCGCAGCGTCCGCCGCTCGCGGGTGACGGCGTCGTCGCGGCGGATGCCGAAGCCGGTGATGTCGTCGTCGAGTTCGACTTCGAGCCGGTAGCGCGGCGTCGCGCCGGCGGCGCCGAGCCGATCCTCGAGCGC
Source organism: Pseudomonadota bacterium (assembly GCA_023423775.1). Classification (GTDB taxonomy): domain Bacteria; phylum Pseudomonadota; class Alphaproteobacteria; order Sphingomonadales; family Sphingomonadaceae; genus Allosphingosinicella. The sequence goes on from JAFAEZ010000187.1 coordinate 24,522, forward strand.
GGTACGGACCAGCCAGCCTGACTGCCCGGCGATCGGAGCGACCTGGATCGCCTGCAGCGTCTGCGCCACCGTGCCGCTGCCGCCGCCGCTGTAAAGCGGCCGTAGCGTGCAGCCGCCGAGCGCGAGGACGAGAGCGAGGGCGGCGAGCCGGATCATGCGACCAGGTTCACCAGGCGGTCGGGAACGACGATCACCTTGCGCGGCGCCTTGCCCTCCAGGATGCGCACGACCTTCTCGGAGGCGAGCGCCATCTCCTCGAGCGCTTCCTTCGGCGCGCCCTTGGGGACGGTGAGCGTGTCGCGCAGCTTGCCGTTGATCTGGACGGCGATCGTGACCTCGTCCTCGACCAGCAGCGCCGGGTCAACCGCCGGCCAGGCCTGGTCGGCGATCAGGCCGTCACGGCCAAGCGCAGCCCAGGCCTCTTCGGCGAGGTGCGGCACCATCGGCGCCACGAGCAGCAGCAGGGTCTCGGCCGCCTTGGCGCGCGAGGCTGACGGCGCCGCTTTCTCGACCGCATTGGCGAGCTCGTAGATGTTGGCGACGGCCTTGTTGAAGGCCAGCGCTTCGATATTGGCGGCCACGCTGGCGATGGTCTGGTGGAGCTTGCGGTCGAGCGCCTTGTCCTCGCCCTCGCCGCCGTGCTTCTCCGATCCCATCCGCCACAAACGCTGGACGAAGCGCCACGCGCCTTCGATGCCGGACTCGCTCCACGGCAGATCGCGTTCGGGCGGGCTGTCGGACAGCATGAACCAGCGCACCGCGTCCGCGCCATACTGGTCGACGATCGGCTCGGGATCGACCGTGTTCTTCTTGGACTTGGACATCTTCTCGACGCGGCCGGTGGTGACCGGTTCGCCCGTCGCGGCGATGACGAAGCCCCCAAGCTGGTGCTCGACCTCGTCGGGCGAGAGCCAGCGGCCGTCCGGCGCCTTGTAGGTCTCGTGCGTGACCATGCCCTGGGTGAAGAGGCCCTTGAACGGCTCCTCGATGTCAATCTTGCCGATCCGCTTCAGCGCGCGCGTCCAGAAGCGGGCGTAAAGCAGGTGGAGGATCGCATGCTCGACGCCGCCGATATATTGATCGACCGGCAGCCAGCTCTCCGCCACCGCCTTGTCGAACGGCTTGTCCGTGGGCTGGCTGGCGAAGCGGATGAAGTACCAGGAGGAATCGACGAAGGTGTCGAGCGTGTCGGTCTCGCGCCGCGCGGGAGCGCTGCACTTGGGGCAGGTGGCCTTGTTCCACGTCGGGTGGCGTTCGAGCGGGTTGCCGGGGATATCGAAGCTCACGTCCTCGGGCAGCACGACCGGCAACTGGTCCTTGGGGACCCCGACCGGCCCGCAGGTCTCGCAATGGACGATCGGGATCGGCGTGCCCCAGTAACGCTGGCGCGAGACGCCCCAGTCGCGCAGGCGCCACACGGTGGTGCCCTCGCCCCAGCCGCCTTCCTCGGCGCGGCGGATGATCTCGGCCTTGGCCGCCTCGACCGTCATGCCGTCGAGGAAGCGCGAATTGACGATCACGCCGCTGCCGGTGAAGGCCTCGCCCGTCACTGGGTCGGCGGCCTGATCGGCGGTCGGTGCGACGACGCGGTTGATCGGCAGTTCGTATTTGGTGGCGAATTCGAAGTCGCGCTGGTCGTGCGCCGGCACGCCGAAGACGGCGCCGGTGCCGTAATCCATCAGCACGAAATTGGCGACGTAGAGCGGCAGCTTCCAGCTTGGATCGAGCGGATGGACGACGGAAAGGCCGGTGTCGAAGCCTTTCTTCTCCATCGTTTCCAGCTCGGCGGCGGTGGTGCCGCCCTTCTTGCACTCGGCGACGAATGCGGCGACCGCATCGTCGCGCGCAGCTAGCGTCTGGGCGATGGGATGGTCCGGCGAGATCGCGGCGAAGCTTGCGCCGAAGATCGTGTCGGGGCGGGTCGTGAACACTTCGAGCGTGTCGGGAAGAGCGTCGAGCGCAGCCGCGTCAACCGCGTGCGAGCCTGCCTCGCCGTGCAGCTCCCTGCGCACCGCACCGTGATCGATCGCGAAGCGGAAGCGCATGCCGACGCTCTTGCCGATCCAGTTCTCCTGCATCAGCCGCACCTTGTCGGGCCACTGGTCGAGCGTGCCGAGACCATCGAGCAATTCGTCGGCAAACTCGGTGATCTTCAGGAACCACTGGTTGAGCTTGCGCCGCTCGACCGGGGCGCCCGAACGCCAGCCCTTGCCATCGATCACCTGCTCGTTGGCGAGCACGGTCATGTCGACGGGGTCCCAATTCACCTCGCTCTGCTTGCGATAGACGAGGCCGGCTTCGTAGAGATCGAGGAACAGCGCCTGCTCCTGACCGTAATAATCGGGCTCGCAGGTCGCGATCTCGCGGCTCCAGTCGAGCGCGAAGCCGAGCCGCTTCAGCTGGGCGCGCATCGTCGCGATGTTCTGGCGGGTCCAGCTTCCCGGGTGGACCTTCTTCTCCATCGCCGCATTCTCGGCGGGCATGCCGAACGCGTCCCAGCCCATCGGGTGGAGCACTTCGAAGCCCTTCATCCGCCGATAGCGGGCGAGGACGTCGCCCATCGTGTAGTTGCGGACGTGGCCCATGTGGATGCGCCCCGACGGATAGGGGAACATCTCCAGGACGTAGGATTTGGGTTTGTCGCTGTCGTCGGAGGCGTGGAAGGAGCCCCGCTCCTCCCAGATCTTCTGCCAGTGCGCATCGGCCCTAAGCGGATTGAAGCGCGATGCCATTTCTCAAACTTACCTTTTGAATTGAAGTGCTTAGCTACTGACGGCGCTGCGGCGCAGATCGCGGGCCTTGGTCAGGATGATCTCTTCCAGCTTCTGGACGGTGGCGGCGGCGACCGGCGCCTCGATCCACTGGCCGTTCTGGTAGACCTGGCGCGACGCGGCGACGCGCAGCGCATCGGCGCGCAGGTCGCGGTCGAGGATCGTCGCGGTCACCTTGACCCGCTCGTTGGGCGAATTGGGGTTGGCGTACCAATCGGTGACGATGACCCCGCCGTTCGAGTCCACCTGGGCCATCGGCGCGAACGACAAAGTGTCGAGCGCCGCGCGCCACAGATAGGAGTTCACGCCGATCGTCGTCACCTGCGAGGCGGCGAGGTCGGCCTTCGGGATTTCGCGATTGCTCGCGCAGGCGGAAAGCGTCGCGACACACACAATCGCCATGCCGATAGAAACAGCGCGGGCCATCAGGGATTCCTCGAAATTTACGGTCGGCAGCCGTTATAGGTATCCCCGCGCTTGCGGCAAGCCGTCTTGGCGACTAGGGGCGGCCGGCGGACCGAAGGGGTGGGGATGTCATCGGTCTGCAGCACAGGTTGTGGAAAAGATGCAACAACCCGGAACGATTCGTTCGACCGGGGAGCGCTTTGCTGGTTTCATGCGCTCTGGCATATTACATGACCTTCAATCGGGGAGTCGTAAGGCAGTGATGAAGTTGGCGGGGATCGGTGCAGTAGGAGGCACAGCGCTTGTTGCGCTGTCGCTTTTGCTGACTCCTGCCATCGCCGCCTCCAATCAGCCCCAGAAGGCGAAGAAGCCCGCCCCGAGCCTTTCGCTCAGCGGCGGCGGCTTCACGCCGGCCATTGCCGATCCGCGGCTCGCGGCCGAGTTCGCACGCCGCGGGCTCCAGTCGAGCTTCCGTTTCACGCCTTCGTCGGCTTCGGGCGACAAGAGCAAGGCCGTCCGCGTCGCGGTGCGCGCCCGCTCCGGCGCTGCGGCCTTGGCGGCCCGCGGCGGCGAGAATTCGGCGAGCACGGTCACCGCGATCACGCCGACCGCCTACAATCTCGGCGTCTCGGTCGGCTGGAAGCGCTTCGCGCTCTCGGGCGACGTCGCCAAGGTTGATGGCGGCCCGGTCCCGGGCGCTCGCGAGGCGGCCGAAGTCGGCGTCAGCTATTCGCTCAAGAAGTTCACTGGCCGCCTGGCCGTGGGCGCCGAGCGCAGCGACGGCGCTGCCCCGCTCGTCCTGCCCAAGGAAAGCAGCTATTCGGTCGATGTCGGCGGCTCGTACCGCCTGACCCGCAACCTCGATCTCACCGGCGGCGTGCGCTACCGCATCCAGCACGACCGGCTCGAGGCGCTCGAGGACGACCGGCGCGACAGCCAGGCGGTCTATATCGGAACGGCCTTCCGCTTCTGATCCCGCTCAGGCGCTCCAGGCGTCGATAGCGGCCCATCCATAAGCCCCGAGTTTTCGGGCGCGGTCCGCGTTCATTCCTCCCAGTGCGATGACTGGAAGCTCGGTGCGTCGTGCCAGCGCGCGGAAGCACAGCGGTCCGAGCGGTTCGGCCCCGGGATGCGAGCGAGTCGCGAACACCGGCGACAGGAAGACGGCGTCGGCGCCACTGCGCTCGGCAGCGCGAATCTCCCGCATATTGTGAACCGGTGCGGTGCGCAGCCCGCCATGAAGGCGCCGTCCGCGCCCGTGCGTGCCGTCTCCGCCCCACCGTTCCGTACCGCCTGCCAGTAAGATCAGGCCGCGCTCCCGCGCGGCGGCCTTGACGCGCTCGAACAACGCGCGGCGTTCCGGCTCCGGCAGGCTATAGTGGCGGAAGACGATGCCGGCGCCGCGCGGCAGCCGCGCGATCGCGGTCCAGAGATCGTCGCCCTGGCGTTCGTCGGTCATCAGCCACAGGCGCGGCAGAGGCTGGCGGCGGTGCATGCCCCTTCCTATAGCAGCGCCCATGAACGACGCATCAACCGCCGGCCGCCTGGCCGAAGTCCGCGACCGCATCGCCAAGGCCGCCGCCCTCGCCGGGCGCAAGGAAGAGGAGATCGAGCTGATCGCCGTCTCCAAGACCCATCCCGCCGAAGCGATCGTGCCGCTGCTCGAGGCCGAGCATCGTAGCTTCGGCGAGAATCGGGTGCAGGAGGCGGAGGCCAAATGGCCGGAACTGCGCGAACGCTTTCCCGACCTGCGGCTTCACCTGATCGGCCAGCTCCAGTCCAACAAGGCCGAGGAAGCGGTCGCCCTGTTCGACGCGATCCACTCGGTCGACCGGCCCTCGCTGGTCGCCGCCCTCGGCAAGGCGATTGCCAAAAGCGCGCGCCGGCCGGCCTGCTTCGTCCAAGTCAATATCGGCGACGAGCCGCAGAAGGGCGGCTGCCCCACCGCGGAGCTTCCCGCTTTGCTCGACCAGTGCCGCGAGGCCGGGCTCGATATCGCCGGGCTGATGTGCATCCCGCCCGCCGATGTCGAGCCCGCGCCCTATTTCGCTCTGCTCGCCAAGCTGGCGCGCCGCCACGATCTGCCCGGGCTGAGCATGGGCATGTCGAGTGACTTCGAGACGGCGGTGATGACGGGCGCGACGCATGTGCGGGTCGGGACGGCGTTGTTCGGCGCGCGCGAATGAGGTTCGACGGCGTCATATTCGATTTCGACGGGGTGCTGCTCGAGAGCGAATATGTCGGCAACCGGCAGATCGCCGAATATCTCACTGCCCGGGGCCATCCCACGACGCCTGAGGAGTCGATGCACCATTTCATGGGCCTGAGCGGGGCCGACTTCCTCGCGGCGATCGAGCGCTGGATCGGCCGCGCCCTGCCCGACGACTTCCACGAAGCGCGCGCCGCAGAGGATGCGCGCGTTCTCAGCGAGGGAATCGAAGCGGTGGCGGGCGCCGTCGCCTTCATCGAATCGCTGCCGCTGGAGCTGCCGAAGGCGATCGCCTCGTCAAGCCGCAGCCACTGGATCGAGACCCATCTCGACCATCTCGGCTTGCGCGACCATTTCGGCGACCGGATCTTCAGCGGCCGCGAGCATGTCGCCCGCGGCAAGCCCGAGCCGGACGTCTACCTGTACGCCGCCGGGGCGATGGGCGTCGACATCAGCCGCACCCTGATCATCGAGGATTCGCCGGTCGGAGTGGTCGGCGCGGTCGCGTCCGGAGCCACCGTAGTCGGATTGTGCGCGGGCAGCCACTGCCTGCCCGGCCATGCCGACCGCCTGCGCGCCCTCGGCGCACAGCATATCGCGGCGGATTTCGACGAAGTGGCGGCGCTGCTCGGCCGCTAGAGCTGGTGCCCGCTGCGCAGGCGCTTGGTGTCGAGATAGGCCTGGTTGTGGGGATTGGCCCCGGTCTTGAGCGGCACCCGCTCGACCACCGCGATCCCCGCCCCCTCCAGCCCCGCGACCTTGCGCGGGTTGTTGGTCAGCAGCCGCACTGCATTCTGGCCGAGCAGCTGGAGCATGCGCACCGCCACCGAGAAATCGCGCTCGTCGTCGCTGAAGCCGAGGCGGAGATTGGCGTCGACCGTGTCGAACCCCTGATCCTGGAGCGCATAGGCGCGCAGCTTGTTCACCAGGCCGATCGCGCGGCCTTCCTGGCGCAGATAGAGCAATATGCCCCACCCTTCGCTGGCGATGGCGGCGACGGCATCGTTGAGCTGCGGCCCGCAATCGCACTTCAAGGAGCCGAACGCGTCTCCGGTCAGGCATTCGCTGTGCAGCCGCACCAAAGGCGGCTTGCCGCTCGGACTGCCGATGACCAGAGCGACATGCTCGGCCGCGTCCTCGCCCGAGCGGAAGGCGACGATCTCGGTCTTTTCGGCGCCCCGGATCGGCAGGCGCGCGCGCGACGCGATCGTGAGCGACGGCGTGCGATCATAATCGGCGATGACGCTCGAACTCAGCGCCACCTCAGCGTCGCCGCCGCCGCCGACGAAGAAGGCCGGGAGAAGACCCGCCCGACGGGCGAGGCGGAGCGCCGCCTGGGCCGCATCCGGGCAGTTGCCGGCGACGGTGCGGAACGGCCCCTTCATCGGCCGGCTGAGATCGAGCGCGGGGTCGGCAATCGCCGTCGCGTCGGCGAGGCCGATCCACGGCGAGCGCTCGATCCGGACCGGGCCGGTCGGCACCGCCTCGCGCTGGTTGGCGAGCTTCAGCGTCACCGCGCGGTTTCCTGAAATCAAGATATCAGACGGGCCCGCGGCGTCGAACGCCGCCAGACCGTCGGGATCGGCGGTCTCGATGGCGAGGAAAGAGGTGCCGTCGATGGCGATCGGCCAACCGCGCCTCAGCGCATCGATGGCGCGGGCGACGTCGCGCCCGCCGGTCAAATGGCGAACTCGGTGACGAGCGGCACGTGGTCCGACGGCTTGATCCAGCTGCGGCAATGCTCGAGCACCTCGTGGGCGACGGCGAGCTTGGCCACGTCCTGGGTCGCCCACATATGATCGAGCCGGCGGCCGCGGTCGTTCTTGGTGAAATCGGGCGAGCGGTAGCTCCACCAGGTGTGGAGACGCTTCGGCGCGGGATGGAAATGGCGGCCGAGGTCGGCCCAGTCGCCGCTCTGCTGCAGCCGGGTCAGCGCCTCGACCTCGATCGGGGTGTGGCTGACGACGTTGAGCAATTGCTTGTGGCTCCACACGTCGCATTCGAGCGGCGCGACGTTGAAGTCGCCGACCAGCAGGGTCGGCCGCTTGCACTGCTCGGACCAGCGCGTCATCCGCTCGATGAAATCGAGCTTCTGGCCGAACTTCGGGTTGACGCTCCGATCGGGGATGTCGCCGCCGGCGGGCACATAGACATTTTCGAGCCGGATGCCGCATTCGAGCTGCACGCCGAGATGGCGCGCCTCGCCATTATCCTGCCAGTCGAAGCGGTCGTCCTCGCGCATCGGCATGCGGCTGATGATCGCGACGCCATGGTGCATGCGCTGGCCGCAGAGCATGATGTGGGGATAGCCGAGCTTGTGGAAGACGGCGCGCGGGAAATCCCCGTCCACCACCTTGGTTTCCTGCAGGCACAGGATGTCGGGGCTGTGGTCGGTCAAAAACTGTTCGACGATGCCGAGGCGGGCGCGAACGGAGTTGATGTTCCAGGAGGCGATCTTCAGCGTGGCAGGCATCAGCGGCGTTTAGCGTCCGGTCTCGAATCTGTCGACAAGCGCGGCGCCACACAGGAAAAGGCCCTCGCTCCGGGGGCGTGGAACGAGGGCCGTCCAAGCGTTTTGCGACGCGAGGTCAGCTGCGACGTCCGGCCGGGCAACAGGGGGGAAACCCGGGGGGATTCGCAACTGCACCCTTCTCTATAAAGAGCCGTACCTGTCGCGCCGATGAATGACGTTAACTATTACGCAACTATCCGCGCGGGCCCTTGCGACGCGGATCGGTCCAGCGGAATGCCGATTCCGCCACCGCGACATTGAAGCGCTGGTTCGACAATTTGATCGTCGTGCGATTGTTCTGCGCGTCGATCGTCGTCCAACCTTGCAGCATCAGTCCCTGCGGCGCGCTCGCGATCTTGGCGAAGGCGATCGAGATGGTGCCGAATTCCGGCTTCTTGGGATCGCGCGCCTGGATCATCAGCACCTGGTCGTTGTTGGTCACGACCTTGGCGATGCCGTCGAGCTTCTTGTCAGGGTTGAGCAGCACCGACAGCGGCGAGTTGCCGATCGGCCAGCGCGAGACCTGCTTCACCTCGTAATCGATCATGGTCAGCGCCTTGCCGTCGCCGACGATCAGCAGCGGCACGCCCTTCTGATACTGGAAGCGGATCTTGCCGGGCCGCTTCATCGTCAGCGTGCCGCCGAGCGATTGACCCTTGCGGTCGGTCTGGACGAAATTGGCGGTCATCGTGTCGACCGCGCGCAGATGCTGGGTCACCTGATTGAGCGGCGACGCGGCCTGCGCGGCCACCGTCGCCGGCGTCACCGCGGCGATGGTCAGCGGCACGGCGGCCAGGGCAAGCGTCGTGAAACGCAACATGCAGTGTCTCCGTATAATGTTGGAAGGGGATATGGGGTTGCAGGCTTGAATGCCTACTGAACCCCTCCGTTCCATTCCGTTCAGACTCAGATGGCGTGGCCTTCGGCGTCGATCAGCACTTCGCGGCGGCCGACATGGTCGGGCGCGCTGACGATTCCTTCCTTCTCCATCCGCTCGATCAGGCGCGCGGCATTGTTGTAGCCGATGCGCAGCTGGCGCTGGATGTAGCTGGTCGATGCCTTCTGGCTCTCCGCCACGGTCTGCACCGCCTTGCGATAGAGCTGGCTGTCGGGATCGTCCTCGCCGGTCGGCTGGCCCTCGAACATGTAGCCGCCGTCCGCGGGCTCCTCGGTGACCGACTGAACATATTCGGGGTGGCCCTGGCCGCGCCAGTAATCGGCGACGGCGCGGACCTCCTCGTCGGTGACGAACGGGCCGTGGACGCGCGCGATCTGCTTGCCGCCCGGCATGTAGAGCATGTCGCCCTTGCCGAGCAGCTGCTCCGCGCCCTGCTCGCCGAGGATGGTGCGCGAATCGATCTTCGAGGTCACCGAGAAGGAGATTCGGGTCGGCAGGTTCGCCTTGATGACGCCAGTGATGACGTCGACCGAGGGGCGCTGCGTCGCCATGATCAGGTGGATGCCGGCCGCGCGCGCCTTCTGGGCGAGGCGCTGGATCAGGAACTCGACCTCCTTGCCGGCGGTCATCATCAGGTCGGCGAGCTCGTCGACCACGACCACGATCTGCGGCAGCAGGTCGAAGTCGAGCTCCTCCATCTCATATTTCGGCTGGCCGGTTTCCTGGTCATAGCCGGTCTGGACGCGGCGCCCGAGCGACTGGCCCTTCTGCTTGGCCTCGCGCACCTTGGCGTTGAAGCTGGAGAGCTGGCGGACGCCGACCGACGCCATCATCCGGTAGCGCTCCTCCATCTGCTCGACGGTCCATTTCAGAGCGCGCACCGCCTTGGCGGGCTCGGTGACGACCGGCGAAAGGAGATGGGGAATGTCGTCATAGACGCTGAGTTCCAGCATCTTCGGATCGATCATGATCATGCGGCACTGCTCGGGCGTCAGCCGGTAGAGCAGCGACAGGATCATGCAGTTGAGGCCGACCGACTTGCCCGAGCCGGTGGTGCCTGCGACGAGCAGGTGCGGCATCGGCGCGAGATCGGCGATGACGGGATCGCCAGCGATATTCTTGCCGAGGATCAGTGGGAGCGAGGCAACCTGGTCCTCGAACGCATCGGACGCGATCAGCTCGGAGAGCGTCACCATCTCGCGCTTGGCGTTGGGCAGCTCGATGCCGATCACGCTGCGGCCGGGAATGGTGGCGACGCGCGCCGACAAAGCGGACATGTTACGGGCGATGTCGTCGGCGAGCTGGATGACGCGGCTCGCCTTGATGCCGCTCGCCGGCTCCAATTCATACATGGTGACGACCGGGCCGGGGCGGACCTCGACGATCTCGCCCTTGACCGAGAAGTCCTCGAGCACCGATTCGAGCAAGCGGGCGTTGCGCTCCAGCGCGGCCTTGTCGAGCGTGCCGGTGGTCGGCGGCGGCGGCGGGTTCAGGAGGTCGAGCGTCGGCAGCGTATAGGCGTCGCCCAGCGCCAGTGACGGCTGGCGCTCGCGCTGGGGCCGGCGGCTGGTGTCGGGCGCCTTGCGGTCGGCGATGACGGTCCGCGGCGGCTCGGCCGGGGTGATGACCGGCGCGCGCGCCGGTTTCTCGGCAAGCTCCTCCTCGTCGATCTCGTCATAATCGTCGATCGCGGGTGCCGTGCGCACACGGCGCGTGAACAGCCAGGCGCGCTCCTCGGCGCGCAGACCGAGGCCGAGATACCAGAGGAACAGCCCGGCGAGCGCGAGCAGCGCCACCGTGACGACCCGAAACGGCTCGGCGATCCCAGGCTCGCCGATGAGTCCGATGCCCCAGTCGCTGAGGCGCGCCAGCGACAGGCCGAAGGCGCCGCCCCATCCCGCGGGGAGGCCGTTCACCGCGCCGCCGAACAGCAACGCGACCGCGGTGCCGAGAAGGATCAGGCCGAGGATGGTGAGCAGCAGCGCGCGAAGCCAGCGCCCGGGCTCGGCGCCGCGGGCGAGGCGCAGGCCGAGCAGCAACACGAGCGGCATGAGCAGGGCCACGGTGGGTCCCCACAGGCTCAGCAGCAGGTCGGCCGCGAACGCGCCGGGCGCGCCAAGCCAGTTTTGCACCGGCCCCGCGGCCGACGTGTTGAGCGAGGGATCGGTGGGGTGGTAGCTCACCAAGGCGAGCACGGCGAGCAAGGCCGCTGCGATCAGGGCGATCCCGCCGAGCAGGGTCCCCGAGCGCTTCGCGCCTTTCTTCATGCCGTTCCGCCATTGGGCCATCCGGCCCTGGCGGCCCCCGCGCGCCGCTGATGATGCCACGTCCGTGCCCCAAATGTTCTCTTATGCTTAATGCGCCGGCCGGGACTCCGTGGTCAAGCGCTTGGCGTTGCCCGCCTGCATCGCTAGAGCGGGAAAATGGAGCGCGCGGACGTCATCATCCTCGGCGGAGGCCTGGTCGGGCTGACGCTGGCCATTGCCCTCGACAAGCACGGCCTGTCCAGCATCGTGGTTGACCCGGCGGACCCGGTCAAAACCCTCACTCCGCAATATGATGGCCGGACGACCGCGGTCTCCAGCTCGTCGTGGCGGATGCTGGAGGCGATCGGAGTCGGCGAGCGGCTCGAGGGCAAAGGTTGTCCGATCCGCTCGATCCGGGTCAGCGACGGGCTCGAGCCGGGCGGGCTCGTGTTCGATCCGCCGGCCGACGACGATCCACTCGGCATCATGTTTGAGAACCGGCTGCTGCGCGCGGCGCTGCGCGACACCGCCATGGCGGCCAAGAACGTCAATCTGGTGATGCCGGCCCGTCCGGGCGAGGTGGCGCGGGATTCCACCGGCGTCCGCGTCGCGCTCGAGGACAGCCGCCTCGTAACCGCGCCTCTGCTGATCGGGGCCGAGGGCCGCAATTCGCCCACGCGCGAGGCGGCCGGCATCACGGTCGCGCGCTGGCGCTACGACCATGTCGCGATCATCGCCACGATCAACCACGAGCGCAGCCACGACAATGTGGCCTATGAGATCTTCTATCCGGCAGGGCCTTTCGCGATCCTGCCGATGCTGGCCGCCGAGAATGGCATGCCCCGTTCCGCGATCGTGTGGTCGGTGGCGGCCGACGATGCCGCCGCGATCATCGACCTGCCCGAGCGCGCGCTCGCTGCCGAGATCGAGAAGAGGATGGGCGGCTTCCTCGGCGCGATCACGCTGGCCGGGCCGCGCTCCAGCTATCCGCTCGGCTTCCACCATGCCGCCACAATCACCGCCGAGCGGCTCGCCCTGGTCGGCGACGCCGCCCACGGCATCCACCCGATCGCCGGGCAGGGGCTCAATCTCGGCTTCCGCGATGCGGCGGCATTGGCGCAGGTGCTGGTCGAAGGGGCGCGGCTCGGGCTCGATCTCGGCGACGCGCAATTGCTGGCGCGCTACGAGCGCTGGCGCAGCCTCGATACCTTCACCGTCGCCGCCACCACCGACGCGCTGACCCGTCTCTACGGCGTCCCGGGCAAGACCGCTTCGGCGGTCCGCCGCTTCGGGATGAGCGCCGTGCAGCGCATCCGCCCGCTCAAGGACCATCTGATGGCCGAGGCGCGCGGCGAGAGCGGCGACATGCCGTTGCTGCTACGCGGCCTGACCATCTAGGCGGCGAGCCTCTTCGACGAGCAGCACCGGCAGTCCGTCGCGGACCGGATAAGCGAGGCCGGCTTCGTCCGAAACCAGTTCGCTCCGTTCGCGATCATAGCGCAAAGGCGTGCGGGTGGCCGGACAGACCAGTTTGGCGAGCAGGGCCGGATCGAGGTCGCCGCTCATTGCAGCGTCTCGGGACCGTCGGCGCCGCCGGGCAGGATGCGCTGGAAATGCATGAACTGGACGAGCAGGTCGGTGCGTGCGGCGAGGTCCGGCGCTTCGAGTAGAGCCTGCTTGGAGCCGACGTCAAGCGGGGCGATCTGGGCGATGCCGTTGACCAGCATTTCGTCGTCGAGCCGGCCGACCGCTTCCCAGTCGACCGCGTAGCCGAGCGCGTCGGCGTAGCGGCGCGCCTCGCGCTCCAGCTCGGCGCGCTGGATGCTGGCGAGCGGCTCGGCATCCTCCTCGTCGTCGAAGCCGCTGCGGTCCGCGTCCACCTGCCTGTACGGCGTCATGACGTCAGCTTCGCCGGCGATGCGGAAGCGGCAGACGCCTTCGAGGACGATGTTGAAGCGGCCGTCGTCCAGTTCCTCGGACCCGACGATGCGGCCGATGCAGCCGATCGGGAACAATGCGGGCGGCTCAGCAGAATCGCGCGGCTGGACCATCGCGATCTGCTGGTCGCCGGCGAGCGCGTCGCGCACCATCGCGCGGTAACGCGGCTCGAAAATGTGCAGCGGCAATTGCGCGCGCGGAAACAGCACGGCCCCGGCGAGCGGGAAGATCGGCACCCGCAGGAGGCCGCCCTTCGCCATCAGGTGAACAGGATCGCCGAGAGGCGGCGGCGCTGCTGCGACACCCAGGGATCTTCCAGGCCGACCACTTCGAGCAATTGCAGCAGCCGCTTGCGGGCGGCGCCCTCGTTCCAGTCGCGGTCGCGCCCGATGATCTCGAACAATTGGTCCGCCGCCGCCTGGCGGTCGCGGGCCATCAGCGCCCCGGCGAGCTCGTAACGCGCCTCGAGATCGTCCGGATTGGCGCCGATTCGCGCCTCGAAAGCGCTGGTGTCGATTCCGGGCTCGGCCGCCGACGCGAGTGTGACCGCCGAGCGCGCACGGGCGATGGCCGGTTCCGCGGCGATCTTCTCGGGCACCTGGTCGAGCAAGGCCGCCGCCTCGTCGACCCGGCCGGCGGCGACGAGCGCCCGCGCCAGCCCCGAGATCACGTCCGGATTGTCGGGCGCCATGTCATAGATCTGGCCGAAGATCGAAGCGGCGCGCTCGCCGTCGCCGTCGGCCAGCACCTGCTCGCCCATCTCGATCAAGGGCGCGATCTCGGCTTCGGCCTGCTGCGCCTCGCCCTCGACCGGCAGCTGGGCGAGAAGCTGGTCGAGGATGCGGCTGAGCTGCCCCTCGGTGCGCGCCGGCGTGAGGTCGGCGACCGGCTGGCCCTGGAAAACGGCATAGACGGTGGGGATCGTCTGGATGCGGAATTGCGCCGCGATCAGCTTGTTCTCGTCGACATCGATCTTGACCAGCCGCACGCCGCGATCGGCATAATCGGCGGCGACCTTCTCGAGCACCGGGGTCAGCTGTTTGCACGGGCCGCACCATTCCGCCCAGAAGTCGAGAATCACGAGCGAGGTCATCGACGGGTCGATCACGTCGCGCTTGAAAGAATCCAGCGCTTCCTTCTCGGCCGCGCTCATGCCCAACGTCGCCACAATCGTCTCCCTGTCCGTACTGCCCCTATGTGGGATGAAGCCCGCCTCTGCCAAGCCCACGAGAAATTCCGCGAAAACGGGTTGCGGCCCTGAAAAACCGATGCTAACCGCCCCTCACCTTGATCGGGGGCAACGAGCCGCCCGGTCCGCCGAGCGGGCGTAGCTCAGGGGTAGAGCACAACCTTGCCAAGGTTGGGGTCGAGGGTTCGAATCCCTTCGCCCGCTCCAATTTCTCCAAATCATCGTGTCCAGCCGACTGGCAGGATCCTGGCCAAGCGTCCGTCGAGGTCGACGGATCGCCTGCGGTCGCTGCTCGTCCGGACGATTCCCGATCTCCCGCGCTGGGTCAGAAGTGCACGGATGTTGACCGTCTCCGTATTGCTGACATAATACACCGATTGCGACGGGGAGGGAGCGATGAAGGGGACGATCCTCATGGTGCTGGTCGGCTTTGGGCTTGGCGGTGCCTCGGTTGCGCAGGCCGGCGCCTTCGATCCGCGCCAGCACAAACAGGCGATCGCGGGCGCGCCCTCGCAGGTCCTTGTGCTCGGCTCGCCCCACCTGTCGGGAATGCCGAAGAATTTCCGACCCGAATTTCTGGAGCCGCTCCTCGACCGCCTCGCCGCCTTCAAACCGGACGTGATCACCATCGAGGCCATTTCGGGCCAGGACTGCGAGGTGCTGCAGAAGCACCAGTCGCTCTACGGCAGCGCCTATGACGATTATTGCTGGGGAACCGCCGAGGCGCAGAAGGCAACCGGCCTCTCGGTCGCTCAGGCGCTCGACGCGATCGCCAAGACGCTGGCGGACTGGCCCAAAGCCCCGACCGCCGCCGACCGGCGCCGCTTGGCCGCGCTGTTCCTCGCCGCGAACGACCGCGCCTCCGCCCAGGTGCAGTGGCTGCGCCTCGATCCGGCCGAGCGCCGCGCCGGCGACGGCCTCGATGCCGAGCTGGTGAAGATTCTCGAGCGCCGCGGTGCGAAGTTGAACGAGAATTACGAGATTGGCGCGCGGCTGGCGGCGCGGCTGGGGCTCGAACGGGTTTATCCGACCGACGACCACAGTGCCGATGCCATCGTGGCGAATGCCGGCGAGGGCTTCGACACAGCCCTGACGCAGTTGCGCGCAAGCGCAACCGTGCAGGCCGCTCGTGCCGACTACGAATCGCGCACCAGCGCCTTGAACGACGGGCGGGCCGTGCTCGACTTCTATCGCTACATGAACGCACCGGCGACCCAGCGGGCCGCCGTGGCCGCCGACTTCGGGGCTGCCGCCCGGCAGGAAAGCCCCGAGCTCCACGGGCGCCAGTATCTGGCGTGGTGGGAGACGCGCAATCTGCGCATGGTCGCCAACATTCGCGCGGCCTTCGGCGACCGGCCGGGCGCCCGCGTGCTCGCGATCGTCGGCTCATCGCACAAGCCCTATTTCGACGCCTATCTGGACATGATGCAGGATGTGGCCCTGGTCGATGCCGAGCAGGTGCTGAAGTAGGGCCTGGGCGAGGGGCGGGAACGCTTGGCCGTTCGCGCCGTTCATCCTGTCCCGGGGCCGCGCGGCGATCCACGCCGTTTCCGCCGGCCAACGCCAAGGTCACGATGCTCGCACAACCCCAGATCCTCGACGCCTCCGCCTTCGAGCCGCCGCCCGAAGCGGTCGATTTCTATGTGGAAAGCCTGAAGCTGCTCGAGGAATCGGGCGTGCCCTTCCTGCTTTCGGGCACCTATGCGCTGTCCTGCTTCACCGGCATCGTCCGTCCGACCAAGGACCTCGACGTCTTCTGCAAGCCGAGCGACGCGCCCAAGATCCTCTCCTTCTTCAAGGCGCGCGGCTACCATATCGAGATCGAGGACGAGCGCTGGATTGGGAAGGTGTGGAAGGACGACAATTTCTTCGCCGTCATCTACAACATCTCCTCAGCGAGCATCCCGATCACCGACGAATGGTTCCAGGAGACCTATCGCGCCGAGGTCTATGGCACCACCGTGCGGATCACGCCGCCGACCCAGTTCATCCTCTCCAAGCTCTTCCTGCAGACCCGCTACCGCTATGACGGGGCGGACGTCGCGCACACGATCCTGATCAAGCATGCGGACATCGACTGGCGCTGGCTGCTCTCCTCGCTCGAACTCTATTGGGAGGTGTTGCTGATCAACATCCTCAACTTCCGCTTCATCTACCCGACCGAGCGCGACCTCGTGCCGCGCTGGCTGTTCGACGAACTGCTCGAGCGGGTGCGGGCGCAGAGCGAGATGCCGCCGTCGGGAATGAAGATCTGCCGCGGGCGGTTGCTCAGCCCGACGGACTTCGTGATCGACGTCAGCGAATGGGGCTTCGCGGACGTGGTCGGAAAGGGAATCGACGAGAAGCATGAGCGACCAGCGCACTGACACCATCACCCTCGCCGCCATCGGCGACCTCCATGTCTCCGAGACGAGCGAGCACCGCTTTCGCGACATGTTCGCCGAGATTTCCGAAAAGGCCGATGTCCTCGCTTTGTGCGGCGATCTCACCAATTTCGGCAAGACGCGCGAGGCCGAGATGCTGGCCGAGGATCTGATCGGCTGCACGATCCCGGTCGTCGGCGTGCTCGGCAACCATGACTATGAGTGCGGCCAGCCCGAGGAAGTCGCGCGCATCCTCCACCAGGCCGGGGTCACGCTCCTGGACGAGGAGGCGACGGTGATCGAGGGCGTCGGCTTTGCCGGCGTCAAAGGCTTCGTCGGCGGCTTCGGTCGGGGCGAGCTCGGCGCGTTCGGCGAGGCCTCGATCAAGGCGTTCGTCGACGAATCGCGCAATGAGGCGCGCAAGCTCGAGAACCAGCTGCGCTCGCTGCGCACCGACCGGGTGGTCGCCGTGCTTCATTATGCGCCGATCGCCGAGACCGTGGAGGGCGAGCCGCTCGAAATCTTCCCGTTCCTGGGTTCGTCCCGCCTCGCCAATGCGGTCGACCGCTTCGACAATGTGAAGGCGGTGCTGCACGGCCACGCCCATCGCGGCCGCTTCCGCGGCGAAACGCCCCGCCACGTCCCCGTCTACAATTGCGCGCAGTTCGTGGTAGAGGCCGAGACCGGCCGGCCTTACGCCTTGCTGGAAATCTAGCCGGCAGGCCGCGGTGAGGGCGCCGCGGGCTGCGGCGCCTGCGGCGGATTGCGCGGGTCGAGCAGAGCTGCCGTCTCGATCGTGTCGAGCGCGCGCCGGGCGGCGATGTAGCGCCGCGCGTCGGCGATCCACTCCGACGCATTTTCGCGGCCGGGCATCCGCAGCACCTCGGCCAAAGCGACGTCCACCTGGCCCGCTTCGAGCCGGCGCGTGGCACGACGCAGCCTCTCGACCGGCATGGTCGAAGGCGTGCCCGCCTTGCGGATCGTGACGATACCCGACAATTCCGCCTTGAGTGCGTCCCACCAATTGGGATTGGGCCCGGCCCCGGTCAGGCTTTCGCCGACTTCGAGCAGACCCTCCTGAAGCTCCTCCAGCGTCACCGGCTGGCGCGCGGCGGTGATGATCGTCGCCACTGCCTGGCGCTGGGTGTCGCCGAACCGCTGGCGCAGCAGGCTTTCGAGGAAGCCGAGGGGGACGCCGCGGTCGAGCGCACGCCGCGCGGCGAAGGCGACCAGAAGTCCCTCGGCCCGGTCGGCATTGCCGACGGCGGCGCGCGACTGGGAATCGATCTGGCCGATGCGCTGCTCGAGCTGGGTGACGCGGCGGATCGTTTCCGGGTCGATGACCAGCCGCTGCGGCTCGCCCCCTGCCGGCGCGCCGATCGCTTCGGCCGCCGCTGGAGCGGGCTGCGGAGCCGGCGCCACCTGCGCCTGCGGTGCGGGCGCGATCCCGAGATAGGCCGCCGCGGCGTCCCAGCGCGTCAGCAGCCACCCCATCGCGGCCAGCCCCAGCAGGAAGGCGATGGTCGGCAGCAGCAGCACCGAGAGCAAGGAGCGCCGCGGCCGCGCCGTGCTGTCGACCCGCTCATAATCCATTCTCGTCCACCTTCGTCTCGCGATCGCCCGCAGTCTTGCACAGCTTCGCGGCAAGCTCCAGCAATGCCTCGTCGCGCGGCGCCGCCGCTTCGTGCTTGGCGCGCCAGCCGGGGCCGGCCGCCTCCGCCGCATTGGTGCTGATCGCCGCCAGGGCGATATCGCCCCGCTCAATCCCGGCTTCGTCGATCAGGCGCGCGAAGGCGGCGGCGGAGCGCGGCGAATGGAGCAGCACCAATGCGCCGCGGCCGAGCGCCCGCGCCGCTTCGTGCGGGAGTGCGCGGACGGGTTCGGCGGCGTAGACCAGACGCCGCTCCAGCCCGATCGCGGGATCCGCCAGTCCGACATGGTCGCGGCCGCTGAGATGGAGCGCGCGCGTGATTCCGTCGGCGACCATCATTGCTACCGTCGCATCGCCGTCGCTGGGGCCAATTCTCACGACCCCGAACCCGGCCGCGCGTGCGGCGGAGGCGGTCGCCGGGCCAACGCAATAGCAAGGCAGGTCCGTGAATGCCGCGATCGCCTCGCCGCCGTAACGGAGCGCGTTGGCGCTGGTGAGCAGGACAGCATCGACCGAAGGCGGCTCGGGCGGATCCCAGGCCAGCGGGCGGACCACGAAGATGGGCGCCGTCACCGTCTCCAGCCCGAGCGCGTGCGCCCGCGCCGCGCTGTCCGACGCGCCCGGTTCGGGCCGCAGGATCAGGACCGCGGTCACGCGCCGAAAAGCGCTCTCACCGCCGGGCTGGCGCGGTTGAGCAGCTGGCGCGCGAGCAGCAAGGGCGCCTCGCCGTCGCCGGGCGGGAAGCGTCCCTCGATCTGGGCGCTGTCGCGGCCGTCTTTGGTCAGGATCTCGGCGCGCAGGTGAATGAGGTCGCCATCGATCACCGCCAAAGCGGCCACCGGCGAGTGGCAGGTGCCGTTGAGGCCTTCCAGCAGCCGGCGCTCGGCGGCGACGCAGAGATGAGTGACCCGGTCGTCAATCGCCGCGATCAGCGCATGCACCCTCTTATTGTCGCCGCAGACTTCGACGCCGACCGCGCCCTGCGACGGCGCCGGGAGCATGTCGGGGATGACCGCGCCGATTTCGGGGTGGCCGAGACGGTTGAGGCCGGCCGAGGCGAGCAGCGTCGCGTCGGCCTCGCCGAGATCGATCTTGCGCAGCCGGGTGGCGACATTGCCGCGGATCGGCACGATGTGAAGGTCGGGGCGGCGAGCGAGAATTTGCGCGGCGCGGCGTGGCGAGGAGGTGCCGATGCGCGCGCCCGGCGGAAGCGCGTCGAGGCTGGCGGCGCCGATCAGGCAGTCGCGCACGTCCTCGCGCGGCAGCATCGCGGCGATGGTCAATTCGGCGGGGCGGAAGGTCTCGACGTCCTTCATCGAATGGACCGAGATGTCGGTGCGGCCCTCGAACAGGCTGCGGTCGAGTTCCTTGGTCCACAGGGCCTTGCCGCCCACTTCCGCGAGCGGGCGGTCCTGGATGACGTCGCCGGTGGTGGTGATCGGCACGATCTCGATCCGCTCGGGGCCCCAGCCGTGCGTGTCGCGCAGCGCCTCCGCCACCATGCGGGCCTGGGCGAGGGCGAGGGGAGAACCGCGGGTTCCGATACGCAAGGGTGTCATGGCGCGCTTGTGCTAGCGGGTAAGGCGGTGGCAGGGAAGCCGAATGAGCTTGATCCTCGGCATAGAATCGAGCTGCGACGAGACCGCAGCGGCGCTGGTGACCTCCGAAGGGCGCATCCTGGCGCACAAGCTGGCCACGCAGGAGACCGAACACCGCCCGTTCGGCGGCGTCGTTCCCGAGATCGCGGCGCGCGCCCATGTCGAGATCCTGCCGCCTCTGGTCGAGGACGTGCTGCGCGAGGCGGGCATCGCGCTCGACGAGGTCGATGCGATCGCCGCGACGGCCGGGCCGGGCCTGATCGGTGGCGTCATGGTGGGCCTGGTCACCGCCAAGGGGCTGGCGCTGGCCGCGAACAAGCCTCTGGTCGCGGTCAATCATCTCGAGGGTCATGCGCTCTCGCCGATGCTGGCCCAGCCCAGTCTCGAATTCCCCTATTTGCTGCTGCTCGTCTCCGGCGGCCACTGCCAGCTGCTGCTCGTCGAAGGCGTCGGCCGCTACCGCCGCCTGGCGACGACGATCGACGACGCGGCCGGCGAAGCCTTCGACAAGAGCGCGAAGTTGCTTGGGCTCGGCTTCCCGGGCGGGCCGGCAGTCGAGCGCGCAGCGCAGCAGGGCGACGCCAAGGCGGTGCCGCTGCCGCGCCCGCTGGTCGGCACCGCCGAGCCGCATTTCTCATTCGCGGGCCTCAAGAGCGCGGTGCTGCGCGCGCGCGATTCCGGACGCTACAGCGCGGAAGACATCGCCGCCTCATTCCAGCAGGCCGTGGTCGATTGTCTCGTCGACCGTACCCGCCGGGCGCTCGGCGAGGCGGGCGGCGCGACCGCGCTCGTCGTTGCCGGCGGGGTCGCGGCCAACCAAGCGGTGCGCGGCGCGCTCACCGCGCTTGCGGCCGAGCACGGCCTGCCGTTCGTGGCGCCGCCTTTGTGGCTCTGCACCGACAATGCGGCGATGATCGCCTGGGCCGGCGCTTTGCGCTTCGAGCAGGGGCTGGTCGACGGGCTCGACGCGCCGGCGCGGGCGCGCTGGCCGCTCGATCCCAATGCGGAGAAAGCGCGCGGCGCGGGGGTAAAGGCATGATCGGACGAGTGGGCGTAATCGGCGGCGGCGCCTGGGGAACGGCGCTGGCGCAGGTGGCGGCCGACGGCGGCGAGGAAACCCTGTTGTGGGCGCGCGAATCCGAGGTGGTGGAGAGCATCAACGGCCGCCACGAAAATGCGCTGTTCCTCGCTGGCATTGCGCTCAGCCCGTCGATCCGGGCGACCGCCGATCTCGCCGATCTCGCTGAGTGTGACGCCTTGCTGGTGGTGACGCCGGCCCAGCATATGCGGTCGGTGCTGCGCGGGCTGGTCGCGCCCGGCACGCCGCTCATCCTCTGCGCCAAGGGCATGGAGGAATCGACCACCAAGCTGATGCACGACGTCGCCCATGAGGAGCAGCCGGATTCGCCGATCGCGGTGCTCTCGGGGCCGACCTTCGCGCACGAGGTCGCGGCGCGTCTGCCGGCGGCGGTGACGCTCGCGGTCAAGGACCAGGTGGTCGGCGAGCAGCTCCGCGCCCGCCTCGCCCGGCCCTGGTTCCGGCCCTATCTGTCCGAGGACGTGGTCGGCGCCGAGATCGGCGGCGCGGTCAAGAACGTGCTCGCCATCGCCTGCGGCGTGGTCGAGGGGCGCGGCCTCGGCCTCAACGCGCGCGCGGCCCTGATCTCGCGCGGCTTTGCCGAAATGACCCGTTTCGGCCTCGCCCGCGGCGCCCGCGCCGAGACTCTCGCCGGCCTGTCGGGCCTCGGCGATCTGGTGCTGACCTGCTCGTCGACCAGCTCGCGCAACTTCAGCCTCGGCAAGGGCCTGGGCGAGGGCCGCAGCGCGCAGGAACTGCTGGCCGACCGGCGTACGGTGGCCGAGGGCGCCTTCACCGCGCCCGTGCTCCATCGCGCCGCCAAGGCGATGGGGGTCGACATGCCGATCGTCGAGGGCGTCTGCGCCCTGCTCGGCGGCCATGCCTCGATCGACGAAGTGGTAGAGGAGTTGCTCGCGCGGCCGCTCCGCTCCGAGGGCGTCTGAAGCCGGCTCAGAAGTCCCAGCAGATACCCTTATTCTCCCAGTCGCCGTAGCGGGTCGGCTCCTCGCCCTTGGGACCGCCATGCTCCTCGGTGCCGGCCGGCTCCACGGCTTCGGGCACCGGCACCGGCGGACTTTTGGAGAGATGAGCGGGCGGCTTGACGAAGGCGGGGCGCTGGCCTGGCATGGCGGATCCGATTGAATGAGGGCGTGCTTGACCCCACATTTCGGGCGTGGGAGGCGCGGACGCAAGATGAACTCGTTGAAGACCCTGATGCTGCTGGCGGCGATGACCGCCTTGTTCCTGGGCCTGGGCTATACGCTCGGCGGCCAGGGCGGCGCCTTGCTCGCGCTCGTGTTCGCGGCCGGCATGAACCTGTTCACCTTCTGGAACGCCGACAAGATCGTGCTCAAGATGCACGGCGCGCGCGAGGTCGACGGCCGCACCGCGCCGGAGCTGGTCGGAATCGTCCAGCAACTCGCGTCGCGCGCGAACCTGCCGATGCCCAAAGTCTATCTGGTAGAATCGCCGCATCCCAACGCCTTCGCCACCGGCCGCAATCCGGAGAATGCCGCGGTCGCCGCGACCACCGGGCTGCTCGCCATGCTCGACCGCGACGAGATTGCCGGCGTGATGGCGCACGAGCTGGCCCATGTGAAGAATCACGACACTCTGATCATGACGATGACCGCGACGATCGCCGGCGCGATCTCGTTCCTCGCCAATTTCGGCCTGTTCTTCCGCTCGGGCGACGACAATCGCGGCAATGCGCTGGCGATGATCGCGGCGGTGATCATTGCGCCGTTCGCGGCGATGATCGTGCAGATGGCGATCAGCCGCACCCGCGAATACAAAGCGGACCGAGCCGGCGCCGAAATCTCCGGCAATCCGCGCGCGCTCGCTTCGGCCCTCGCCAAGCTGGCCACGGGCGCGGCGCGGGTGCCGAACCCGGTCTCGCTGCGCAATCCCGCCGCCGCCTCGCTCTACATCGTGCCGTCGGGCACCGGCCGCGACAGCCTGTTCTCGACCCACCCCGACACCGGCAACCGTATCGCGGCGCTGGAGGATCTGGCCGGCGAGATGGGCCTCCATTCGCCGCCCCCGCTGGCAGAAACGCGGGGCAGCGCCCCGCGCACCTCAGTCCCGAAAACCCGGCGCTCCTCGAGCGCGCTCGATCCCTTAGGCCGCAGACGCTGAATAACAATGAACCGATCGGCACCGCCTCGCGCCGTGCCGCCCTTCGCCTGCTCGATGCGGTGCTCCGCAAGGGGCTCCCGCTCGAAGCCGCGCTCGACAGCGCTGCGCGCGACCTCGACCGTGCCGACGATCGCGGCCTCGCGCATGCGATCGTGGCCGAGACCTTGCGCCGCCTGTCCGATCTCGACGCGCTGATCGACAGCGCGACGCGCAAGCCCTTGCCCGATGACGCCAAGGCGCGTTTTGCGCTGCGCATCGCGCTGGTGCAGGCGCTCGCGCTGGACACGCCGGCGCATGCCGCCATCTCGACGGTGCTTCCGTTGGTCGACGGCGGGCCGCGCAAGCTCGTCCACGGCGTGTTCGGCACTTTGATCCGCAACGGCGCGGTGCTTCCCGAAATCCCGTCGCTGCCGCCGCAGGTGCAGGAACGGTGGGAGGAGGCTTGGGGCAGCGCAGTGGCGCGCGCCGCCGCCGTAGCGATGGCCGTGCCGCCGCCGCTCGACCTGATCTTTGCTTCCGACGCGCCGCCCGAGGGCATGGAGGGCGTCAGCCTGATGCCGCGCCACCTGCGCCTCGACCGCGGCGTCGCCGTGGCCGGCCTGACCGGCTTCGGCGAGGGCGACTGGTGGGTGCAGGACATTTCCGCCTCCATCCCGGCCCGCTTGCTCGGCCAGGGCGAGGGCCGCACCGCGCTCGACCTCTGCGCCGCGCCGGGCGGCAAGACGATGCAGCTGGCCGCGGCCGGCTTCGACGTAACCGCGATCGACGCGTCGGAAAGTCGTCTGGCGCGACTTCGCGAGAATCTGGAGCGGACCGGCTTCAAGGCCGACATCCGCGCCGCCGACGTCATGAAGTGGAGCCCGCCGCAGCAAGTGGACGCGATCCTGCTCGACGCGCCCTGTTCGGCGACCGGCATCTTCCGGCGCCACCCCGACGTGCTCCACCGCGTCCGCCCGCGCGCCATCGCCGAGCTTGCCGAGGGACAGAAGGCGATGCTGACCCGCGCCGCCGGCTGGCTGAAGCCGGGCGGGACCCTGGTCTATTCGGTGTGCTCGCTGGAGCCGGAGGAAGGCGAGAAGGTGGTCGAGGCGTTCCTCGCCGCGCGGCGCGAGTTCGCGATCGACCCGATCGACCCGGCGGAGGTGCCGTCGGCGATGCGGCCCAATAACGGCATGCTGCGCATCCTGCCCGGCACCTTTGCCGAGCAGGGCGGGGCCGACGGCTTCTTCATGGCGCGTTTTCGGCGGAGCTGATCGCACCCGCCGGCAATTAACGGGGGATAAAGTGCGGGGCTTTCTTGCCCCCGCGACTCGCGGCGGTTAATGATTCGCTGTGCAACAGCCTGTTCGTATCTCCCCCTCGATCCTCTCCGCCGATTTCGCACGGCTGGGTGAGGAGGTCCGCGCTATCGATGAAGCCGGCGCCGACTGGATCCACGTCGACGTGATGGACGGCCATTTCGTCCCGAACATCACGATCGGGCCCGCCGTCGTGAAGGCGCTCCGGCCCCACACGGCCAAGCCGTTCGACGTCCATCTGATGATCTCGCCGGTCGACAGCTTCCTCGATGCGTTCGCGGAAGCCGGCGCCGACATGATCACGGTGCACCCCGAAGCGGGTCCCCACCTCCACCGCACGATCCAGCGCATCAAGGCGCTCGGCAAGAAAGCGGGCGTGTCGCTCAACCCGGCGACCCCGGCCAAGATGCTCGATTACGTGCTCGAAGAGATCGACCTCGTCCTGGTGATGAGCGTCAATCCCGGCTTCGGCGGGCAGAGCTTCATCGAGAGCCAGCTGCGCAAGATCGAGGCCATCCGCAAGCAGATCGACAAATTGGGCAAGCCGATCGACCTCGAGGTCGACGGCGGGGTCGACCAGAATAATTGCCGCCGGATCATCGAGGCGGGGGCCGATGCGCTGGTCGCCGGCACCGCCACCTTCCGCGGCGGCCCGGAGAAATATGCGGAGAATATCAGGGGGCTTAGGGGACCATGAGCCTGTTGGAGCGGATCGACGCCACCGGCACTGAAGACGAGATCGAACAGGGCAAGCGGCTGATCCGTGTCGGGGACGACCGCGGCCTCTCCCTCTCGGAGCGGGTCGCTTATCGTCTCCACCGCCTCGCCTGGCGCACTCCGTTCCACACTCTCCGGCTCCGCGGCCGCTTCCCGCTCAAGCTGCTCGCCGTTCCCAAGGATCCGATCGCCGGCGACAAGACTGCCGGTGCGGCCATTCTCAAGGGCCATATCCTCCACCGCGGCCGCTCGGTCCCGATCGACAAGCTCGACTTCGCCGACCCCACGATCCCGCAGGATTTCTCCGATTATCTGCAGAGCTTCGCCTGGCTGCGCGACCTCGCCGCAGCGGCGACGCGCGAGAAGGCCTGCCAGATCGCCGAAAAGCTCGTCCAGAAATGGCTCGTCACCCATGCCGACACCGTGTCGGAACGCGCGTGGCGGGCCGATCTCTGGGGCCGGCGCATCCTCTTCTGGACGGCCTATGCGCCTTATGTCCTGTCCAGCCGCGACCTGGTCTATCGCTCGGCAGTCCTGAACGCGCTCGCGCGCGGCGCCGCTGCGGCGAGGTCGCGCAGCCAGGCGAAGCTCTGCAGATAA
>JAFAEZ010000202.1 GCA_023423775.1 Pseudomonadota bacterium
ACGCTGGCGCGATCGCTGCAGTGCGCGGCGCCCACCCGCGCCATGGCGGCAGCGGGGCGCTCTACATCGTGCTGCGCCGTCCGCGGGGGGACATAGACGGAAATTTAAGCCGGCGCCGCTAAGCTGCCTGTTCGTGACGCTTTTTTGCCGTTTCGCCAGAGCCGCGGGTAGCCGGAGCATGATGGGAAGATTGGAAAGGCTCAGCAATCTTCTGATGTCGGCGTGCGCCGGGCTGGCCTCCTTCCTGTTCACGCTCGTCGCATTGCTGATGCTGCAGGGCTTTGGCGAGCGGGTCGCGGCCGCGGTCGTAATGGGCCTTTTCGCGCTGCTGATCGTCTGGGTGGCGTCCGAAAAGCCCAACAGCCGCCACGCCCGCGCTCTTTCGGCGCTGATCGACCGGCTGCTCGCTGTTCGCTCGGGCGATCTCACCTCGCCGGCGCCGGAACTGCTCCAGGAGACGATGCCGGGGCTAGCATCGGCGGTCGACGGGCTGTTCGAACAGGTGAGGTCGAACCTCGAGAACGTCAATGCGATGGCGCTTTACGATCCGGTCTCGTCGCTGCCCAATCGCATACATTTCAAGCGCGAGGCCGAGCGGATTCTCGGCGCCGGCGGCAGGGACGCGCGCGCCGCCCTGCTGTTCATCGATCTGGACGGCTTCAAAGAGGTCAACGACAGCCTCGGCCACGCCCAGGGAGACCATGTGCTCGCGCGCGTCGCCGACCGCCTGCGCTCGGTCGTGAAGGAAGAGAGCGTGCCCGGCGGCCTGGTGCAGCCCTTGCTGGCCCGCCTCGCCGGCGACGAATTCACATTGCTCCTGCCCGGCCTGCGCAGCGTCGATGTCGCCGAGCGGGTCGCCCAGCGCGTGCTGATCGCGCTCGGCGAGCCTTTCGATATGGTCGGCAGGACGGTCTATATGGGCGCCTCGATCGGCATCGCGCTCAGCCCCGATCATGGCAGCGACCTGACCTCGCTGATGAAGGCCGCCGACATCGCCATGTACCACGCCAAGGCGTCGGGCCGCTCGCAATTCTGCCTGTTCGATCCGCATATGGCGGTCGCGCTCGAACGCAAGGCGCGCACCGAGCAGGCGCTGCGCGAGGGGCTGGCCGAGGGCCAGTTCGATCTGGTCTTCCAGCCCCAGATCTGCGCCCGCACCGGTCGGCTCGTCGCCTGCGAGGCGCTCATCCGCTGGAACCACCCCGTCGACGGCATCCGTCTGCCGGACAGCTTCATCTCGGTGGCCGAGGAGAGTAGCCTGATCGTCGATCTCGGCGACTGGGTGATCGGCGAGGTGGCGAGCGTGGTCGGCCGCTGGCACGCCGCCGGTCTCGACCACCGCCTGACCTTCAACGTCAGCCCCAAGCAGGTCGAGCGCGCCGATTTCTTCGAGCGACTGCGTGCCGCAATGAAGCGCGCGCGTGCGCCCTTGTCGCTGCTCGAGCTCGAATTCACCGAGACGCTGGCGATGAATTGCAGCCGCGACGCGATCCGGGAGCTGGCCGCGCTGCGCCGCGAGGGCCTCGCCATCGCGATCGACGATTTCGGCTCGGGCTATTCGAACCTCGCGCGCCTCAAGGACATGCCCCTCGACCGTGTGAAGCTCGACCGCAGCCTGATCGCCGACGTTGACACGTCGCAGAGCGCGCGCACCATCGTTTCGGCCGTCATCCATCTGATCCACGGCCTCGGCTGCGAGGTCGTCGGCGAGGGCGTCGAGCGTTCCGAGCAACTCGAAGTGTTGCGCGCGATCGGCTGCGACACCGTCCAGGGGTTCGCTTTTTCCGAAGGGATCGGGGAGGTCGATTTCCTGGTCTGGGCGAAGCAGGACCGCGCCCAAAGACTGCGGATTGCCTAGGCGGCGAGCGCGCCGCGGATAATGCGCGCGTAGATCGATTGCAGGATATGCAGGTCGTCGACCGCTACCGCCTCGTCCAGCTTGTGCATGGTCGCATTGGTGAGGCCGAATTCCACCACCGGTGCCAGCTTCGACAGGAAGCGCGCGTCCGACGTCCCGCCGCTGGTCGATAGCGTCGGCGTCACGCCGGTTTCCGCCTCGATCGCCTCGGTCACGATGGCCGACAGCCGGCCCGGCTCGGTCAGGAAGGCTTCGCCCGAGATCTTGGCCTCGAGCGTTGCGCCGGGCACGGTTGCCTCGACGATCCGGCGCACGCGCTCGACCAGGTCGGCGCCGCGCTGGAGGTCGTTGAAGCGGATGTTGAGCCGCACCCGGGCGCGGCCCGGAATGACGTTGCAGGCCTGGTTGCCGGCCGCCAATTCCGTGATCTCCAGATTGGAGGCCTGGAACCATTCATTGCCTTCGTCGAGCGTCATCGCATCGAGCGCGGCGAGCAGGGGAGCGAGCTTGGCGATCGGATTGTCGGCGAGATGCGGATAGGCGACATGACCCTGCGTGCCGGGAACGTCGATCCACATGTTGACCGAGCCGCGCCGGCCGATCTTGACCGTGTCGCCGAGGCGCTTCTCCGAAGTCGGCTCGCCGACCAAAATCATGTCGGGGGCGATTCCGCGGGCCGCCATCCAGTCCATGATCGCGACCGTGCCGTGCACCGCAGGACCTTCCTCGTCGCCGGTGATGATCAGGCTGAGAGTGCCCGGATGGTCGCGGACTTCGGCGGCGGCGGCCACGAACGCACCGATGGCACCCTTCATGTCGACCGCCCCTCGGCCGTAGAGCAGATCGCCGCGTATCTCGGGCTGGAAGGGGTCGGTCGTCCAGCCGTCGCCGGCCGGGACGACGTCGACATGACCGGCAAAGGCGAAATGCGGTCCGCCGCTGCCGCGACTGGCGAACAGATTTTCGATCGGCCCGTCGGGCGCGTGGCCGGAGAGGAAGCGGTGTACCTCGAAGCCCTGCTCCTGAAGGATATTGCCGAGCACGGTCAGGACGCCGGCCTCATGGGGCGTGACGCTGGGGCAGGCGATCAGGCAGGCGGTAAGGTCGACGGGGTCGATTGTGCTGGTCATGGTCTCCGCCTAGCAAGGCCGCAGCGACTTTCCCAGCGGAACACCCCTATGCCCAAGCTCGATCTCGCCGCGATCCCCGAAACCAACCGCACCGGCTATCCAGATCCTTATGCCGCGGAGGTAAGCAGCCGCTGGTACCGCCGGCTCGCGCCTGCGGCCGGCATCTCCGATTTCGGTGCCAGCTACGTCCGACTGGAGCCCGGCGCAATCTCGAGCCAGCGCCACTGGCACGAGGGTGAGGACGAGATCGTCATCATGCTCGGCGGCGAGGCCGTGCTGGTCGAGGAGGAGCAGGAGACCCTGCTACGCGCGGGCGACGTTGCCGTTTTCCCCAAAGGCGCGGCTGACGGCCATCATCTCGTCAATCGCAGCGATGCCGATTGCCGGTTCGTCGCCATCGGCCGTCCGGCGCAGAGCGACTGCCACTATCCCGACATCGACCTCCACCTCGACGGCGCGAGCGGCCGCTATATGCGCAAGAACGGCACGCCTTACTAAGCGGGCACCTCATAGCGCTCGATTACCCACGGCTCTTCCTGGGCGGCGTCGATCCATTCGCGCATCCAGGGATGGTGCATGATCGCTTCGGCATAAGCGGCTGCGAAGCGGGGTAGGGGGATGGAGTAAGTGGCGAAACGGGTGACGACAGGCGCGAACATGATGTCGACCGCACCGAAATCGCCGAACAGATAAGGGCCGCCGCTGCCGTGACGCGCGCGCGCCTCGGCCCAGAGCTCCAGGATGCGGATGATTTCCTGGCGCACTTCCTCGGAAATCGGCCCTGGCGGGAACTGCTTGCGCACGTTCATCCCGCATTCGCGGCGCAGATTCGGGTAGCTCGAATGCATCTCGGCTGCCATCGAGCGGGCCATGCCGCGCGCGGCGTCGTCCTCGGGCCAGTAACGGGCGCGGTCGGTCTTCTCGGCGAGCCATTCGACAATGGCCAGCGAATCCCAGACGAAGGTCTTGTCGTCCCACAGGATCGGCACCTTGCCGCCGGAGGGTGCGAATTCGGCGCCCTGGGTGCGCTTGTCCCAATCCTCGTCGAACATCGGGACGGTGATCTCTTCGAAGGGCAGGCCGGACTGCTTGACGGCCAGCCAGCCGCGCAACGACCAGGAGGAATATGCCTTGTTCCCGATAATGAGCTTCAGCATTCGTCCTCCGCTTTACCCGATCGCTTCGATCACTGCCCTACGTAACTGATCCACGCCCAGTCCGGTTTCGCTGGAGGTGGTGATGATGTCCGGATGCGCGGCCGGGCGCTTGCGCGCTTCCTCGGCTGTGCGCTGCTGGACGTCGTGAAGGTCGCTCGCCTTGATCTTGTCCGCCTTGGTCAAGACGAGATGGTAGCTCACCGCCGCATCGTCGAGCATCTTCAATATCTCGCGATCGACGTCCTTGATGCCGTGGCGGCTGTCGATCAGCACCAAAGCGCGCTTCAGGACCTGACGTCCGCGCAGATAGTCGTTCACAAGGTAACGCCATTTGCGGACGATGTCCTTGGGCGCCTTGGCGAAGCCGTAGCCGGGCATGTCGACCAGCCGGAAACGGAGCGGCTGGCCGATGTCGAAGAAATTGAGCTCCTGCGTCCGCCCCGGCGTGTTCGAGGTGCGGGCGAGGTCCTTGCGATTGGTGAGCTTGTTCAGCAGCGACGACTTGCCGACGTTTGAACGGCCGGCAAAGGCGATCTCCTCTACGTCAGGCGTCGGCAGATGGTCGAGCGACGGCGCCGACTTCAGGAACGCCATCGGCCCCGAAAAGAGCTTCCGGGCGATCTCGTCGAGGTCGGGCGCTTCGTCGGTCATTTTGCTGGCGCCGCTTCCTTGAGGCCGGGATGGCGGCTGTAGAGCCACTTCTGCTGCAGGATGGTGAGCGTGTTCGACACCGCCCAGTAAAGCTGCAGGCCGGCAGCGAACGGCGCCATGATCACCATCAGCACCCACGGCATGATGCTGAACACCTGCGCCTGGATCGGGTCGGTCGGCGCCGGGTTGAGCTTGAATTGCAGGTACATGGTGATGCCGACCAGGATCGGCAGGATGCCGATGGCGAGGAAGCTCGGCGGCGTGAACGGCAGGTAGCCGAACAGGTTGACCGGGGTGAGCGGATCGGGAGCCGACAGATCGTGGATCCAGCCGACGAACGGCTGGTGGCGCATTTCGACCGCCACCATCAACACCTTGTAGAGCGCGTAGAAGATCGGGATCTGGATCAGGATCGGAAGGCAGCCCGCCATCGGGTTCACCTTCTCCTCCTGGTAGAGCTTCAGGATCTCCTGCTGCATGCGCGGCTTGTCGTCCTTGAAGCGCTCCTGGAGCGCCTTCATCTTCGGCTGGACGACGCGCATGCCGGCCATCGACTTGAATTGCTTCTGCGCGATCGGGAACATCAGGCCGCGAACGATGATCGTGAGGACGATGATCGCCACGCCGAAATTGCCGAGCGTGTGGAACAGCCAGTTGAGCAGGCTGAAGATCGGCTTCATGAACCATTCGAACCAGCCCCAGTCGATCGCCTTGTCGAATTTCGCGATGCCGAGCTCGTTCTGGTAGCGGTCGAGAAGCTTCACTTCCTTGGCGCCCGCGAACAGGCGCGATTGGGTGCGGATTGCCTTGCCCGGCTGGACGATCGAGGGCGCCGTGGTGAAGTCTGTCTGGAAGCTGCCGTTCGGGCCGCGCCGGAAGGCGGCCTCGACGCTCGCAGTCTGATCGGGCACGATCGCCGCCAGCCAATATTTGTCGGTGAAGCCGAGCCAGCCGCCGCGCGAGCTGAACTTCTGGTCGCCTTCCTCGGCGATCTCGGCGAAGTTCCAGCTGTAATTGGCGCTGCCGTTGAACACGCCGACCGGGCCGACATGGTTGGTCCAGCTGGTCGGATCCTTGGAGGCCTGGGCGCGGCTGACGAGCGCATAGGGGCGCACGGCAATCGCGCCGGCGCCGGTGTTGCTCACCGTCTGCTCGGCGGTGAACATATAGCCGTCGTCGACCGACAGCTTGATGTCGAACCGCTGGCCCTGGCCGTTGTCCCAGCTCAACGTGACCGGCGTCTGCGGCGTCAGGCGGTCGCCGCTCGGCGTCCAGACGGTGTTGACGTCGGGCAGACGCGTGCCTTCGCCGGTCCAGCCGAACTGCGCGAAATAAGCGTCGCGTGTGCCGGCGGGCGAGAAGAGGCGGATCGGCGGCGACTTCTCGTCGAGGCCCTCGCGGTGGCGCTTGAGCACCAGATCGTCGACGCTGGCGCCGCGCAGGCTGAGCGAGCCCTGCACGCTCGGCGTGTCGATCGGGATTCGCGGCGTCTCGCGCAGCACGGTCGCTCGGTCGCGGATCGCGGCCGGCGCGTCGGCGGCGGGATCGGCGCCGGGCTGGGGAAGGGGGACCTGCTTGCCGTCGACGACCTTGGTCACCGGCGGGTTGGCGGTCGGGAAATAGCGGTCCGACAGGAAGCTCCAGCCCAACAGGACGAACGCCGACAGGACGATCGCCAGGATCATGTTGCGGTTGTCGGTCACTTATTTCCCCTCACGGTACCGGGTCATAGCCAGAACCCCCCCAGGGGTGGCATCGAAGAAGGCGCTTGGCGGCGATCCAGCCGCCGTGGAGCGCCCCATAGCGTTCTATTGCGGTGATTGCATAGGCCGAGCAGCTGGGGCTGTAGCGGCACGAGGGCGGAAGGACCAGCGACGGACCCTTCTGCCAAGCCTTGGCGACCAGGATGAGCAGCCGGCTGATCATCGGCGAAGCTTGCCCAGCGCCTTGATAAGTTCGGCCTTGAGCGCCGAAAAGTCGCGCTCGATGCCGCCGGCACGGCCGATCAGGACATGATCGGCACCGGCAAAGCCTTCGACCGGCAGGATCTCGCGCGCAAGCGCACGAAAGCGCCGTTTCATGCGATTTCGCACGACCGCGCCGCCGATCTTCTTGGTGACGGTGATGCCGAGCCGCATCGCCGGATCGCCGTCCGTGCGGTCGCGCACGAGCAGGACGAATCCGGGCATTGGGGCGCGCAGGCCCCGGTTTGCGGCGAGAAAGTCGGCGCGGCGGCTGATCGTGACCAGGCCGCCGCCCTTCGGGCCGGGTGCTTTTAGGCCGACAGCGTCTTGCGGCCGCGGGCGCGGCGAGCGGCCAGAACCTTGCGGCCGCCGACAGTCGCCTTGCGGGCCCGGAAGCCGTGACGCCGCTTGCGCACAAGATTGCTCGGCTGGAAGGTGCGCTTCATCGCTCATACCTCAAAACTGAAAATGAATAGGGCCGCCAGTGGGCGGCGGCCTCGTTGGTGGCGCGGATAGGCAAAGCCGCGGCCGAAGTCAATCATCCGCGCGCTCTTCGGCAAGCTGTTGTTCGCGCCGCATCGCCTCGCGCCGGCGGGCGCTGGGCCGGCGCAGCCCCCAATCGGCCCATTCCCCCTTTTTCGGGTGGCTCCGCTTGAACTGGACATATTTGCGCTTGGCCCATTCGCTATATTTGAGGGTAAGCGCCAGGCCGGCCGCAAAGACGATGATCCCGCCGGGGCCGGGCAGCACGCCGAGCAGTGGCGAGGCCAGCATCAGCACCAAGCCCAGCACGAACAAGCCGGTCCGGACTGCGGGCTTCTTGCCCAGTGCGCGCCAATGTTCACCCAGGTTCATAGGCCTCATCTGGTTCGGCTTGATCCATCCTGCAAGGCATCTCGGTCGAGCCCTCGACTCCCGCCGCCTGCGCCGCCACAGTGCGAGGCGTCCAGGGGGGATCTCCTATGGTCGCGCACGTCGCCACGGTTGCCTTTCTCGGGCTGGAGGCCCGCGCCGTCGAGGTGCAGGTCCAGATTGCCAGCGGCCTCCCCAAATTCCTCGTCGTCGGTTTGCCCGACAAGGCGGTGGCGGAGAGCCGCGAGCGCGTCCATGCCGCGCTCGCCGCGATCGGCCTGTCGCTTCCGCCCAAGCGCATCACCGTCAATCTCTCGCCCGCCGATCTCCCCAAGGAGGGATCGCATTACGACCTTCCGATCGCCCTGGGCCTGCTCGCCGCGCTCGGCGCGGTCGATGCCGAGACGCTCGCCGGCTATCTGGTCGTCGGCGAGCTCGGCCTCGACGGGCGGCTGACCTCGTCGCCCGGCGTATTGCTGGCGGCGATTCACGCCTCAGCCCGCGACCTCGGCCTCGTCTGCCCGGCCGCCCAGGGTCCGGAGGCGGCCTGGGCCGGCGATCTGGAGGTCGTCGCCGCCCCCGATCTCATCGCCTTGCTCAACCACTTCCGCGGCAGCGCGGCCTTGTCGCCGCCGCGGCCGGGGCAGGCGGATCCCCCCGATGCGGGCCCGGATCTCAACCAGGTGAAGGGCCAGGAAACCGCCAAGCGCGCCCTCGAGATCGCCGCGGCGGGCGGTCACAATCTGCTGATGGTCGGGCCGCCCGGCGCCGGCAAGTCGCTGCTCGCGGCCTGCATGCCCGGCATATTGCCGGAGCTCACCGCGGCCGAGGCGCTGGAGGTGTCGATGGTGGCGAGCGTCGCGGGCGCGCTCGCTGAAGGCCGGCTGGTGCGCAGCCGCCCGTTCCGCGCCCCGCATCATTCGGCCTCGATGGCGGCTCTGGTCGGAGGCGGGCTGAAGGTGCGGCCCGGCGAGGTCAGCCTCGCCCATCTCGGCGTCCTGTTCCTCGACGAACTGCCCGAATTCCAGCGCTCCGTGCTCGATTCGCTGCGCCAGCCGCTCGAGACGGGTGCTGTCAGCGTTGCCCGCGCCAACGCCCATGTCACCTTTCCGGCGCGCGTCCAGCTCGTCGCGGCAATGAACCCGTGCCGGTGCGGTCATCTCGGCGATCCGGCGCTGGCCTGCTCGCGCGCGCCGCGTTGCGCGGCGGATTATCAAGCCAAGGTGTCGGGGCCGCTGCTCGACCGGATCGATCTTCATGTCGATGTCGCCGCGGTCGCGGCGGCCGATCTTGTCCTGCCGCCTCCGTCGGAGGGTTCCGCGGAGGTTGCGCAAAGGGTCGCCTCGGCGCGCCGCCGCCAGACCGATCGCTACGCCGAGCATGGCATCCGAACCAATGCCGAGGTCGACGGCGATCTGCTGGAAGAGGTCGCCACGCCCGACGAACCTGGCCGGCGCCTGCTCGCCCAGGCCGCCGCGGCCATGCGGCTCAGCGCGCGCGGCTTTCATCGCGTGATGCGTGTCGCCCGCACGATCGCGGACCTTGCGGGGAGCGAGGGCGTCAGCCGCGTCCATGTCGCCGAAGCGCTCAGCTATCGCCGCCAGGCGCCACGTAATTGAGAACGGATGCGTAACTAAATCGCTTGCTAAGCGGAGGTCTTGGGATAGTCTCGCAGGCGGGGTGGCAGTCACTTGACTGAAAAGGGGGAAATCCAATGGAATGGGCAACTCTACCGCTGAAGAAATATGCGCAGTTCGACGGCCGCTCGCGGCGCAAGGAATATTGGTCCTATTTCCTGCTCGTCATCGGCCTCAATATCGTCGCCAACATGCTGGACTCGATCGTCGGCCTTGGCGGCATGGTCTGGGGTCTATGGGGGCCGCTTTCGCTTCTGCTGAGCCTGGCCCTGTTCGTTCCCGGCCTGGCGGTGACGATCCGCCGCCTGCACGACACCGGCCGCTCGGGCTGGTGGACGCTGATCGTCTTCATCCCGTTCGTGGGTGCACTGGTGCTCCTCTATTTCATGGTGTTGGAGGGCGCGCCCGGGCCCAATGAATATGGCCCGGATCCCAAGGGCGGGGAGCGTAGCGCCGCGCCGGGCACAATTTGACGGCCAGGGCTGCCTTGCCGGTTGCTCCGGCGCGGAGCCTTCGCTAGGCAGCCCCTCGTGCCCCTGTGGTGGAATTGGTAGACGCGCTCGACTCAAAATCGAGTTCCGCAAGGAGTGTCGGTTCGAGTCCGACCGGGGGCACCATCTCCTTCGATTCGCCGTCATGCGAGCAGATGCTCTGCGGCGCGCCCTCAGATGGGATCGGGCGCCCTGGCCCGTCGGTAGAGCAGCTCATAGCCAATGCCGAGCATGAGCACGCCCCATAAAAGCGCATAGACGCCGAGCGCCAACGGGATGGCGGCGACGCCCGTGAGCGGGAACAGGAACAGGTAGCCGCCGAACAGGATCGAGAAGACCGCCAGCAGGAGCGGCACCCAGGGATGGGCCACGTCCCTGCGCCAGGATGCGGACGATGCCAGCACCGCGATGCCGATGACGAGCATCCAGGCGGCGACGGCGAGGACGAAGGCGGCGAGCGAAAGCCCCGGGAACAGCAGGAACATCGCGCCGATCGCGAGGCTCACCAAGCCGTGGAGGAGCATGCCCCAATCGACCTTGCGGCCGCGCGGTCGGGCGAAGGCGGCCACCATGGCCAGGACCCCGTCTGCAATCGAGAATATGCCGAACAACAGAACGAAACTGGCAAGGCCGGCCAGTGGAAAGACGAACATCAATATCCCGAGGATGATCGCCGCTATGGCTCGCAATATGTAGCTCCAGGGCAGCCACCGAGGCATCGCGCGGGTCATCATCTTTCTCCCCGAGACGCGGGAGAAACCGCCGTGCCGAAGGCTTGTTCCAGCCGCCTTTCACGCGCTTCGCCTCTAGCTCGTCCGGCAGGGGGCGCACCAATTCTTGTGCGGGCCCGACCGGATCGGTCTCAATGCCCGCCTGGCAACGACGATGCCGGGCTGCCGCGGTGGAGCAGGGTCCAACCCTCGGGCAAGTAATCGGTCGACATGTAGAAATAGAAATTGCAGGTCCCGTCGGGCCGGTAGCTTCCGCCCTTGAGAATTCCGAAGGCCACCGAGCCGTTGAACACCGGCGAACCGCTGTCGCCGCTGCGGCAGTGCGGCCCGCCGACCGTGACCCAGGTCGGCTCGCACGGGCCGCCGCAGAGGTCACCGGCCGGCGCGAAATCGGTCATCTCCACTTCGCCGCAGCTGTAACCCGTCCGCTCGCCGCGGTGGCAGACGAAATCCCCGGCCCGCGTGCTCGCACGGTTGCGCCAGGTGGCGACCGGCCGGGCCACCGTCTTCGCGCTGTCGGCGAAGAAGAGCGGCTGCAGCGGCGTCGTGCTGGCGTGGATCTGGACGTCGCGATAGGCCCAGCCCCACTGGCCGACGAATTCGAGCGGGACATCCTTGCGGCCGGGTTCGCCATAAGAGACCTCGTCGGGACAATGCGCCGCCGTCGCCACGCCGGTGCGGGTGCCGTCGGTCACGACGAAGCCGGTTGTGCAGATGTAGCGGCGGCCGTTCGCGGGATCGACGCCTTCGAGGCGCGCGCCGCCGTCGACCGAGAGGTCGGCGTCCCGATCGATGATTCGGATACGGACCGGCACGCCGGTCAGCGCCGCAAAGACCTGTTGCAGCTCGCGCGGCGAACGGGAGGACATCTCGGCTTCCTTGACCATCACGACCAGCTCGCCGGTGCGCGCGTCGGCGCCCATCCCTGGCGGCCGTGGCAACTCGCCGCGAATCGCGGCTTGGTGCGTGCGGATGGCCGCGAGGATCTCTGCCCGCGTCGCTTTGGCCCCGGTGCGGAAGATGACGGGCACCTGCAGTCCTCCGGCCGACACGCTCTGGTCGGCGACCGGCGCGTCGCCGGTCAGCAGCACGACGATACGATAAGCGGGCCGATGCTCGATCGCGATTCCCGCGAGACGGTCCACGTATATCTCCTGGAGCCGGTCCGTAGCGGCGACACTATTCTCCTGCGCCTGCAGCCGCTGAAGCGCTTCGGCGAGCGGTACGGCGTAATGCCGGGCATATTCCGCGCCGTCCTGGGCAAGGATTTGGGCGGGAGTCTGGACCGGAACGGGCGAGGGGACGCTTTGCGCGGCCGCGCCGGTGCCGGCTATCGCTATCGCGGCCAGGGCGGCAAGCCTACGCATCTTCGAACTGAGCCCCGTGTTCCGCGTCATTGAGAGCGGGCTAGAGCAAGCGGGCTGGCGGGAAGCTGAATGATCCCCCGCCAGCCCAGCGCTTTAGCGCATGCCCGCGGTGGCGAGAATCGTCGCGAGGCCGATCTTCTTGACCTTGAGGTTCGGCGCTTTCTCGACGCCCACCCATTCATCGACCGAGTGGCCGCGTCCGCCGGTCGCCGAGCGCGAGATGGTGATGGCCGGGATGCCGAGGCTGATCGGGATGTTCGAATCGGTCGAGCTCGAATGATAGGCGACCTTGATCCCCTCCAGCGCATAGGCCGCGGTCGAATACTGGACGATATCGGCGGAGAGCGGCGTCTGGCCGGCCGGCCGGTCGCCGATCAGCTTCGGCTCGACGGTAATCCCGCCTTCGCGGGTCGAACGCGCCTTGTTCTCGGTCGCGGCCGCTTCCTCGATCACGGTCAGGAAGCGCTTCTCGAGCTTGGCG
This sequence comes from Pseudomonadota bacterium, assembly GCA_023423775.1. Classification (GTDB taxonomy): domain Bacteria; phylum Pseudomonadota; class Alphaproteobacteria; order Sphingomonadales; family Sphingomonadaceae; genus Allosphingosinicella. The sequence goes on from JAFAEZ010000202.1 coordinate 12,320, forward strand.
AGTTCGTCGGCGCTCTCGGAGCGCATGTCGACCTCGAGCCAGATTTCGCGTGGGATGGAGTTCACCGAGGTGCCGCCGCCGACGACGCTGGCGCTGTAGGTGGTGCGGGGATCGGCCGGGACCTGCGTCTTGTAGAAATCGACCACCGCCTGGCTCATCGCCGCCATCGGGTTGACGAGCCCGAACGCGCCGTAGCTGTGCCCGCCCGGGCCCTTGAAGGTGACGCGATAGCGCTTCGAGCCGGCGCCGCCGGTCGTAATGCCGTCGAGGCCGCCGCCGTCGATCGAGAAGAAGGCGGTCGCCTTGCCCTTATATTTGCCCTTGATGAAGAGGTGGCGGACGCCGCGCAGGTCGCCCAGGCCTTCCTCGCCGACCGTGCCGACGAACAATATGTCGTCGCGGGTGCGGATGCCCGCGGCGTTCATGGCGTCGATGAAGGCGAGTTGGGTGGCGAGGCCGCTGCTGTCGTCGCCGACGCCCGGCGCGTGCAGCTTGTCGCCCTCGCGGCGCACCTTCACCGGCGTGCCTTCGGGGAAGACCGTGTCGATATGGGCCGAGACGACGACCAGGCCGCCGCCGCCGGCGCCCTTGCGCAGGCCGAGCACATTGCCTTCCTCGTCGATCTCGACGTCGCTGAGGCCGCGCGCGCGGAACATGTCGGCATAGGCCTTGGCGCGCGCTTCCTCCTTGAAGGGCGGGGCGGGGATTTCGGTCAGGGTGATGATGTCCGCCACCCACTGGTCATGGCCCGCGTCGAGCGCCGCCATCGCCTTCTTGAACGCAGCGCTCGCCGTGATCCGCTTCACGCTCTGGGTGGCGGGTGCCGAGGCCGTCTGGGCGGGGGCGACGCCCGCAATGGCGAACAGCGCAAGCCCGAGGGCGAAGTGGGTGGGACGCATCAAAACTCTCTCCTGGATTATCGGCCGCATGGCGGCGCGGCATGTTTGCTTCACTGCCGCGCCTTGTCCAGCGCCGGGGCAGGGGCGCCATATTTTCGTCACCAGCGCTCGCCACCCTCTGGCAACGGGCGGGAAAGGCGGGCATTCTCGCCTGAGGGAGACAGCGGGACATGAAGCGATTGCGCGCAAGCGAAGCCAGGGCCGAACTGACCGAGGCCGAATCGCTCGCCGACGAGGTCCATCTCGAATCCGAGGCGATCGCCTATCGCCGCGACCGCCTGCTCGCGGCTCTGACCCTGATCGCCGGCGCCGGCCTCGCCATCGCGCTGCCGTTCGCCCTCCGCGCCGGTGCGGAATTCTTCTTGCCGGTCACTGCCGCTTTGGTCATCGCCATCGCGCTCGTGCCCCTGCTCGAATGGTTCGAGCGCCGGCGCGTGCCCTCGGGCTTCGCCGCCCTGATCTGCGTGCTCCTGTTCATTGCCGTAGCCAACATAGCGATCGCCGCAATCGTCCTGCCCGCGACCGAATGGGTGCGGCTGCTGCCCGAACGGATCGGTCGCATCCGCGAGACGCTCGACCCCTTGCTCGACGTCTATGCCAGCCTCGAGCGCTTCATCGACGACATCGTCACCCAGTTCGGCGACAAGAGCGGCCCGGCGGCGCGCACCGTCACCGTGGAAACCCCCAACAGCGTGCTCGATCTGATCGCGACCTCCGCGCCGCACGCCGCGATCCAGATGTTCTTCGCGATCCTGGTGATCTTCTTCTTCCTCGCCGGCTGGACGCGGATGCGCAAGCGCACGATCACCACCCGCACCAGCTTCGACGGCGCGATGACCACCGCGCGCGTCATCCAGCAGGTCGTCGACGCGACCTCGACCTATCTCGGCACGATCACCTTCGTGAACATCACGATGGGCGCGTTCGTGGCGCTGGTGCTGTGGCTGCTCGAAATGCCGACGCCGCTCATGTGGGGCGGCATCGTCGCGGTGTTGAATTACATTCCCTATCTCGGGCCGATCGCGTCGATCCTGCTGCTCGCGCTCGGCGGGCTGATGGCGTTCGCCGATCCTTGGTACGCCTTCCTGCCGGCGCTGAGCTTCGCAGCGATCCACCTGATCGAGGCGAATTTCGTCACCCCCGCGATCGTCGGCAAGCGGCTGACGATCAATCCGCTGCTGATTCTCGTCGCCCTCAGTTTCTGGGCGTGGGTATGGGGCACCACTGGCGCACTGCTCGCGGTGCCGTTGCTGATCATCCTCAAGACCGTGCTCGACGCCGCCGGCAAGCCGGACATCGCCGGATTCCTGTTCGAGGAGGGTACGCTAACCAGCGCCCATCACGAGGATTTTGCAGAGCTTGAAAACAATCCACAGATGAAACGCTAAGCCGTGTTGACAGGGTGAGGGCGCTCGCCTAGTTCGCGGCCCACACCAGAACGCGGGTGTAGCTCAGTTGGTTAGAGCGCCGGCCTGTCACGCCGGAGGTCGCGGGTTCGAGCCCCGTCACTCGCGCCATTTTCCCACATCGAAAATTGGCGTCCGCGTCGCCCCGGCTTAAGCCGAGGGTGACCGTTGGAACGCCCGCAAGCCGGCAGCTGGATTGCGTCGCTGCGCTCGAAATGACGGGCCGAGCGGAAATCCCCCTTCAGCCGCGCCAGCGGCCCAGTTCCATCCAGCGCAGCAGCGGTTTCAGGGGCAGGATCCAGACGATTCCGGCGACCGTGTAATAGACGGCGTGCACCGGCCAGGGCAGGCCGGTCAGCAGATCGGCGGCGCTCACGACGATCACCGCCCAGACCAGGATCAGCAGCAGGATCAGGCCCATGCCTGCGGGTTTGCGCCAGGTCGGTTCGCTCATTTGCACTCTATCCATTGCGCGGGCGTGGCGATCGCGTCGAGCGGCACGTCCCAGGGGTCGGCGGGAATCGGCTCCTCGCTGATCTGCGCCTCCCAGGCAATGCCGATCGTCTTGGTGAGCGTGCCGCCGTCGCGCAGATGGGCGAGCGCGCGGTCGTAATGGCCCTTGCCATGGCCGATGCGGGTGCCGTGGCGGTCGCCGAGCACCAGAGGCACCAGCACAACGTCGGGCGCCAGAGCCTCGGCCTCAGCGGTGGGTTGGAGCACGCCCCAGGGCGCCGGCACGACGGCCGGAGCGCGGCGGAAGATCATCCGGCTATTGCGGTCCGCGAACCAGGGCAAAGCGGCCTTCTGGCCGTCGATGAGGCCTTCGAGGACGAATGCCGGGCTGATCTCGTCCTTCAGCGGATGATAGCCGGCGACGATGCGCGCCCCGATCAGGTGCGGCAGCACGATCCGGGCGAGGGCCTGCTCCAGATCATGGCGCAGTTCGGGCGTCAGCGAGCGCGCGAAATCGCGCCGCCGCTGGAGGGCGAGGTCGCGCATCTGCGCCTTGGAAGGGGAAGGTGACGGGACCGCCATGGCCGTTTGCTGGAATATCCTCTGACGCCTCAACGTCAGGTGGGGACCATATGATCCGGACCAGGGTCCGGGCAGGGACAGCCCCCGAGGATGTCTTTATCGCCTCAGGGATGTTCTCAAAAGCTCGCACCGGGCAGTTCCCGTCGACTGCCTATGTAGGGCGTCGGCTGCCCGCCCTCAAGCCTCTCGGCCAGCGCCTCGACCCGCTCGGCGAGCCGTTCCAGCGCATCGGCGAGGGCCGGATCGGGCGCAGCGCCCGCTGCCGGAGCGGCGGAAGCACCCGCGGCCGCCTCCTGCTGCTCCTGGAGCGCATCGGCCAGCAGCAGCGAGGCGAACAGCAATTGCCGCGCTTCGCTGAGGCTACCGAGCGCCTCGCCCGCCTGCCGCGCTTTCTCGTCCACGATCATGGCGACCGAGCGCATATGGTCCTGCTCGCCATCGCGGCAGGCGAGATTGTAGCGCCGGCCGGCTATCTCGATCTCGACCGAAGGCATCGCTCAATCCCTCTCATTGGCGGCGAGCAGCCGGTCGATCTGGGCGATCGCGCTCTGCACCTTGCCGCGCAGCGCCTGGTTCGCATTGCGCAGCGCGTTGAGTCCGCCGTCGTCGCGCGCGAGCGCCTGTTGCGCCGCGCTTTCGATCCGCGCCAGCGCCCGTTCGATGCGGGAGATTGCGTGCAACGCCCGTTCGTCTGCCATGCGCCAAGGCATAGCACGACTCACGCCTCCGGCAAGCGCCCGAAAGGGGGCCAAGGTTGACCTTGCCGCCCCCGGCTTTAAAGGAGCGCGCGTAAGGAGCAGTTGAGTCTCCGCCTCGTCCCGACCGTGGACACAATCATTTCTGAGGGAATTCGAATGCCCGTCGAACCGAGACTGCTCGCCAATGCCATCCGCGCATTGTCGATGGACGCCGTGCAGGCGGCCAACAGTGGTCACCCCGGCATGCCGATGGGCATGGCCGACGTCGCCACCGTGCTGTTCACGGAGTATCTGAAGTTCGATCCCCAGGATCCTGATTGGCACGACCGGGACCGCTTCGTCCTTTCGGCCGGCCACGGCTCGATGCTGATCTACTCGCTGCTGCATCTCACCGGCTACGCCCACCCGACGATGGACGAGATCCGGGATTTCCGCCAGCTCAGCTCGCCCTGCGCCGGCCACCCCGAGAATTTCCTGATGAAGGGCGTCGAGGCCACCACTGGCCCGCTGGGTCAGGGCTTCGCGATGTCGGTCGGCATGGCGATCGCCGAGCGCCACCTGAACGCCGTGTTCGGCGACGACCTCGTCGATCACCACACCTGGGCGATCGCCGGCGACGGCTGCCTGATGGAGGGCATCAACCACGAGGCCGTCGGGCTTGCCGGTCACTTGAAGCTCGGCCGCCTCAACGTGCTGTGGGACAATAACAAGATCACGATCGACGGCTCGACCGACCTGTCGACCTCGGAGGACGTGCTCGCGCGCTACCGCGCCTCGGGCTGGCACACCGTCTCGTGCGACGGCCACGATTTCGCCGACATCCGCCGCGCGCTTGACGAGGCCATCGCCGATCCGCGCCCCTCGCTGATCGATTGCCGCACCATCATCGGCTACGGCGCGCCCAACAAGCAGGGCACGTCGGCGACGCACGGTGCGGCGCTCGGGGACGATGAAGTCGCCGCCGCCCGCCAGCATCTGGTGTGGGACAGCGAGCCGTTTGACCTCCCGCAGCCGATCGTCGACGCTTGGCGCGAGGCCGGCGCGCGCAGCCGCAAGCTGCACGAGGACTGGCGCGCGCGTCTCGCCGCCAATCCGCAGCGCGAGGAATTCGTCCGCCGCATGGAAGGGCGCCTGCCCGAGGGCTTCGCCAAGAACGCCTATTTCGACTGGCTCGCCGCCAATCCGCAGAAGGTCGCCACCCGCAAGGCGTCCGAACTCGCGCTCGGCGCGATCAACGAGGCGCTGCCCGAGACGATTGGCGGTTCGGCCGACCTCACCGGTTCGAACAACACCAAAACGAAGGCCCAGAAGCCTTTGACTGCGGACGATTATTCGGGCCGCTACATCTATTACGGCATCCGCGAGTTCGGCATGGCCGCGGCGATGAATGGCATGGCCCTGCACGGCGGCGTCATTCCTTATGGCGGCACCTTCCTGGTCTTCTCCGATTATTGCCGCCCGGCGATCCGCCTGGCCGCGCTGCAGCAGATTCGCTCGATCTTCGTAATGACCCACGATTCGATCGGCCTCGGCGAGGACGGCCCGACCCACCAGCCGGTCGAGCACGTCATGAGCCTGCGCATGATCCCGAACCTCGCCGTCTATCGACCCGCCGACGCGGTCGAGACCGCCGAATGCTGGGCGCTCTCGCTCGATCGCCGCGACGGCCCGTCCTTGCTTGCGCTCACCCGCCAGAATCTGCCGCAGCTGCGCGCCGAACGCACCGAGAATTTCTCGGCCAAGGGCGCCTACCGCCTTCGTGCAGCCTCTGCGGCCCGCAAGGTCGTCCTGCTTGCCACCGGCTCGGAAGTGGAGACTGCGCTTGCCACCGCCGAGGCGCTGGAGGCCCAGGGCATCGGCGCCGACGTCGTGTCGATGCCGTGCTGGAGCCTGTTCGATGCCCAGGACGCGGCCTATCGCGCCGACATTCTCGGCGGGCCGGGCGTGCTGCGTGTCTCGATCGAGGCCGGCACCACCTTGGGCTGGGAGCGCTATACCGGCCTCGACGGCCTGCGCATCGGCCTCGACCGCTTCGGCGCCTCGGCTCCGGCGGAAGACCTTTTCAAGCGCTTCGGCTTCACCGCCGAGGCGATCGTGCCGCAGATCGTCGCGGCGCTTAACCAGGGAGATCAATGACATGGCGACCAAAGTTGCGATTAACGGTTTCGGGCGTATCGGCCGTTTGGTGGCGCGGGCGATCCTCGCCAATCCGGACAGCGGCCTCGAGCTGGTCGCGATCAACGATCTCGCCGACGCCAAGTCGAACGCCATGCTGTTCAAGCGCGACTCGGTGCACGGCGCCTATCCGGGCACGGTCGAAGCCGACGGCAACGACCTGATCATCGACGGCAAGCGTGTGAAGGTCACCGCCGAGCGCGATCCCGCCAACCTGCCGCACGCCGCCAATGGCGTCGACATCGCGCTCGAATGCACCGGCTTTTTCACCGACCGCGCCTCGGCCCAGAAGCATCTGGACGCCGGCGCCAAGCGGGTCCTGATCTCGGCCCCGGCCAAGCGCGTCGATCTGACCGTCGTCTATGGCGTCAACCACGACAAGCTCACCGCCGAGCACACGATCGTCTCGAACGCCTCGTGCACGACCAACTGCCTGGCGCCGGTCGCCAAGGTGATGAACGACGTGATCGGCATCGAGCGCGGCCTGATGACCACGGTCCACGCCTACACCAACGACCAGAAGATCCTCGACCAGATCCACCCGGACATGCGCCGCGCCCGCGCCGCTGGGATGTCGATGATCCCGACCACCACTGGCGCCGCCCGCGCCGTCGGTGAGGTGCTTCCGGAACTGAAGGGCAAGCTCGATGGCTCGGCCATCCGCGTCCCGACCCCGAACGTCAGCCTCGTCGACCTCACCTTCACGCCCAAGCGCGACACCACGCTCGAGGAAGTGAACGGCGCGCTGAAGGCGGCCGCCGAGAGCGGCCCGCTCAAGGGCATTCTCGCTTATACCGACGAGCCGCTGGTCTCGATCGACCTCAACCACAATCCGGCCAGCTCGACCGTCGACAGCCTCGAGACCGCCGTGCTCGAGGGCAAGCTCGTCCGTGTCGTCTCTTGGTACGACAATGAATGGGGCTTCTCGAACCGCATGGTCGACACCGCCTCGGCCATGGCGAAGCTGATCTAATCGTCGTCGCGGCGGAAGCCGGGACCGAGGAACACTGCCGATTTGACAGGTCCGTGTTCTTGGGTTCCGGCTTCCGCCGGAATGGCATGAGGATGCGATGACCAAATTCAAAACGCTCGACGATCTCGGCGACATCCACGGCAAGCGCGTCCTCGTGCGCGTCGACCTCAACGTGCCGATGCAGGACCTGCACGTCACCGACGACACGCGCCTGCGGGCGACGCTGCCGACGGTGACCGAGCTGGCCGACCGCGGCGCGATCGTCCTGCTGCTCGCCCACTTCGGTCGCCCCAAGGGCGAGCGCCGTCCTGACATGTCGCTGTCGCTGGTGACTCGCGCCTACGAGCAGGTGCTCGGCCGTCCGGTCCGCTTCGTCGGCGATTGCCAGGGGGCGACGGCGAAGGAGAATATCGCGGGAATGAATCCCGGCGACGTCGCGATCCTCGAGAACACCCGTTTCCACGCCGGCGAAGAGAAGAACGATCCCGCTTTGGCGGCGGCGATGGCCGAGCTCGGCGATATCTATGTCAACGACGCCTTCTCGGCCGCGCACCGCGCCCACGCCTCGACCGAGGGTCTGGCACATCTGCTGCCCGCTTATGCCGGTCGCGCGATGGAGAAGGAACTGAAGGCGCTGGAGGCCGCGCTCGGCAATCCCGAGCGCCCGGTCGCTGCCGTCGTCGGCGGCGCCAAGGTCTCCACCAAGCTCGACGTGCTCCGCAACCTCGTTTCGAAGGTCGATCACCTGATCATCGGCGGCGGCATGGCCAACACGTTCCTGGCCGCACGTGGCGTCGACGTCGGCAAGTCGTTGTGCGAGCACGATCTGCGCGACACCGCGCTCGCCATCCTCGACGCCGCCGACGCCGCCAATTGCACGGTGCATTTGCCTTATGACGTGGTGGTGGCGAAGGAGTTCGCCGCCAATCCGCCCAGCCTGCGCATCTGCAACGTCCACGAGGTCGCCGCCGACGAGATGATCCTCGACGTCGGCCCCGCCGCGGTCGAGGCTCTCGGCGACGCGATCAAGACCTGCCGCACTCTGGTCTGGAATGGCCCGCTCGGCGCGTTCGAGACGGTGCCGTTCGACCGCGCCACGGTCCAGCTTGCCCGCACCGCCGCGGCGCTGAGCCAGGGCGGCTCGCTCGTCTCGGTCGCGGGCGGCGGCGACACCGTGGCCGCGCTCAACCACGCCGGCGTCGCCGACGATTTCACCTTCGTGTCCACGGCTGGCGGCGCCTTCCTCGAATGGATGGAAGGCAAGCCGCTGCCGGGTGTGGAGGCGCTCGCGGCCGCATGATCACGATTCAGGCCATCGACCATGTCGTGCTGCGGGTCTCCGACCTGGGAAAGATGGCCCGTTTCTACACTGACGTGCTCGGCGCCCGGTTCGAGAAGCATCAGGAGGCGATCGGCCTTTACCAGCTCCGCGTCGGCACCGCCCTGATCGATCTGGTGCCGGTTTCCGGCCAGCTCGGCTCGGCCGGCGGCGCCGCACCTGGGGCCGAGGGCCGCAATGTCGACCATATCTGTTTCCGCGTCCTGCCATGGAACGGGGAGGCGATCCTCGCCGAACTCCGGGGTCACGGCATCGAGGCCGAGATCGTCTCGCGCTACGGCGCGGAAGGCGACGGCCCCTCCATTTACCTTTCGGATCCGGAGGGCAATGCCCTGGAGCTGAAGGGACCGCCCTGGGCGCCCGTGCCCGCACTTTGAGCAAGGAAAGTCAGATGAACGACAAGATGATGGCGCAGATCAAGGACGGTAAGGGCTTCATCGCCGCGCTCGACCAGAGCGGCGGCTCGACGCCCAAGGCGTTGAAGGGTTATGGCATCGAGGAAGGCGCCTGGTCGAACGACGAGGAAATGTTCGGCCTCATCCACCAGATGCGCTCGCGCATCATCACTGCGCCCTCGTTCGGCAGCGGCAAGGTGATCGGCGCGATCCTGTTCGAGCGCACGATGGACGGCACGATCGACGGCAAGCCCGTACCGCAGGTCCTCCAAGAGCGTGGCGTCGTCCCGTTCATCAAGATCGACAAGGGCCTCGAGGACGAGGCGAACGGCGTCCAGCTGATGAAGCCGATGCCCGATCTCGACGCTTTGCTCGCCCGCGCCAAGGGCCTGGGCGTGTTCGGCACCAAGGAGCGCTCGGTGATCAACCTCGCCAACCGCGAGGGCATCGCCGCCATCGTCAAGCAGCAGTTCGAGGTCGGCGAGCAGGTCCTGGCCGCGGGTCTTGTCCCGATGATCGAGCCCGAGGTCAACATCAAGAGCGCCGAGCGCGCCGAGGCCGACCGCATCCTCAAGGAAGAGCTTCTGAAGGCGCTCGACGGCGTCGCCGAGGGCCGCCAGGTCATGCTCAAGCTCTCGATCCCGGCCGAGGCCGGCCTCTATGACGAGGTCGTCGCCCATCCGCGCGTGCTGCGCGTCGTCGCTCTGTCGGGCGGCTTCTCGCGCGCCGAGGCCTGCCAGGAGCTCGCCAAGAACAAGGGCATGATCGCCAGCTTCTCGCGCGCCTTGCTCTCCGATCTCCGCCACCAGATGAGCGACGAAGAGTTCGACGCCGCGCTCGGCCAGGCGATCGACGAGATCCACGCCGCTTCGACCGTCAAGGCCTGAGGCGCGGAGAGGAAGCGCGGGACGTGATCCGGCGCTTCCTCGCCCGTCAGTTTGCCCGGCCGACCGGGCCGGCGGCGCCGCTCATCGGCCGCTGGCTCGATCGGATCGCCGGTCCGTCCAACCGTCTCGCACTGGCGGAGATGCGGATCGGGCCGACCGACGATCTGCTCGAGATCGGCTTTGGCGGAGGAGCGTTGCTCGAAAGGCTCCTGGCCTCGACGCGCGGCACGGTCGTCGGCGTCGACCTGTCCCCGAAAATGATTGCGCGCGCCCGCCGGCGCTTCCGGCAAGCGCCCAATCTCGGTCTGCATTGCGGCAGCGTCGAACGACTGTCGCTCGCATCCGCTTCGATCGACAAGGCGGTAAGCGTCGCCAGCCTCTATTTCTGGGAAGATCCCGCCGCGGCCTTGGCCGATCTGGCGCGCGTGCTTCGGCCCGGCGGAACACTGTCCCTGGTGTTCGAGCCGCCCGAGGAGCTCGCCAAATGGCCCGGTTCCCGCTTCGGCTTCCGCGCCTATGACGCGGCCGAGCTGGAACGGCTCATGACTGACGCCGGCTTCGCCAGCTTCCGCATCGCGGAGGGCAGGGGGCGCAAGCCCGACCGCTTTCTTTGTTTGACAGGAACGCGCGGCGCGTCAGAAGCGGCGTCATGATGGACGAAGATGACGATCTCAGGCTGGACCCCAACTTTGCCGCGCGTTTCGAGGGCGGATCGCGCGAGCCGTGCCAACTTTACCTGATCTCGCCGCTCGATGTCGGTGGCGACTTCCCGCAGCGGCTGACGGCGGCCCTCGAAGGCGGCCCGGTGGCGGCTTTCCAGTTTCGGGTGAAGGGCGTGGACCAGCATCAGGCGGCAAAGCTTGCCGAGCCGCTGCAGCGCATCTGCGCCGAGCATGAGGTCGCTTTCATCGTCAACGACGATATCGGCCTCGCCAAGCGGCTGGGAGCCGACGGCGTTCATCTCGGCCAGGACGACGGCGACCCGCGCGACGCCCGCGCCCAGCTCGGCCCCTCCGCGCAGATCGGCGTCACCTGCCACGATAGCCGCCACCTCGCGATGGACGCTGGCGAGGCGGGGGCGGACTATGTCGCGTTCGGCGCCTTCTTCCCGACCGACACCAAGGAGACCCATCACCGCCCCGAACCGTCGATCCTCGGCTGGTGGAGCACGGTGTTCGAGATCCCGTGCGTGGCGATCGGGGGCATCACGCTCGATAACGGCCGGGAGCTGGTCGAGGCCGGCGCGGATTTCCTCGCAGTGAGCAGCGCGGTCTGGAATCACAAGCAGGGTCCGGGCGCAGCCGTCGCGGAATTCCAGAAGATCCTGGCCCGTTAGCGCGCGGCCTGCGCCACCATCGCGCGCAGGGTGAGCGCGTCGGCGATCGCGTCGGCGTGGATGTCGTTGTTGAAATAGGCCCAGACGTCGCGGCCTTGCCGCGCCTGGTCAGTCATCCAGTCTGCCCAGTCGAGCAGGACTTCGTCGGGGTAGCGGCCCCAATATTTGCCGGCAAAGCCATGGAAGCGGACATAGGCGACCGGCCCGACCGCGTCGCGCGGCACATTCATGCCCGGCATGTCGTGCGTGCAATAGGAGATGCCGCGCTCCCCCAATAACTGGATTACGTCGGGCTCCATCCAGCTTGCCTCGCGGAATTCGAAGACGTGGACTAGGTCCATGGGCAGCAGCGCCAGAAATTCCTCCATCCGCTCGCGATTGAACGCCCAGCGCGGCGGCAATTGATAGAGGATCGGCCCAATGGTCGCGCCGAGACCGCGGGCGCGGCCGAGGAACAGGTCGAGCGGCTCCGCGCAATCCTTCAATTTCTTGGCGTGGGTGATGAAGCGCGACGCCTTCACAGCATAACGGAAGCCGGGCGGCGCCTGGTCCTTCCATTTCACGAACGTCTCGGGCTTGGGGAGGTGATAGAAGCTGGTGTTGAGTTCGACCGTGTCGAACGTCTCGGCATAGTGGTCGAACCAGCGTTTCATCGCCATTTTCTCGGGATAGAAGGCGCCGCGCCAGTGGCGGTAGTTCCAGCCCGAGCAGCCGATCCGGATCGTTCCCGCCTTGGTCATTGCCGCGCTCAACGGCGGCCGACGGAAATAAGTTGCGGGTACGACGTTGAACCTCCGAATCGAAATCGGAGTGTTTGACCGTGCGTAACACCAAATTGATGGCGGCCCTGCTGTGCACGCTGGGCTTCGCCGCCGCTGCGCCGATCGCCGGCGCCGCGCTGGCGCAGCAGAACGCCGCTCCCGCCGTCAAGGCGAAGGGCCAGACCCCGAGCGACAAGATCGACGGGACCATTTTCCATGCCCAGGTGCTGCTCGACCGCGCCGGCTTCTCGCCCGGCGTGATCGACGGGCTCGAAGGCATGTCGTTCCACGAGGCTTTGCGCGGCTTCCAGACCGCTCGCGGGCTCGAGGTCACCGGCGAGCTGGACCAACCGACCCGCGTCGCCCTGCTGCGCGACCGCGCGCCTTCGACGCGCAAGCTGCGCATCGACGAGAGCGACGCCCGCGGCCCGTTCGTCGGTAGCATCCCCAAGGATCCCGCCGAGCAAGCCAAGTTGAAGCAGCTCGGCTATCGCAACCTGCTCGAGAAGATCGCCGAGAAGTTCCACACCACGCCGGCCACGATCATCGCGCTCAACGATCCGCGCATGGCGCTTCAGGCCGGGACCGTGCTGCGCCTGCCCAACGTCCTGCCGGCCTCGCGCAATTATGCAGGCGCCAAGCCAGACATCGCCCAGCTCCTGAGCGACCTCAACGTCAATGGCGAGCAGCCCAAGGCCGAGCGCGTCGTCGTCGACAAGTCGGAGAAGGCCGTGAAGGTTTATGGCGCGGGCGACAAGCTGATCGCCCAGTTCCCGGCCACCCTCGGCAGCGACAAGGATCCGCTGCCGCTCGGCACCTGGAAGATCAATTCGGTCGCCTACAACCCGCCGTTCCATTATCAGCCCCAGCTCTTCTGGGACGTGAAGGATGACGAGCCCGAACAGATGCTCCCGCCCGGCCCGAACGGCCCCGTCGGCGTCGTCTGGATCGATCTCAACCGCGAGAATATCGGCATCCACGGCACCAACTCGCCCGAGACGATCAAGCGCGCCGAGAGCCATGGGTGCGTTCGCATGACCAATTGGGACGTCGCCCGCCTGACGCGCATGGTACAGGACGGGATGACGGTCGTGTTCCAGGCTTGAGCCGGTTCAAGCTCTACGCGACCAACATCCTGACGGCGCTGGTGACCGCCGCCGTCACCAGCATCTTCTGGGTATCGGCCTATGGCAACAAGTCCAGCAAGGTCGAGGCGGCCGGCGACACGGTCACGCTCGCCAAGCCGAAGGTCGAGGTGGCCGAGGGCATCGTGGTCGGGCCGGCCGGGCTTGCCATTCCGGTAGCCGGGGTAAAGCCGGACCAGTTGGTCGACACGTACAGCCAGGCCAGGGCCGGCGGCGCCCGCGTCCACGACGCGATCGACATCATGGCCGCCGCCGGAACCCCCGTCGTCGCCGCCGCGCCCGGCACGGTCGAGAAACTGTTCTTCAGCAAGGGCGGCGGCGGCATCACCGCTTACGTCCGTTCGCCCGACAAGCGATGGATCTACTACTACGCCCATCTCCAGGATTACGCGCCGGGGCTGCGCGAAGGGCAAGCGGTGAGCCGCGGCACGCCGATCGGCCATGTCGGCAGCACCGGCAACGCCGACCCGGCCGGGCCCCATCTCCATTTCGCGGTCCACCGTATGGACGCCGGCGAACCTTGGCACGAAGGCAGCCCCGTAAACCCTTATCCGCTGCTTGCCGGAAGAGGGCGGGGCGGCTAAGGGCCGCTCCGGCTCTTTTTCCAATTGTGAGACGCACATGAAGATCAGCGGCGTGGACATTCGTCCCGGCAACATCATCGAATATGAAGGCGGGATCTGGCGCGCGGTCAAGATCCAGCACACCCAGCCGGGCAAGGGCGGCGCCTACATGCAGGTCGAGATGAAGAACCTCATCGACGGCCGCAAGAACAACGTCCGTTTCCGCTCGGCGGAGACGGTCGAGCGCGTGCGTCTCGACACCAAGGATTTCCAGTTCCTGTTCCGCGACGGCGACCAGCTCACCTTCATGGACAAGGACACCTACGAGCAGATCACGTTGCCGGCCGACCTGCTCGGCGACGCTGCCGCCTTCCTCCAGGACGGCATGGACGTCGTTATGGAGCTTTACGACGAAAAGCCGATCTCGGTGCAGCTCCCCGACACGATCGAGGCGACGATTGTCGAGGCCGATGCGGTGGTGAAGGGACAGACCGCTTCCTCTTCCTACAAGCCGGCAGTCCTCGACAACGGCGTCCGCGTCATGGTCCCGCCGCACATTTCGAGCGGCACTCGGATCGTTGTCGACGTCTACGAGCAGACCTACGTCCGCCGCGCCGACTGATCATATCCCCTCCCGCCTGCGGGAGGGGTAGGGGCTGGCTTCGCCTCCCCGCCGAGACTTCCCACCCCGACCCCTCCTGCTCGCGGGAGGGGAGGAGCACAGACATGGTTTCCCATTCCGGCCTCATCACCGTCATGCAACGCGCCGCCCGCAAGGCCGCGCCGCGCCTGCGCCGCGACTTCGGCGAGGTCGAGCAGTTGCAGGTCAGCCGCAAGGGCCCGGCCGACTTCGTCTCGCTGGCCGACAAGAATGCCGAGCAGACGGTGATGGAAGAACTGCGCCACGCTCGGCCGGACTGGGGCTTCTACATGGAGGAAGGCGGCACGATCGAGGGCGATCCCTCCAAGCCGCGCTGGATCATCGATCCGATCGACGGGACTTCGAACTTCCTGCACGGAATCCCCCATTTCGCGATCTCGATCGCGGTCGAGGAGCCGCGCCTCGGCGGCGGCCGCGGCGAGATCACCCAGGGCCTGGTCTACCAGCCGCTGACCGACGAAAGCTTCTGGGCGGAAAAGGGCAGGGGCGCCTGGCTCAACGAGCGGCGCCTGCGCGTCTCGTCGCGCCGCGACCTCGCCGATTGCCTGATCGCCACCGGCGTTCCTTATTTCGGCCATGGCGATCTCGGCCGCTTCAACGCAATTCTCAACGCGATCGCACCCGAAGTCGCCGGCATCCGCCGGTTCGGCTCGGCCGCGCTCGATCTCGCCTGGGTCGCCGCCGGCCGCTATGACGGCTTCTGGGAGGACGACCTGCAATATTGGGACGTCGCAGCGGGCATGTTGCTGGTGCGCGAGGCCGGCGGCTTCGTGACCGACTATCGCGGCGGTGACAAGCCGGTCGAGCGCAGCGAAATCCTCGCCGCCAACGACCAGATCCACAACAAGCTGCACAAATTGGTCGCCAAGGCGGTTCGCGACTGAGGCTGTGTCCCAGCGCCGGCGGCGGCACCACGGTAGTAACACCAGTTCCAACTCGGTTCGCGGCTCCTTATAGGCTCCTTAAAGCCTTGCTGCGGCTGCCCGGTCGTCCTCGTCCGGGCGGCAGCGGCGTGTCTGGAACATCAACGGGTTGTTGCGAGTCATTCTCACCCGCCCCAACCCTTGCCACCCTGCGGCGGCAGTCCTAGAAGCCGCCGCAATCTTGGTATCTGGAGAGTCTCGATGGCGTCCGTCGCCGCCGAATATCTGCCCATTCTGCTGTTCCTCGGCGTGGCGCTGGCGCTGTCCGGCGCGTTCGTGGTTCTGCCGATGATCGTCTCGCGCCTGACCGGCGCGCAGAACCCGTATCCCGACAAGCTCGCCGAATATGAATGCGGCTTCCCGGCGTTCGAGGATCCGCGTTCGCAGTTCGACGTGCGCTTCTATCTCGTCGCCATCCTGTTCATCATCTTCGACCTCGAGGCGGCGTTCCTGTTCCCGTGGGCGGTCTCGCTCGGCGCGATCGGCGTCGTCGGCTGGGTCGCGATGATGATCTTCCTCGCCGAGCTCACCCTCGGCTTCATCTATGCCTGGAAGAAAGGGGCGCTCGAATGGGAGTGATCCTCGACCCGCGGAGAGAAAACCCGCATCCGGCCGACCTGCAGCAGCCGGACCCGCGCTATTTCAATGAACTCCAGGCCGAAGTGGCGGACAAGGGCTTCCTCGTCACCTCGACCGAAGATTTGTTCAATTGGGCGCGCACCGGTTCCTTGTGGTGGATGACCTTCGGCCTGGCCTGCTGTGCGGTCGAGATGATCCACGACAACATGCCGCGGTACGATCTCGAGCGCTTCGGCGCGGCCCCGCGCGCGAGCCCGCGCCAATCGGACGTGATGATCGTCGCCGGCACGCTCTGCAACAAGATGGCCCCGGCTTTGCGCCGCGTCTACGACCAGATGTCGGAGCCGCGCTACGTGATCTCGATGGGCAGCTGCGCCAATGGCGGCGGCTATTATCATTACAGCTATTCGGTGGTGCGCGGCTGCGACCGGATCGTGCCCGTCGACATCTATGTCCCGGGCTGCCCGCCGACCGCCGAGGCTCTCCTCTACGGTATCATGCAGCTGCAGCGTAAAATTCGCCGCGAAGGCACGATCGAGCGTTGATGATGCACAATTCCGCACCCAGGGTCGCCGCGCGCGACGGCATTCTCGACGAGGTGAAGGCGGCGATCGGCGACGCCCTCATCGAGGCCAAGCATGCCGCGTTCGAGGATTCGATCACCGTCCGCCGGGAGAGCGTTGCCGACGTCTGCCGCGTGCTGCGCGACCAGTTCGAATATCAGCAGCTGATGGAGATTGCCGGGGTCGACTATCCCGAGCGCGCCGAGCGTTTCGAAGTGGTCTACCACCTGCTGTCGGTCACGAAGAACCACCGCATCCGCGTCCGCGTCCTCACCGACGAAGATAAGCCGGTGCCGTCGGTGACCGGCCTGTGGCCGGTCGCCGGCTGGCTCGAGCGCGAAATATTCGACATGTACGGCGTGCTGTTCGAGGGCAATGACGACCTTCGCCGCATCCTCACCGATTACGGCTTCCGCGGTCACCCGTTCCGCAAGGACTTCCCGCTGACCGGCTATGTCGAGATGCGCTATTCCGAGGAGCAGAAGCGCGTCGTCTACGAGCCGGTCCGGCTCGCCCAGGACTTCCGCAGCTTCGATTTCCTCAGCCCGTGGGAAGGCGCGGAATATATCCTTCCCGGCGACGAGAAGGTGCAGCCCCAGCAGGCCGGCGCCCCGAGCCCGGTAAAGGCGGACGGCACGGCCGCCGAGGTGAAGAAATGACAGATTCCGCCATTCAGGAACGCATCGAGCGCGAGGGGATCTCCCCAAGCGAAGCCGAGATCGCCAATTACACGATCAACTTCGGCCCGCAGCATCCGGCGGCGCACGGCGTTCTGCGCCTGGTCCTTGAGCTGGACGGCGAGATCGTCGAGCGCGTCGATCCGCATGTCGGCTTGCTCCATCGCGGCACCGAGAAGCTCTGCGAGTACAAGACCTATTTGCAGGCGCTGCCTTATTTCGACCGGCTCGATTACGTTTCGCCGATGAGCATGGAGCACAGCTACGTGCTCGCCGTCGAGAAACTGCTCGACCTCGAAGTGCCGCTGCGCGCGCAATATCTCCGCGTCTTCTTCGCCGAGCTGACCCGGATCAAGAACCACCTGCTCAACATCGGTTCGCACGTCATGGACGTCGGCGCGATGACTCCGAACCTGTGGCTGTTCGAGCTGCGCGAAGACATCATGAACTTCTACGAGCGCGCGTCCGGCGCCCGTATGCACGCGGCCTATTTCCGGCCCGGCGGCGTGCATCAGGACGTGCCGCTGAAGCTGCTCACCGACATTGCCGACTGGCTCGATACGAAACTGCCGCGCATGTTCGAGGACAGCCTCGCGCTCGTCATCGACAACCGCATCTTCAAGCAGCGCAACGTCGATATCGCCGTCGTGTCGAAGGAAGACGCGCTTGCCTGGGGCTTCTCGGGTCCGATGATCCGCGCTTCCGGCATCCCCTGGGACATCCGCAAGTCCCAGCCCTACGACGTCTACGACCGCATGGAGTTCGACGTTCCGGTCGGCACCAAGGGCGATTGCTATGACCGCATGATGGTCCGCTGCGAAGAGGTGCGCCAATCCGCGCGCATCATGAAGCAGTGCCTCGCGCAGATGCCGGAAGGCCCGGTGCTGAGCCTCGACCGCAAGGTTGCGCCGCCGCGTCGCGCCGAGATGAAGCAGTCGATGGAAGCGCTCATCCACCACTTCAAGCTCTATACCGAGGGCTTCCACGTGCCCGCCGGCGAAGTCTATGTCGCGACCGAGAGCCCGAAGGGCGAGTTCGGCGTCTACTTGGTCTCGGACGGCTCCAACAAGCCGTACCGCGTCAAGATCCGCCCGACCGCCTTCAGCCACCTGCAGGCGATGGACTTCATGACCAAGGGCCACATGCTCGCCGACGCCACCGCGATCCTCGGCGCCATGGATATCGTTTTCGGGGAGTGCGACCGCTGATGGCCGGCCCAACCAACGTTCCTGACATCGAAGAAGTCCGCGCCCGCTGGGGCGGCTTCGCCTGGACTGCCGACAATGAGAAGCAGGCCCAGGTCATCATCGGCCGCTATCCGCCGGGTCGCGAGCATAGCGCTCTGCTGCCCTTGCTCGATCTCGCCCAGCGCCAGGTCGGGGCCGAGACCCAGACCCAGGGCTGGCTGCCCGTGCCCGTGATCGAATATGTCGCCGCCTATCTCAACATGCCCTACATGCGGGCCTACGAGGTCGCGACCTTCTACACGATGTACAATCTGGCGCCCGTCGGCCGCCATCACGTCCAGGTCTGCGGCACGACGCCGTGCATGCTGCGCGGCTCCGACGACGTGCTCGAAGCCTGCTACAAGAAGGGCCTCAAGAAGGGCGCGACGACCGAAGACGGCCTGTTCACGCTGACCGAGGTCGAATGCCTCGGCGCCTGCGCCAACGCGCCGATGGTCCAGATCAACGACGACAATTACGAAGACCTCACCTTCGACAGCATGACCGCGATCCTCGAGGCTTTCCAGCGCGGCGAGACGCCCAAGGCCGGCCCGCAGATCGACCGTCAGACCAGCGCGCCGGCGACCGGCGTCACCAGTCTGCCGGAGATGGTCGGCGAGAACCACGATTACCGGGGGCAGTGGAAATGACGATCACCGCGCTCAGCGACAAGGATCGCATCTTCACCAACGTCTACGGTTTCCAGCCGTGGAACCTGTCGGCGGCGCAGAAGCGCGGCGACTGGGACCAGACCAAGGATCTGATGGCCATCGGCCAGGACCAGATCATCGAGGAGATCAAGAATTCGGGCCTGCGCGGCCGCGGCGGCGCCGGCTTCCCGACCGGCATGAAGTGGAGCTTCATGCCCAAGGAATCGAAGGACGGTCGTCCGAACTTCCTGGTCATCAACGCCGACGAGTCCGAACCCGGTTCGTGCAAGGACCGCGAGATCATCCGTCACGATCCGCACAAGCTGATCGAGGGCGCGCTGATCGCCGGCTTCGCGATGCGCGCGCGGGCCGCCTACATCTACATCCGCGGCGAATTCATCCGCGAGGCCGAGACATTGTTCGCGGCGGTGCAGGAGGCCTATGACGCCGGCCTGCTCGGCAAGAACGCGGCCAAGTCGGGCTATGATTTCGACGTCTTCGTCCATCGCGGCGCCGGCGCCTACATCTGCGGCGAAGAGACTGCCTTGCTCGAGAGCCTCGAGGGCAAGAAGGGCCAGCCGCGCCTGAAGCCGCCTTTCCCGGCCGGCGCCGGCCTCTATGGCTGCCCGACCACGGTCAACAACGTCGAGTCCATCGCCGTCGTCCCGACCATCCTTCGCCGCGGCGCCGCCTGGTTCAAGGGCTTCGGCCGCGAGAAGAACGAGGGCACCAAGCTGTTCCAGCTCTCGGGCCACATCAACACGCCGTGCGTCGTCGAGGAATCGATGGGCATCTCGTTCCGCGAGCTGATCGACCGCCATGGCGGCGGCATCCGCGGCGGCTGGGACAATCTGCTCGCCGTCATCCCGGGCGGTTCCTCGGTGCCTCTGGTCCCCGCCAAGGAGATCATGGACGCGCCGATGGACTTCGACGGCCTGCGCGCTCTCGGCTCGGGCCTCGGCACCGCCGCCGTGATCGTCATGGACAAGTCGACCGACATCGTCCGCGCGATCAGCCGCATCTCCTATTTCTACAAGCATGAGAGCTGCGGCCAGTGCACGCCGTGCCGCGAGGGCACCGGCTGGATGTGGCGGATGATGGAGCGCCTGCGCGAGGGCAATGCCGAGATCGGCGAGATCGACGAGCTGCTCGACGTCACCAAGCAGGTCGAGGGTCACACCATTTGCGCCCTCGGCGACGCCGCCGCCTGGCCGATCCAGGGACTGATCCGCCACTTCCGCCCCGAGCTGGAGCGCCGGATCATCGAGAAGAACGGCCAGACGCTGGAGGCCGCGGAGTAATTATGCCTACGGTTAAAGTAGACGGCATCGAAGTTGAGGTCCCGCAGGGCGCCACCGTGCTCCAGGCATGCGAGCTCGCCGGCAAGGAAATTCCGCGCTTCTGCTATCACGAGCGGCTGACGATCGCGGGCAACTGCCGCATGTGCCTGGTCGAAGTGAAGCCCGGACCACCCAAGCCGCAGGCGAGCTGTGCGCTGCCCGCGGCGGACGGCCAGGAAATCACCACCATGTCGCCGATGGTGAAGAAGGCGCGCGAGGGGGTGATGGAGTTCCTGCTCATCAACCACCCGCTCGACTGCCCGATCTGCGACCAGGGCGGCGAGTGCGACCTGCAGGACCAGGCGATGGCCTACGGCGTCGATTTCGGCCGCTACCGCGAGCCGAAGCGCGCGTCCGAGGATCTGCACCTCGGCCCGCTGGTCGAGACGCACATGACCCGCTGCATTTCGTGCACCCGGTGCGTGCGCTTCACCACCGAGGTGGCGGGGATCACCCAGATGGGCCAGACCGGCCGCGGCGAGGACAGCGAGATCACCTCGTATCTCGGCCTCACGCTCGATTCGAACCTGCAGGGCAACATCATCGACCTGTGCCCGGTGGGGGCGTTGGTCTCGAAACCCTACGCTTTCACCGCCCGCCCGTGGGAGCTGACCAAGACCGAGTCGATCGACGTAATGGACGCGCTGGGGTCGAACATCCGCATCGACACCAAAGGCCGCGAGGTCATGCGCATCCTGCCACGCAACAACGACGGCGTGAACGAAGAGTGGATCAGCGACAAGACCCGCTTCGTCTGGGACGGGCTGCGCCGGCAGCGGCTGGACCGGCCCTATGTCCGCGAGAACGGGCGTCTGCGTCCCGCGACGTGGGACGAGGCGCTGACGGTCGCCGCGCAGGCGATGAAAGGCCGCAAGGTCGCGGGGCTGATCGGTGATCTGGCCCCGGTCGAGGCGGTGTTCGCGCTCAAGCAGCTGATCGAGGGGATCGGCGGCACCGTCGAGTGCCGCACCGATGGCGCCCGTCTGCCGGCCGGGAACCGCGCCGGCTACGTCGGCACGGCGAGCATCGCCGACATCGACCGGGCCGAGATGATCCAGCTCATCGGCACCGACCCGCGGACCGAGGCGCCGGTGCTCAACGCCCGCATCCGCCGCGCCTGGGCGCGGGGTGCGCAGGTCGGGCTGGTCGGCCCGGCGGTGGACCTGACCTACGATTATGCCCATGTCGGCAGTGACCGTGCGGCGCTCGAAAGCCTGTCCTCGCGCGAGATCTCGGACGAGACGCGCGGCAAGGAGACGCTGGTGATCGTCGGCCAGGGCGCGCTGCGCGAGGCGGACGGGGCGGCGGTGCTAGGCCACGCCATGCGGCTGGCCGAGAACTCGAACTCGAAGCTGCTGATCCTGCAC
>JAFAEZ010000209.1 GCA_023423775.1 Pseudomonadota bacterium
CGTCGCCAAAGCCGGCCGAGCCGCGGTAATAGGGCTGCAGCACGGCGTAGCCCTGAGGTGCCAGGAACTGGGCGTGCCAGTCGAAGCCCCATTCGTCGCGCGCGCTCGGTCCGCCGTGCGGAAGAACGACCGCGGGCAGGCCTTTAGCGCTCTCCTTCCCGGGCGGCAGCGTGAGATAGGACGGGATCATCGTCCCGTCGGCAGCGGGGTACGACACGGTCTTCACCGAGGCGAGTGCCACCTTCTCGAGAAGCGGCCGTACCACCATCGTCTCGTTCAGGGTCCGCTTGGTCTTGTCGTAGACGAAGTAGCGGCCGGGCTCGGCATCGCTCCCGGCGAAGATCAGCAAAATGTTGTTGTCGTGCGACGAACTCACGAAATGCACCAGCGGCAGTTTTGGAATTGCCTTGCCTAGGTCCGTCGCAAGCTTCGCATATTCGGGATCGAAATAGATGACCTGGCGCCGGTCCTCGGCGAAAGTAACGCCGATGACACGGGCGCCGCGGCCGATCCGCACTACGCCGTCCACGTCGACCTTGTCGTTCTTGTAGACCAATTCGGTCGCCATCGTGCCGTCCAGTTTGACGCGGTAGAGCGCCATGCGGCCATCGAGCTTCTTTAGCGCGTAAGCCGAATTGGTGGTCGCGTCGACCTCGATCGGGATCAGGCCTTCGCCGTCTTCCACGGTCGAGAATGCGATCCACTCGCCCGAGCCCGGTCGTCGGTAATGATAGAGCACCCGCGACGTGAGCATGCCCGTGCCGTTCTGCGGCCGGAAACCTTTGATGCGGACCGTCCCGCGCCCGTCGCTGATATAGAAGTCGGCGGTGCGGTTGGCGCCCTCCACCTTAGTGGACTTCATCGTGCGCAGATCGATGCGGTCGACGCCCATCCCGTCCGCGCGCCGCACGATACGCGTGTTCATCTTGCCCGCTTCGGGAATATATTCCCGCGCCATCAGGACTGCGCCGTCCTCCTCCGGAAGCCAATCCAGGATCTCGCCGTCGAACTGGCGGATGCGGGAATCATACCAGCTACTGCGCTGCCCGAGTTGCTGCACATTCTTGCCATCAGCGTCGAGCGCGATCAGGCGCGAGAACGGGATCAGCACGCCGGCGTCGTCGAGCATGCCGCGGACACGGCACACCAGCCGGTCGTTGCTTCCGAAACGGCACCAGGACAACCGCTCCGGCCTGCCGCTCGACCGAACGGCGAGCGTCTGCGACCCCGTGGCGAGATTGGCGACATAGACTTCGGTCGTGCGGCCGGGCCCGGGCGCGAGGTACAGGATACGGCTGCCATCCGGCGAGATGTCGATATCCTGCACGCCTTCACGCGCGCCGAACAAGGCGCCCGGCGTCTCGAGCTTGGCCGGAGCCGACTGATAAGCAACGGCAGGCGCCGACGCACTGGCGAGCGCCGCCAGAAGAACGAACTTTCTGAACACGATATTCCCCCCTTGTAGAGCCCTCAGCCTATCTCAATCGGCATGGATGGCAAGGACTTGCCCAAACTTGCGCCGCGCCGGCGGCGGGGCCTATAGGTCCGCGGCCCCTTGCTGGAGAAAATGCGATGCGCCGGTCACTCCTTCTCGTTGCAACCCTCTCACTCGCGGGTGCTGCCTGCACGACGACGCCGCGGTCAGCCGAACCCGCCGCGGCCAATCCCGCGGCGCCCGCGATATCCCTTGATACGCTGAAGAGCGTCACCCAGCAGCTTTCGTCCGACGCGTTCGAAGGCCGCGCACCGATCACCGCCGGCGAGGAAAAGACCGTGCGACTGATCGCCGACCGCTTCGAGAAAGCGGGCTTGCAACCGGGCAATCAGGGAAGCTGGTATCAGAATGTGCCGCTGGTCGAGACGCTGGCGGCCCCTACCCCGCTTCGCATCACCGGCGGCAAGCAGCCGCTGAGTTTTGCCTATCGCACCGACATGGTCGCCAACACCTATCAGGTGCAGCCGCGGGTTGCGCTGGACGACAGCGAGATCGTCTTCGTCGGCTACGGCATCAACGCGCCGGAGCGCGGCTGGAACGATTATGCCGGCGTCGACGTCAAGGGGAAGACGGTCGTCATTCTGATCAACGACCCCGATTACGAGACGCAGGGCCTGAAAGGCCCGTTCGACGGCCGGGCGATGACCTATTACGGCCGCTGGACCTACAAATATGAGGAAGCCGCGCGCCAGGGGGCGGCCGCGGCCTTCATCGTCCACGACACCGAGCCCGCCGCTTATGGCTGGAACGTGGTCCAATCCTCCTGGACCGGCGCCCAATACAATATGGACGCGGCCAACAACCATATGGACCAGTCCAAGGTGATCGGCTGGCTCACCAACGACGCTGCCAAGCGCCTGTTCGCGAACAGCGGCAAGGATCTCGCCACGCTGACGGCCGCCGCCAAGCGCAAGGGCTTCAAGGCGGTGCCGCTCGGCATGAAGGCCTCGATCGCGATGGACAATCAGATCAAGCGCCAGGCCTCGCGCAACGTGATCGGCATCCTGCCGGGCAAGACGCGGCCCGACGAATATGTGATCTACACGGCCCATTGGGACCATCTCGGCCGCTGTGACGCCGCGCCCGACGGCGACGACATCTGCAACGGCGCCGTCGACAATGCCAGCGGCACCGCCGGCCTGATCGCGCTGGCCGAGGCGCATGCCCGTGCCGGCGCGCCCGACCGCTCGATCATCTTCCTCGCCGTCACCGCCGAGGAATCGGGCCTGCTCGGATCGCGTTTCTATGCCGAGAATCCGATCTATCCGCTCGCCCAGACGGTCGGCGGCATCAATATGGACGGCCTCAATGTGGTCGGCCGCGCCCGCGACGTCGTCATCGTCGGCCCCGGAAAGTCGGAGCTGGAGCCCTATCTGCAGCGCGCGTCCGCCTACCAGCAGCGCATGATCGTGCCCGAGCCGACCCCGGAAAAGGGCTATTATTATCGCTCGGACCATTTCAGCCTCGCGCGGCAGGGCGTGCCGATGATCTATTTCGACAGCGGCGAGGACCTGGTGAACGGCGGCAAGGCGGCGGGCGCCGCGGCCGCGGCCGATTACACCGCCAACCGCTACCACGGCCCCAAGGACGAATATAATCCCAACTGGGACTGGTCGGGCGCGATGGAAGACCTCCGGCTCTTCTACTGGATCGGCCGCGAGCTTGCAGAAAGCGAAGCATGGCCTAACTGGTACCCGACCGCGGAATTCCGCGCGGCACGGGACCAGTCCCGCGCCGGCCGCTAAGCAGTAAGGACAGAAATGGTTGATCGCCAGCCGCCCGAATGGGCGAAGCACGAGTTCGTCTGGATCGGCTTCCCGAGCCATGCCGACCTCTGGGTCGAGGATCTGGAGCCCGCCCAAGAGGAAGTCGCCGCCTTCGCCCGCGCCGTCCATGCCGAGGGCGCCGGCGAGCAGGTGCGCCTCGTCGCGGCCGATCCGGAAGCGGTCGAGCGGGCCAAGGCGCTGGCCGGCCCGGGCATCGAGGTGGTCCAGGAAGCGTTCGGCGACATCTGGCTGCGCGACACCGGCCCGATCATCCTCAAGAACGGCGTGCGCCGCAGCGCCGCCAGCTTCGGCTTCAACGGCTGGGGCGGGAAATATGATCTGGAAGGCGACGACACGATCGGGCTGCGCCTCGCCCACACCGCCGACATGGAAGCGGCGCGGCGCGACTGGATCCTGGAAGGCGGCGCGATCGACGTCGACGGCACCGGCCTCGTCGTCACGACCGAGCAATGCCTGCTCAACCCGAACCGCAATCCGGGCCTGTCCAAGGACCAGATCGAGACGCGCCTCCGCGACGATCTCGGACTCGACCGCATCCTCTGGCTCGGCGAGGGCCTGCTCAACGACCATACCGACGGCCATGTCGACAATCTCGCCCGCTTCGTCGGCGAGAATCGGCTGGCGATCCCGGTCGCCGCAGACGGGGATGATCCCAATGCCGCCATCTATGCGGACGCGAAGGCGCGCGCCGAGGCCTTCGGCGTCGAGGTCGTCTCAATCCCGTCCCCTGGCCGGATCGAGGCGGATGGCGAAATCATCCCGGCTTCCTATATGAACTTCTACATCGGCAATGCGGCGGTGATCGTTCCGATCTACGGCGCGGCCAACGACGATGCCGCGGTCGCGGCGATCGGCGCGCTGTTCCCCGGCCGCAAGGCCGTGGGCTTCCGGGCCGACCATATCCTCACCGGAGGCGGCAGCTTCCATTGCATCAGCCAGCAGGTACCCGAGTGACCCAGGTCAAAGTAGCCGCTCTCCAGCTTCCGTTCAGCGACTGCGTCGAGGAAAATATCGACGCCGTCTCGAAGCTCGTGCGCGAAGCCGCGGCCCAAGGCGCCAAGATCATCCTCCCGCCCGAATTGTTCGAGGGCCATTATTTCTGCCGCACCCATGACGAGGATCATTTCGCGCGGGCGCTGCCCGTCGGCGAGCACCCGGTCGTGGCCGCGATGCAGGCGCTCGCAAAGGAACTGCAGGTCTATATCCCGACCAGCTTCTACGAGGCGGACGGCCACCATCATTATAACAGCCTCGCCATGATCGACGACGAGGGCACGATCATGGGCGTCTACCGCAAGAGCCACATCCCCGATGGTCCGGGCTATTCGGAGAAATTCTACTTCCGGCCCGGCAACACCGGCTTCAAGGTCTGGAAGACCAAATACGGCACGATCGGCGTCGGCATCTGCTGGGACCAATGGTATCCGGAGACGGCGCGGGCGATGATGCTGATGGGCGCCGACATCCTCCTCTATCCGACGGCGATCGGCACCGAGCCGCACGATCCGGACCTCGACACGAGCCGCCTGTGGCGTCGCGCCATGATCGGTCATGCCGTGTCCAACGTCGTGCCCGTCGTCGCCGCGAACCGCATCGGCACCGAGGGCGGCCAGCGTTTCTACGGCCACAGTTTCATCTGCGACGAGCGCGGCGACTATCTCGCCGAGTTCGGGCCGAATGAGACGGGCGTGCTCGTCGCCACGGTCGATACGGTCCAGGCCAGGAAGCACCGCGCGGCCTTCGGCTTCTTCCGCGACCGCCGTCCCGAGCTGTACGGCCGCCTCACGCAGGACATTTAGCTCGGCGGCGAAGCGGTGGCGGACGCGTTGCGAAGCGTCTAGGGCGCTCGCCATGGGCACGACGCGTTACGCCATCGCATTGGGATCGAACCGCTGGCACGGGACCCACGGCTCTCCGGCCGAGACCGTGCGCGCTGCTGCCGCCGCGATCGACGCCGAGCGTCTGTCCGCCGTCCGAGCCACGCCGGCCATGGGCCCGGCCGGGCGCGGTTTCGCCAACGCCGCCGCAATCGTCGCCACCTCTCTTGACCCGCCCCGGCTGCTGGCAGAGCTCAAAGGGATCGAGCGGGCCTTCGGCCGGCGCGGCGGCCGGCGTTGGGGCCCGCGCGTGCTCGATCTCGACATCTTGCTCTGGTCGGAAGGCGCCTGGGCGGAGCCCGGCGTGGTCGTTCCCCACCCCTCGTTCCGCGAGCGCCGCTTCGTGCTCGAGCCGCTCGCCGAGATCGCGCCGGACTGGCGCGACCCGATTTCGGGCCTCACGATCCGTCAGCTCTTCTTTCGCCAGGCGCAGCGAAGCCCGGTTGACCGCGCGTCCGACGCCACTTAGGAGCGGCGCCGTGGTCGGGCCGTTAGCTCAGTCGGTAGAGCAACTGACTTTTAATCAGTAGGTCGCTGGTTCGAATCCAGCACGGCTCACCACCCCCGATCCCGATATCTTCTGGCAAAAGCCGCCCGGTGCTGCAGCCTGCGCTCCGGCGCCACCGGCTTCCCGCCCCCTCTGCCGAGGCGTGTTGCACTGCGCGCAACGGGGTGATGTCCTCTTTGGGACTAGAGATGGCGCGGAAAAAGGCCATCATTCCCCAAAAGAATGACGAGGGGATTACAGCCGCTGGCGCACCATGCGCCAGCGCGCCCGGGAGCGGACCGATCATCGGCTCCATCTGCCGCCCACTCTCACATCGCAGACTTTATCGACGCCGGTCCGTCAGTCGGACCGACGCACACCAAGGGGGAATAATGACCATTCGAATGCACCATGACGTCCGCAAGCTTCTGCTCGGCACCACGGCCCTGTGCCTGGCCGGCCTCAGCGTGCCCGCTTTCGCCCAGGCGGCGGAGACTGCCCAGGACGTTGCCGTCGAAGACACCGCTCCCGCCGCAGACGAAGCCAGCGACATCGTGGTCGTCGGCTCGCGCATTCAGGGCGCCAACATCACCGCCGCTCTGCCGGTCACCGTGGTCGGCGCTGCCGAGATCGGCGCCACCGGCGCGACTTCGGGCGACGACCTGTTCCGTTCGATCCCGCAGATGGGCGACGTCACCTTCAACAGCTCCTATCTCGCCGGCTCGAGCAACTCGGCCCGCGGCGACGTCGGCTCGGTCAATTTGCGTAACCTCGGCATCGGCAACACGCTCGTGCTTCTGAACGGCCGCCGCGTGGTCAACCACCCGACCAGCCAGGCCAACGAGAATCTCGTGCCGGTGCTGACCTACAACACCAACGCCATTCCGGTGAGCGGCCTGCAGCGCCTCGAAGTGCTGCGCGACGGCGCCGCCGCGATCTACGGCACCGACGCGGTCGCCGGCGTGATCAACACCGTCCTCAAGGACGATTTCGACGGCCTCGACATGTCGGTCCAATATGGCGGCGCCGAGGGCACCGGCTTCCGCGAACTCAACGTCAACGGCATCGCCGGGCACAATTTCGCCGAGGGTCGCGGCAACGTCTCGCTCTTCTTCAGCTACGATCACGGCACCGGTCTCGGCACCAGCGAACAGAGCTTCACCGCCTCGCAGGATCGTCGTCCGCTGTTTGTCGGCACCCGCTTCGAGGGCGCAACGTCGCTCGACGGACGTGAATCGACCACGCCCTGGGCATCGCTGCAGACCCCGGCCTCGTTCGGCACCGTGCGCCAGGGCACGACCGCACTCACCAGCGCGTCTGGCCTGTTTCATATCCAGCCGAGCACCAATCCAGGCTGCCAGGTCAACATCGGGAACGGTCTTTGCATCGACGATGGTTCGCTCGCCGTCACTGCCGCTGACCGCAACCTGCGCCGCGACCCGGCCGGCCAGAACACGAGCGTGATCCCTTCCCTCGATCGTGTGAACCTCTACCTCACTGCCAAGTACGAGCTCAGCGACAGCCTGACCGCCTTCGGCGAGGCCGGCTATTACTACGCCAAGACCCATGCCGTTCAGTCTCCCGTAGCGACCTTGAGCTCGATCCCGATCACGATCCCGACGACCAATTACTGGAATCCGTTCGGACAGGCCGTGTTCGCAGATGGCCGGGTCAACCCGAACCGCCTACCCGGCACCAACGTGCCGATCGAGGGGCTGCCCGTCACCATCCGCTCCTATGCGTTCGAGGACGCCGGGCTGATGAACATCGACGTGACCAACCGTCAGGCGCGCATGCTCGCCGGCCTGCGCGGCCCGCTCGGCAATTTCGACTGGGAAGCGGCCGTGCTGTACTCCGAAGCGACCGCAAAGGACGTCAGCGACAACATCTCGGCAGGCGCGCTCGCCCGCCAGCTCGCTCTGTCCACTCCTGACGCTTATAACCCGTTCAACGGCGGCGATCTCGCCAACGTCATCTATGGCGACGCCACTCCGAGCAGCGCAGCTGCGATTGAGGCGATCAAGGTCAAGGCGACGCGCCGCACCAAGAGCACGCTCGCCCTCGCCGACTTCCGCATCTCCAATTCCGCAATCCTGACCCTTCCGGGTGGCGATATCGGCATGGCCGCGGGCGCCGAGGTCCGTCGCGAGACGCAGCTCGACGATCGCGACCAGCGCGTCGACGGCACGATCACCTACACCGATCCTTCGACCGGCATCGTCACCGGCGATCTCGTCAACTCGTCGATGAACCCCGACACGAGCGGCAACCGCGAAGTGGCTGCGGCCTATGTCGAATTCGCCGTCCCCGTCGTCTCGCCGGAAATGAACATCCCGTTCGTCCGCAGCCTCGAGGTCCAGCTCGCCGGCCGCTACGAGCATTACAGCGATTTCGGCAGCGTCGCAAAGCCGAAGGTCGCGGCCGCCTGGGACATCGTCGACGGTCTGCGCCTGCGCGGTTCGTGGGCCCAGGGCTTCCGCGCGCCGAACCTGGAGCAGGTGAACGCCACCGTAATCACCCGTGCCAATACCCGCACGGACTGGTCGATCTGCGAAGCCGACCTGCGTACCGGGCGAATTTCCAGCTTCGCGGATTGCTCGCGTCGCCAGTCGACCTCGGCCCGCCGTTCCGGCAATCCGGACCTGAAGCCGGAAGAGTCCGATACGCTGTCGGCCGGCGTGGTGCTCGAGCCCGCTTTCATCCCCGACAGCCTGGGCAAGTTCACCTTCACCGCCGATTACTGGCGCGTGAAGCAGACCGGCCTGGTCGGCATCTTCGGCGAGGGTAATGCGCTGATCGTCGACTACCTGCTGCGCCAAAGCGGCCAGACCAACCCGAACGTGATCCGCGCAGCGCCCACTGCGGACGACGTGGCCCTGTTCGCTGGCACCGGCCTCGCCCCCGCTGGCCAGGTCCTTTACGTGCTCGACGCCTATCAGAACCTGCAGCCGCAGACCGCCAAGGGCATCGACCTCGGCCTGGTGTGGCGCCTGCGGGGTACGGCAGCGGGAGACTTCACGCTGAACTTCAACGCCGCGCACCTGCTCGACTTCTACCAGGAGCCGTCGCCGGGCATCGCCGCTTTGCTCGCGGCGCGCGAGGCGGGCGAGATCAACGCCGGCACCACCATCACCGGTGGTGGCGACCTGATCCGCCAGGAAGGTCGTCCGGAGTGGAAATTGTCGGCCGCCCTCACCTGGCGCTACAACCAGGTCACGATCGGCGCCTTCACGCAGTATATCGGCAGCGTCGAAGATCCGGACCTGATCGACTCCGGCGGCAATCCGTGGGTCGTAAAGTCGCAGCTGACCGGCAACCTCTATGGCGAATATGCCTTCGATAAGGGCGCGCTCGACGGAACCCGCTTCCGCCTCGGCGTGCGCAACATCACCGACGAGAAGCCGCCGCTTTCGTCGGAAGGCTATATCGGTCGCCTCTATGCGCCGCAGGCCCGTTACTGGTACGTCAACGTCTCCAAGAGCTTCTGATAGAAGCACGGGCGCCGTCTTCGGGCGGCGCCCGCAATCTTGCAGCACATGATAAGAGGATGATGAAGTGAGCAAATCTTTGCGCGCCGCCGGACTGCTGGCGATGGCCAGCGTCGCGGCCCTGTCGGTCCCCGCCCAGGCGGAGCTTCCCGCAGAGGCGCGGACCCAGCTGACCGGAACCGTCGACAAGAATGCCGGCCAGCTGGCGGATACGGCGCTCAAGATTTGGAATTATTCCGAGCTCGGCTATCTCGAGACGCAGAGCTCGGGCCTGCTCCAGGCCCAGCTCAAGAAGGCGGGCTTCACCGTCCAGGCCGGGGTCGCCGGCCAGCCGACCGCCTTCGTCGCCAGCTTCAGGAACGGCGCCGGCCCGGTCATCGGCATCCTCGCCGAATTCGACGCTTTGCCCGGCCTTTCGCAAGGCGCGGTACCGTTCAAGCAGGCGGTCGCCGGCCGCGATGCCGGCCATGGCTGCGGCCACAATCTGTTCGGCGCGGCCTCGTCCAGCGCCGCGATCGCGGTCAAGGACTGGATGATCAAGAACAAGATCCCCGGCGAGATCCGCGTTTACGGCACACCCGCCGAGGAAGGCGGATCGGGCAAGGCCTACATGGTCCGCGAGGGCCTGTTCAACGACGTCGACATCGCCCTCCACTGGCATCCGGGCAGCCGCAACACGGCGGCCGAATCCGCATCGCTCGCCAATATCAGCGGCAAGTTCCGCTTCCACGGCGCTTCGGCCCATGCCGCCGGCGCTCCCGACAAGGGCCGCTCGGCGCTCGACGGCGTCGAGGCGCTGAACGCCATGGTCAACATGATGCGCGAGCATGTGCCCGACGGGACCCGCATCCACTATGCGATTACCGAGGGCGGCAAGGCCCCCAACGTCGTGCCCGATTTCGCCGAAGCCTATTATTACGTCCGCCACGTCGATCCCAAGATCGTGGTTTCGGTGATGGACCGCGTGAAGAAGGCGGCCGAAGGCGCCGCCATGGGCACCGAAACCAAGGTCGAGTGGGAGCAGACCGGCGGCGTCTATTCGACCCTCCCCAACGCGGCCCTGATGAACGTCATGGATCGCAATCTGCGCCATGTCGGCGGCGTCCACTGGACTGCGGAAGAGACCGAGTTCGCGCGCAAGATCCAGGCCACGCTCGCCCCTGGCGCGCCCGCGCTGGAGACCGCGCAGCAGATTGGCGAGGTCAAGATCGACACCCAGGGACGCGGCTCGACCGACGTTGCCGACGTGAGCTGGGTCACGCCGACCGTCGGCCTCTCCACCGCGACCTTCGTTCCGGGTTCGGCGGGCCACAGCTGGCAGAACGTCGCCGCCGCCGGCCACAGCATCGGCATCAAGGGCTCGGTCAACGCCGCCAAGACGCTGGCCCTGACCGCGGCCGAATTGCTGACCAGCCCGGAGACCATCGCCGCCGCCAAGGCCGAATTCGCCGAGCGCCGCGGTCCGGACTTCGTCTACAAATCGATGGTCGGCGACCGTCAGCCGCCGCTCGACTATCGCAAGCCCGCTTCCAGCGGCCAATAAGTTCGGCCGGCTCCGTCTGGCGGCGGAGCCGGCC
>JAFAEZ010000026.1 GCA_023423775.1 Pseudomonadota bacterium
CCGCCCCCGCCGCGCCGCGCATGGCGCCGACGGTCGGGCTCGTCCAATTGTTCGGACCAGCCGATTCCAGGCTCGGCCGCCGCGCCACGCGCGCTTATGACGCGACCCACAAGGTCGCCCCCGAAGAGGTGCCCCGGAGCGGCGGCCTCGTGCTCGTGCTGAGCGGCCGGCTCGAGGCGCTTCCCGACCGGCGCGTGATCGCCTGCACGGCCGCCGAAGGCGGCGGGCGGCCGGTCTGCCTGGTCTCGGTGAAGTTCGACCGGGTCTCGGTCGCGGTGCCGGGCGCGCGCACGCCGATCGCCCAATGGGGCGCGAGCTAGCGCGCGGCCTCCGCCAGTCGCTGGGTCACTGCCGCAATCGCCTCGGCGACCGCCTCTTCGACGCCGAGGGCACTGGTGTCGAGGCGGTGCGCGTCGGCGGCCATCCGCAGCGGCGCGGTCGCGCGGTCCGAATCGCGCGCGTCGCGAGCGCGTATGTCGATCAGGACATCGTCAAAATGGGCGGTGATGGCGAGCCGCTGCAATTCCTCGAAGCGGCGGCGGGCGCGGACCTCGGGCGAGGCGGTGACGAACAATTTCGCGTCCGCCTCGGGCGCGATCACGGTGCCGATGTCGCGGCCGTCGAGCACGGCGCCGCCGGGCTGCTGCGCGAAGTCGCGCTGGCGCTGGAGCAGAT
Organism: Pseudomonadota bacterium; assembly: GCA_023423775.1. Classification (GTDB taxonomy): domain Bacteria; phylum Pseudomonadota; class Alphaproteobacteria; order Sphingomonadales; family Sphingomonadaceae; genus Allosphingosinicella. The sequence continues at coordinate 676 of JAFAEZ010000026.1, forward strand.
GCTCGCGGACCATCGGATAGACCGAGATGCGCGAGGCGATGCCGCCGACCGCCTCGCTCTTCAGCTCGGCGTCGGCGAAGTCGATCTGCGCGAAATCGCAGGCGCGCACGGCGGCGAACTCGCTCTCGGGATCGCCGCCCCAGCGCAGCAGATTGAGGGCGACGGCGCGGTAGAGCAGGCCGGTGTCGAGATGGGGCAGGCCGAAATGGCTGGCGAGCGCACGCGCGATCGTGCCCTTGCCGCTGGCTGCCGGTCCGTCGACGGCGATGATCATGAAGGCCAAACCCTGCTTTTATTGGTGGGAGTGCCCGCGGGCGCTTGGCTTTTGACAGCGCCTTACCCATGTGGCAAGGCGCGCGGCGATCACGGTCCCACCCGTCGGGGGGCGGCCGCTTTTTCAATTTCTATCGGAGGCTGTCTCACCCATGGTGAAAGCTGAATGGGGCACCAAGCGGACCTGCCCGAAATGCGCCACCCGCTTCTACGATCTCGGCAAGGAAGATCCCGTGACCTGCATCGAATGCGGCGTCTCGTGGGAGCCCGAGCCGGTGCTGAAATCGAAGCAGCCGCTGCCGTTCGACGCGCCCAAGAAGGAGGTCGAGCCCGAGAAGGTCGATTCCGATCTGGCCGATGACGATCTCGACATCGACGAGGAAGCCGAGGAGAATCCGGACGACGAGGTCGATCTCGGCGGCGACGACGATATCGGCGTGGCCGGTGCCGGCGACGAGGACGAAGAAATTTAAAAAAGGGCCTTGCCAGGGCGCTGCAACCTCTCCTAGAGGCAGCGCCCACAGGGACACCGCCGAAGCCCAGTTTCGGCGGCTCAAGAGATCGGGGCCGTAGCTCAGCTGGGAGAGCGCTACAATGGCATTGTAGAGGTCAGGGGTTCGATCCCCCTCGGCTCCACCATCTTTTCGAAACGGCCGCATTCCACTCCGGGACGCGGCCGTTTCCGTGTGCGCGATGTGCGACGAAGCGTGTGCCAAGTCGGAACAGCCGTTTACGGCCCGCCGCCGCCCCCTTGATGGGCTGGTAAACAAATCCTTAACTCATGAGGCATGAACCGCCTCACGCCCCTTATCGTCCGCCGCGTCGGGCCGCATGCCCGGGCCGTCGCCTGGGAGAAACCCGCGCCCGCCGTCGATGCCGGCAAGGCGCTCGAAGACCTGAAACTGTTCGCGGCCGGCTGGGTCGGCGGGCTGGTTTTCTTCGGGACCCTGTTTGGCTAACAGCCGGGGCTCAATCGCAGGCGAGGTGGAGCTTCCACGCGATCCACGCCGCGACCGGGCTCGCCACCGCGACCATCAGCAAAGTCTCCGCCACCGACACGCCGGCCTGGACGAGCAGGGTCAGGAGCAGGGCCGAGGCGACCATCGCACCCGAATTGACGATATTGTTCGCCGCGACCGTGCGGGCGGTCTCCGACTTGTGCACCGTCGTGGTCAGGAAGGCGTAGAGCGGGACGACGAACATGCCGCCGGCGACCGCGACCCCGAACAGATCGACCATCACCCATTCGGCCTGCGGGATCAGGACGAAGGTGCGCAAGTCCATCAGCTCGCCGCCGGTCACCGGCCAGTGGATGACGTTCCAGTAGAGGTGGAGGATGAACAGCCCCATCGCGATCGCCGCGGCGGGCGAATATTTGGCGAGCACGCGCCCGGCGAGCAGGCGGTTGATCAGCACCGAGCCGAGCGCGACGCCGACCGAGAAGATGGCGAGGAAGAGGGTGGCGACCTGCTCGTTGGCGTGGAGCACGTTCTTGACCAGAGGCGGGAACTGGGCGGCGAGGATCGCCCCCTCGGCCCAGAAGAAGCTGATCGCGACGATGGCGAGGAAGAGGCGCGGGATGTGCATCGTGCCGTTCACCAGCGCGATCGAGGCGCGGACGATGTGCCAGTCCATCTTGGCGATCGGGGCGTCGGGCTCGGGCGGGGCGGGCGGCACGGTGGAGGCGGTGAGGCGGCCGAGCACGGCCACGGTCAGCACGGCGCCGGCGGCGACGGCAGGCGGGATCAGGCCGCCGGCGATCGTCCCCATCAGGATCGCGCAATAGGTGCCCGCCTCGACCAGGCCGGTGCCGCCGAGCACCTCGTCCTTTTTGAGATGCTGCGGCAGGATCGCGTATTTGATCGGGCCGAAGAAGCTCGAATGGACGCCCATCGCGAACAAAGCGGCGAGCATCAAAGGCACGTTGTGGAGCAGGATGCCGACCGCGCCGACCACCATGATCGCGATCTCGGCGGTCTTCACGATGCGGATGATCCGCGTCTTGTCCATCGAATCGGCGAGCTGGCCGGCGAGCGCGGAGAAGAGGAAGAAGGGGAGGATGAAGATCCCCCCCGCAATGGCGTTGAACGTCGCTTCCTTGGTCGGGTCCGAATAGACGTAATAGGTGACGAAGATCACCATCGCCGTCTTGAACAGATTGTCGTTGAACGCGCCCAGGAACTGGGTCGCGAACAAGGGAAGGAAGCGCCGCTTCCCCAGCAGCCGGATCGAAGGTGTCATGATTCGGGGCTGCTAACGGGGCGGGCCAAGGCTTAGTTCCCGGCCGCCGCGGCTGCGGCCGGCACGGCGCGGAAGTCGCGCACGAACCGGTCGAGCAGGCGTACCCCCCAGCCCGACGCGCCCTTCGGCACGGTCGGCTGCGCCTCGCGCCGCCAGGCCGTGCCGGCGATGTCGAGATGGGCCCAGGGCGTGGTGTCGACGAAATAGCTGATGAAATGCGCGCCGAGGCTGGCGCCGGGGCCGCCGCCTTCCGCCGAATTCTTGATGTCGGCAATGTCGGATTTCATGTCGCCCGCATGGTTGGCGTGGAGCGGGAGCCGCCACACCGCTTCTCCGGACACGCGGCCGGCCGCGGCGAGCTGGTCGGCGAGCGCATCGTGGCGCGAGAATAGGCCGGCATATTCGTCGCCCAATGCGCCGACGACCGAACCGGTCAGAGTGGCGACGTCGACGATCGCGGCCGGACGGAAGCGGCTTTCGGCATAAGCGACCGCGTCGGCGAGGACGAGGCGGCCCTCGGCGTCGGTGTTGATGATCTCGATCGTCTTGCCGTTATGCGCCTTCACCACGTCGCCGGGGCGGGTGGCGGTGCCGCCGGGCATGTTCTCGGCGAGTGCGGCGATGGCGACGACGTTGACCGGTGCGCGCGCCTTGGCGAGCGAGAGGACGGTGCCGACCACGGTGGCCGCGCCGGCCATGTCGTCCTTCATGTACCACATGCCCGTGCCCGGCTTCAGCGAGATGCCGCCGCTGTCGAAGGTGATGCCCTTGCCGGCGAGCGCCACCGGGGCGCCGTCGGCGCCCTTGTAGTGGACCAGCAGCATGCGCGGCGGGCGCTGCGAGCCTTTGCCGACGGCGAGGATCGAGCCCATGCCGAGCTTCTCCATCGCCGCCACGTCGAGCGCTTCGATGGTCACCCCGGGCACCCCCTTGAACGCCGCGCGGGTGCGGTCGACGAAGCTCTCCGGATAGATCACATTCGCCGGCTCGGTAATGAGATCGCGGGTGAAGGCGACCGCCTCGGCCATCGCGCGCCCGTCGCGCCGGTAGCGCGCCTCGGCGCCGACGTCGGCGGTGACGATGGTCAGCGGCGCATCGAGGCCGGCGTTGCGCGGCTTCTCGGAGGATTTGTAGCGGTCGAAGGAATAGCTGCCGAGTTCGGCGCCGATCGCGAGCTGGAGCGGGGCGTCGGCGGGAAGGCCGGTGGCGACGAGGGCGACCGGCCCGTCATTCTTGGCGGTCTCCTTCGCGGCAGTGCCGCCCAGATCCTGGAGCGCGGCGGCGTCGAGCGGTTCGCTGCCGGTGCCGACGATCACGAGCTGCGCATAGGGGCCGATGCCGCGCAGGCTGAGCGTGCTGCCCTTGGCATAATCGAACGAGGCGGCCTGGAGCGCGCGGGTCACGGCCT
>JAFAEZ010000050.1 GCA_023423775.1 Pseudomonadota bacterium
GGCCAGGGCCGAACGGCGGGTCAGCCCGGCCACTCGCTCAGAAGCGGAAGCGGCCGGTGATGCCGTAGGTGCGCGGCTGGCCGATATTGAAGCCGAGCCGCGCCCGTCCGCCGCGTTCGCGATCGAACGAGAGCAAGGGATTCTCGTCGAACAGATTGTTCACGTAGGCGGTGAGGCTGAGGCCGTTGTCCCATTCGATGCCGGCGCTGAGATTGACCAGCTCGTAACCGGGCAGCTTGAGATCGAGCAGGGTCGTCGCCCCGGGGGGCAGGCCGCCGAACGGCGCGAGATTGTGGACGAAGGTGCCGGCGCCCGGTTCCTGGTCGCCGGGCTGGGTATAGCGGCTGCCGACGTGCTGGAAAGTGATGCCGAAAATGCCGTCGGTGCCGCGCTCGTCGAACGGCACGGTGTAGAAGGCGCTGGCGGCGATCTGGAACTTGGGGACCGTCGGGAGGCGGTTGCCCTCGCGGATGCCGCCGACCACGGCGCCGGTGCCGGTGGTGACGGTCGAGTCGAACTCGGCCTCGACCCAGCTGCCGGCCAGCGACAGGTCCAGTCCGTCGATCGGCGTCGCGCCGAGCTCGAACTCGATGCCCATCGTATGGGCCTCGGGCACGTTGAAGACGATGCGCGAGGAGCAGGAGCCGGCGTCGAGCGTCACCTGCAGGTTGGAAATGTCGGTGTAGAAGCCGGCGGCGTTGAGGCGCAGCCCGCCGACCTGCGCCTTCACGCCGGCTTCGTAGTTCCACAGGGTCTCGTCGTCGAACGAGCCTGCGAAGGGTCCGAAGATCGCTTCGTCCTGGTCGGTGCAGAGCGGGAGGTTGAGCGGATCGTTGACGCCGCCGAGGCGGAAGCCCTTCGACACCTGGGCGTTGAAATTGACGTTGTCCCAGGCCTCGTAGGTGACGAGGAAGCGCGGCGTGAAGCCGCTCGACGAGGTCTTGTCGCCGATGCGGCGGTCGCCGTTGGCGAACAAACCGCCGGAGATGAAGTCGCGCTCCTCGCTGAAATCGTAATAGCGCACGCCGGCGGTGGCCGTCAGGCGGTCGGTGAGGTCGTAGCTCGCTTCGCCGAACAAGGCCTTCTGCTTGATGTCGTAGGGCAGGTCGGCATTGTAGGGCGAATTGAGCGGGAAGCCGTTGGCGACCGCGGCCGAGGTGCCCGCACCGAAGCGTGCGTCGGTGAAGGCGTCGTAGCCCGGGGTCGGCAGGCGCTGCTCGTAGACGCGCTTGATGTCGGAATAGAAGCCGCCGATCAGCCACTGGAACGGGCCGGTGCCGGTCGAGGCCAGCCGCAGTTCCTGGGTGAAAGTCTGGAGGTCGGTCGTGTCGCGCAAGTTCGACGGCAGCAGCACGCCGGCAGCGGGGAAGCCAAGGTCGACCGAAACGCTGCCGGTCAGCGCGCTGGCGTCGCGGCTGACCAGGATGTCGCGCTCGATGAAGCTGGTGACGCTCGTCAGCTCGACACCGCCGAAGCCGAAGCTGGCAGTCAGATCGGCGATCACCGTCTCATCCTTGAACTTCTCGTCGAGCAGCAGGAACTGCTCGCGCTCGTCGAAGGTGACCGGCGGACGGCCGCCCGGCGCGGCGGGGTTGGTGAGCGGATTGGCGTAGAGGTTGAACACCTCCTGGCGGTTGAAGCCGTCGACCGAGATCTTCTGGTAGACCACGCGCGGCGTGATCGTGACATTGTCGCTCGGCTGGATGCTGAGCGCGAGGCGGCCGCCGGTGCGATGGCCGCCATTGATGTCCTCGTCGATCCCGCCGCCTTCACGGCGCGCGTTGATGAAGCCGCCATATTCGGTGTGATAGGCGACCGCGCGCACGGCCATGATGCCGTCGATCAGCGGCAGATTGACCGCGGCCTTCAGGTGACCGCCGAGATCGTCGCCGTCGACAAGGTTGAGATTGCCTTCGATCTGGCCCTCGAGACGATCGACGTTGGGCTGGTTGGTGATGTAGCGGATCGTGCCGCCGACCGAGCCGGAGCCGAACAAGGTGCCCTGCGGCCCGCGCAGAGTCTCGACGCGGTTGAGATCGAACAGGTCGAGATCGGGCGTGAACAGCGACAGCGAGATCACCGATTCATCGAGATAGACGCCGACCTGTTCCTTTACGCCCGGCTGGTCGCGGACGATCTGGCCGGCCGAGACGCCGCGCACCGAAACCTGGCTCTGGCCGGGCCCGAGATTCTGGACGGTGAGGCCGGCGACGTTGCGCGACAGATCCTCGACCGTGGTCGCGCCCGACCGTTGGATGTCTTCCTCGCTCTGCGCGTTGATCGAGAAGGGCACGTCAAGGATCGTCGAAGCGCGCTTCATGGCGGTGACGATGATGGCGTCATCCTGCTGCGCGGCGGCGGTCGGGTCCTGCGGCGCGGCCCCGCCTTGCGCCAAAGCCGGCGAAGCAAAGGCGAGGAAGGCGGTGAGCGAGGTTCCAGCCGCGAGGGCGGCTTTTCTCCAAGAGGCGGGCTTCGGGCTCGGCATGACGGCGTTCCTCCAGTCTGCTTTATTTCGGAGGAAGAATATCGGCGACGTACGTTCGTACAAGCGGAGTCACGCGAAAGCTCCACCTCTGTTGTACAAAGGATACAGTCAAAGTGGTCTCTATCGAACTACGGCGCTGCAAAGTAACGGCAAAAGGGCATACTTATACTTTAGTTATAAGATAGGTCCATTTGCGATACTTTGCAGGCGCGCCTTTCCATTGAGGGTGCAGGGGCGCGAGCGTAACATGGGGCATTGGGAGGTGCGCCATGGCCGAGACGATGTCCCTTTGGCTGGATGCGCTCGTGCCGCCGCCGGGCAGCAGAGACGCCATGGATGCCGCCGCCCCGGACTCAGTCGAGATCAGCTTTCTCGACGCGAGAGGAGGGACCGTGGCGGAGCCGGTCGCGCTCGCCTTGCCCGAGCCGATCGCGGTCGAGAGCTGGTCCGACGACGGGCCGGGATGGAGCGAGGTGCGGCCGCCGCTCTCACTCGACCTGGACGGCGCCAGCGACGCGGTCTCGGTCCGTGCCGCGGCCGGCGGAGCGGTGCGGAGCTTCCCCTTGGCAGCGGTCCGCGCCGGGCGGCCGCGCCGGCCGGACGCCATGCGCCACTGGGGCGCCGCCAACGGCTGGACCCTGATCGTGGTGGCCGAGATGTTCGGCGACGAGGACCGCTTCTTCGACGCCTGCGACGCCCTTTTTTCGTTCATCACGCACGAAGCCCCGTTCGACGAGTCCAATGTTCAGGCGCGCTTCGGAATGACGGGACTGTTCTGGACGAGCGGTCCAGGCGGGCTGTTCAACACAGCCGAGACCGCAGTCCGGCGCATCCTGGGCGATGGCCGGCTGGTGCGCAAATTCGTCAAGAAGGCGGGCGTGAGCGGGCACAAGGTGCTGGTGCTGATCGACAGCCCGAACCGCGGCGGGGCCGGCGGCGTCGGCGAGGAGCCGGCCTGGTCGACTATCACCGGGGCGCTGGGAGAGGAGTGGCAGGCGGTTGCAATGCACGAACTCGGCCACAGTCTCGGCCTCGCCGACGAATATGAAGCGACCGGGGTCGGAAGCGAGCCGGCGACGCTGGAGCCCAATGTCAGCCGATCGCGCGATGCCGCGCAGACCGACTGGGCGGCGCTCTGCTCACCCGGCCTGTTCCACAATCCCACCTGCGCGGCGGGAGCACCGCTTACCCAGCCCGCTGGGACCGTCGGAACGTTCGAAGGCGCGCGCTACCGGCAGTTCGGCCGCTATCGCCCGGCGGCCGACTGCCGGATGCGCAGCACCTCGGCGCCCTTCTGCCCGGTCTGCTGCGCGCATATCCGTGCGACGATCGCCGCGGCGTGAGCGGGGGGATCAAGGAAGATATGCCCTGAGGCGAAGATCTCCTCGCCGGCGCGCGCCCGGGCCATCTTTTTGCGCAGGCTTTCGGGCTCGGTGCGTCTGGACCCCGGCTCTCGCCGGGGAACTGTGGAGGCTTCGCGCTTAGCGCCCGGCGTCCGCTGCTCAGCGATGACGCGCGATTGCGGCTTCGTAATGGCTGAGGGCGTCGGCACCGAAGCAGACAAACAGGATCTCGTCGAGATCGGCCAGTTCGCTTGCGACGACCTGGGCGGCCACGTCGGCCGCTTCGGCGACGGGATAGCCGTAGACGCCCGTCGAGATCGCCGGGAACGCGATCGTGCGCACGGCGTGCGCGCGGGCGAGGGCCAGGCTGTTGCGGTAGCAGGCGCCGAGGGTCTCCGCTTCGCCGACAGTGCCGCCTTGCCAGACCGGGCCGACGGTGTGAATCACGTGGCGGGCGGGAAGGTCGTAGCCGGCCGTAATGCGGGCCTCGCCCGGCGGGCAGCCGCCCAAAGTGCGGCATTCGGCGAGGAGGCCCGGGCCGGCGGCGCGGTGGATCGCGCCGTCAACTCCGCCACCGCCGAGCAGCGAAGCATTGGCGGCGTTGACGATCGCGTCGTGCGCGAGCGAGGTGATGTCTGCCTGGATCGCATGCCATTCGGTCATGCGGCGAGTGTGGGGCGGACCGTCCCGGGCTGCAACCGGACTCAGTTCAGCCCGTCGCGCCAGGCGCCCGTGTTGCGATATTCCTCGCGGATTGTGGACGGGGGCAGCGGGTCGGTCTCGGGCTGCACCGCGACTGGCTCGGGGGCTGGAAGCGGACGCGACGCCGCGGCGGCGAAGGTCAAGGCTCCGACGCTCGCGGCGGCGCGCCGGGCCAAGGCGATCTCGGGAGCGACGAACGGATGCCGACCGGCCTCGTGCGCGGCATAGGCCTGGGCGAAGGCGGCCTTCTTCCCGGCCTCGCCGGGGAAGCGGTAGAAGATGTGGGCGCCAACCAAGGCCGCTTTTTCGAGCCTGGGCGCCCACGCCGGAAACACGGCGGTGGTGTGATAATGGGTGGCGAGGCCGACCTTATTGTCGACCCGGCCGGAAAGCGCGTCGGCGGCGATGCGGCGGGCGCGGGCCCAAGCCGCTCCGGACCGCGCGCGGAGCAGCGAGCCGTCGCAGGTGAAGGTGAACTGGCAGCCGCCGCCGGCGCGCATCGGCCCTTGATAGACGACTCCGCAGACGCTGTTCGGATAGGCCGGATGGCGGACCCGGTTGAGCACGACCTGGGCGATCGCGCGCTGGCCTTCCTCCGGCTCGGTGGCGGCTTCATAATAAATGGCGTCGGCGAGGCAATCGAGCGCGCGCATCCGGTCCGGGACGGCGCCGTGGAGCTTGAAAGCGGCGGCGGGCGTGACCGCGCCGGGTGCGAACGGCAAAGCGGCATTGGCGGCGGCGGCCTTGGCCGGGGGCAGAGCCGGATCCGCCGGTGCCGACGCGGCATCGGCCAGTGCGAGCGCGGCGGGCGGAATCGGAGCGGCGGCTGCAGTTCCAGCCGACGCGAGCCGCGCCGGCGCGACCTGGATGCAGGATGCGGTGGCGAGCAACAGGACCAAGGCGCCGGGCGCGCGGGGCCGCAGCATTCGCCGCATGCGCCTTCGCTTGTGCCAGAATCTTGCCATAGACCGCCGATCGGTGTGCGGGCCAAAATGCCTGCGGAGGGACGCTAACCCCTTGGGGGGCCACGTGTCTTCGGCCCTTTTCCCACTGTCCCGGAGCGGGACGGGGCGAGCGGCGGCGTTAAGACCGATACGGCGCCGAGAATCCAAACCGCTTGTGCCGCGGCCGAAACCGACGCAAGGGGCGATTTTGGGATCCCGGGCGGCAGAGGAACCATGTTCGACCTATCCGACGTCACGCTGCTCGACATCCTCCCCTTCATCATGGTGGGCTTCGCCGCGCAGACGGTGGACGGCGCGCTGGGCATGGCATTCGGCGTGATCTCCAACACCTTGCTGCTCAGCCTCGGTGTCCCGCCGGCGGCCGCCTCGGCCGGAGTCCACACGGTCGAGGCCTTCACCACCGGGGTCTCGGGCATCAGCCATGTCGCGCACCGCAACGTCGATTGGACGCTGTTCGCGCGGCTGATCGTCCCGGGCATCATCGGCGGCGTGCTCGGCGCCTATGTGCTGAGCAACATCCATGCGGAAACGGCGCGGCCGTTCGTGCTCATCTACCTCACCTCGATCGGCATCTACCTGCTGTGGCGCGGCGTCCGCACGGCGCCGATGGTGAAGCGACCCAAGGTGATCGAGCCGCTCGGGCTCGTCGGCGGGTTTCTCGATGCGAGCGGCGGCGGCGGATGGGGCCCGATCGTCACCTCCAACCTGCTCGTCCAGGGCGCCGAGCCGCGCAAGGTGATCGGCACCGTCAACACCGTCGAGTTCTTCCTGTCGATGACGATCTCGGCGAGCTTCATCGCGACGCTCGGTTTCGAGGCGTTCACCGTCGCCACCGCCGGCCTGCTGATCGGCGGAGTCGCGGCGGCGCCGTTCGGCGCAATGTTCGCCAAGCGCGTGCCCGCCCGCGGCCTGATGGTGATGGTCGGCACGGTGCTGGTGCTGACCAGCCTGTACGGGGTTTACAAAGCGCTCGCCTGAGGCACCCCGCGCCCGTTCGTCTCGCCAGATGCGGCCTTCGTCGAATACCAAGCGGGTTTGACGATGAATCGGCGGTGATGGTCGAAGCAGTGCAGCGCCCCGCCGCCCTCCCGGCCTAATGGAAAACGAGACAGGGAGTCGTTCCAGGCTGTTGCCCCCCCGCCGGCGCGGCTCCCTGTCGAACCCATTCCGGCCCCAGGGAAGGATCGCCAGATGAATCGGCAGATAGTCGCCCTCGCGCTCGCCGCTGCAGCCGCCGCCAGCTTCGCCCTTCCGGCTCATGCGGGCGGCAGTTATCTGGTCACCATCTCGGCCGGCGACATCGATCTTGCTACCAGCCACGGCCGCTCCGCGCTGGAGCGGAGAATCGCCGAGGGCGCCGCCCAGGCCTGCGGCAAGGCGGCGACGGCGCGCGCCCGCGACTGCCGCGCCCATTTCACCGCGAGCGCGCGCGACCAGCTGCTGCGCTCGGCACCGCCGTCTTATGCCGTGCTGACGGCGCCGATTTCCTAGTTTCCCGATTCTCTGCGGGGAGAATGCGGCGGGCTCCGGCCCGCCACCTTTTTGTCAGTCGTTGCTGCGCACCGATTGGCGGTTGGGCGTGCCGGCGACCTTCTTCTCGCCGTGGATCGCCTCGCCGCTGGTGCCCTTGATGGCACGTTCCTGCTCCTCGAGCCCTGGATTGCCGCGGTTGTTCCGATTCTCGCCGCTGCCGCTATTGTCGCGGGTCATCGCCTCTCTCCTTCGATCGTTCGAGGACCCAACCCGCGCCGCCACGCGGAGTTTCGCGAGGCGCGGCTGGAAAGGCGCATTCAGTGGCGGTTCAGCGCATTTGCCGCTGTGCTGGCCGCATCGCCGCCGCGCGCTGCGGCCGGGCCGGGCCGAAAATATGGACCGGGCGGGCCGGTGCGCCTAGGATGACGGCCCCATCACGAGGTTCCTTGTTGTCCATGTCGAACATTCGCCGGTCCCTGGTCCTTGGCGCGATCGCTTTTGCCGTTCCGGCCGGTGCCGTTTCGGCCCAGGAGGCGATCCCCAACTCGCCGCCCGAACTGCGCGACTTCCAGCTCCGCCCGGATCCCGAACCGGTCAGGCCCGACGAGCCGCTGATCGCGCCGGTTCAGCGACCGGCCCCGGCGCAGCCGCAGCCGCAGTCGCAGCCGACGGTGATCGCGCCGCCTCCGCCCCCCGCTGGCCAGCCCGCGCC
>JAFAEZ010000091.1 GCA_023423775.1 Pseudomonadota bacterium
GTCGCGGTGCGCGAGGCGCGCGCCCGCGAGAAGGCCCGCGCCGACGCCGCCACGGCACGCATCAGCGCGTCGGAGAGAGCCCGCGCTGACCGGTGAGCGGCACTCCCGGAATTATATGGGCGTGCAACCAAGCGCCGCCGGGGCAATTGTAGCCAGATCGCCGGAATAATCTGGCCGTGGTCCAGAAACCGTTCAGTCCCGAAGAACTGAAGAGGACGATAGGGACGGCTGTCGCCAATCCTGTGCCACTGGTCTGAACGCGTTCGCGTCGGGCGCCCGTCAGTCGACGAGGATGGTGCCGGACATGCCCATCGTCTTGTGCAGGAAGTGCCCGCATTTGAGCTTGTAGCGGCCGCGCGCCGGGGTGAGGTGGATGTCGCGAGTCTGGCCGCCGTGGAGCTCGACCGAGCCAGCCTGGACGAAGCCGGCGTCGTCCGGCGCAATGCGGGCGGCGGCGAAGAAAGCGGGGGCGGTGAAATCGTGGCCCGAGCCGCTGGCGTTGACGAGGTGGAGGGTGACCGGCGCGCCGGCTTTGAGGTGGATCGTGCTCGGCGCGAAGTGAAAGCTGGAGAGGGCAATCGGCACGGTCTCGGCGGGGGCCGGGGCGGCGGCGAAGCCGGCGGCGGCGAGCAGGGCGGGAAGGAAGCGGCGCATCGGCAGTCTCCTTGGAGAGCGGCATGATACGCCTTTCGGTCGGGCTAAGCGAGCGGCAGCGTGAAGCAGATGCGGGCGCCGCCGCCTTCGGCCGGCTCGGCCCAGATGCGGCCGCGATGGGCCTCGACGATTGTGCGGCTGATCGATAGGCCGACGCCCATGCCGCCTGCCTTGGTGGTGTGGAAGGGATCGAACAGGATCGCGCGCTCGTGCTCGGGGACGCCGGGGCCGGTGTCGGACACGCAGATGCGGGCGCTGTCGCCTTGTCTTTCGGCCGCGATCCGCAGTTCGCGGCGCGGCGCGTCGGCCATCGCTTCGAGCGCGTTGCGGATGAGATTGAGGAGGACCTGCTGGAGCTGGACGCTGTCGGCCTCGACGACGAGGCCCTCGGGGACGTCCTGGCGGACCGACACGGCGAAACCTTCCGGGCCCATCAGGCCGAGGCTCAACGCTTCGGCGGCCGCCTCGACCAGCCGGACGGGGGCGGTCTGGACCTCGCCGCGGGCGGTGAGGCGGCGCAGCCGGCGGATGACCTCGCCGGCGCGGGCGATATTGTCCTGGGCGTGGTGGACCGCCTCGACCAGAGGCCCGGTCCGGTCGGCGGGCGACTGGGCCAGCCGCGCGGCGCCGCTCAGATAATTGGCGGCAGCGGTCAGGGGCTGGTTGAGTTCGTGGGCGAGGGTCGAGGCCATCGCCCCCATCGCGCTCACCCGCGAGATGTGGATGAGCTCGGCCTGGAGCTGGCGGACCTGGCGCTCGGCCGAGCGGATCGCGGTCAGATCGGCGATTGCGCCGACGAAGCGGGTGGCGCGGCCGGCCTCGTCGCGGATCAGATAGCCGCGATCGTAGACCAAGGCATAATCGCCGTTGCCGCGGCGCAGGCGATATTCGGCCGACCAGTGGATGGCGTCGCCGGCGATGGCGGCATCGACGCTGGCGAGCACGCGCTCGCGATCCTCGGGGTGAAGGTGGCTCGACCACCAGGCGACGCGGCTGTGGGCGGGCGAATCCTCGCCTTGCCGGAAGGGCTCGAGCGCTTCGTTCCAGCGTATGTCGTCGGCGGCGAGGTCCCAGTCCCAGATGATGTCGTTGGTGGCGCGGGCGGCAAGCGCATAGCGCTCGCGTGTCTCCTCGGCCTCGGCGAGCGCGCGCTGGCGATCGCTGACGTCGTAGCCGCAGCAGAACAGGCCGGTGATGACGCCGTCGGCGTCGCGGTGGGCCTGGAAGGCGACCTCGAGATGGTACAGGGTGAGCGGTTCGTCCCTGCCGCGGCGGATGCGGAGCGGCAACGCGCTGCGCACGAACGACCGGCCGGTGCGGTAGACCTCGTCGAACACCGCCAGCATGCCCTCCTGTTCGGACTCGGGGAAGGCCTCGACCATGGTCTGGCCCTCGACGGCATCGCGGCCGGTCATGGCGAGGAACATCTCGTTGACGAACTCGAAGCGGTGCTCGGGGCCCTCCGTCAGGAAGACGAAGCCGGGCGCCTTCCAGAACATCGCCTTCAGCTTCTCGCGCTGCTGTTCGACGCGGCGACGGTCGTGCACCTGGGCCGTCGTGTCCAGGCAGGTGCAGAGAAAGCCGGCGACGGCCTCGCCCTCGCGCAGCGGGGTGTAGCCGAAGGTGAAATAGCCGGTGCGGCTGTAGCCGCTCTCCCAGGTGAGGAACGGGAAATCCTCGGCCCACGTGCCGGTGCCGGACAAAGCCTGATCGGCGTAAGGAGCAATCCGCGGCCATTCGCTCGCCCACAGCTCGGCCATGTTCTCGCCGAGGCTGTCGGCGTGGTGGGCGCCGAGGATCGGGGCGAAAGCGTCGTTGTAGAGGAAGGTGAGCTCAGGGCCCCAGGCGACATACATGGGCATGCGCGAGCCGAGCATGAGCTCGACGACGGTGCGTAGCGTCGGTGGCCAATGCTCGCGCGGGCCGAGCGGCGTCGCCGACCAATCGAACGCGGCGATCCGCTCGGCCATCGTCATCGGGTGCGTCCGAAGCGGAATCGGGGCGTTCGTATCGATTGTGACGGCATGCGGGCTCGGCGGCTGTCTTTCGGAAGGACCGGGCGGTCCTTTTCCTGGATGGGTGCAACATCAGCGGTGAAGCGTCCGCCCGCCGCTCCGGTCCAAGGGCCGTAACGGCGAA
>JAFAEZ010000173.1 GCA_023423775.1 Pseudomonadota bacterium
CGGAGCAGCTGCGGCCGGCGCCGTCGCGGGCTTGTCAGCGGCCTTGACCGGCTGGGCGTGCATGGGGCGCACCGAGGCGACGACCTTGTCCCACAGCGCCTTTTCCTCAGCGTTGAGGCGACGCACCGAAGGCCCCCGCCGCCGCGAGCCGGGCGACCGCGCTGCGCGGCAGCAAAATGTAGGCCGAGCCGCTTCCTTGCATGCCGCCGGCGATGCGCGCCGCCTCGGCGCCCGCGCCCCAGAAAGTGTCGAAGCGGTTGGCGCCCTTGATCGCCCCGCCGGTATCCTGCGCCACCCAGAGTCCGCTCGCCTCGGCCCGGTCGAGGCCGAGCAGCACCGGCGCGCCGAGGGGGACGAATTTCGGATCGGCGGCGACGGTGCCGCGCGCCGTCACCGGCAGCCCCATGGCGCCGAGCGGACCAGGGCCGGTCAGCTCGCGAAAGAAGATATAGCTCTTATTCTCGCGCATGATCGCCTTGCCCTCTTCGGGGTTGGCGCGCAGCCAGGCGACGATGCCCTGCATGCTGGTCTGGCCGGGGCCGAGCAGTCCCCTTTCCTTCATGATCTTGCCGATGGCGACATATTCGCGACCGTTCTGGCCGGCATAACCGATCCGCATCACGCCACCGTCGGGCAGGAGCAGGCGCCCCGACCCCTGGATCTGGAGGAAGAAGAATTCGATCGGGTCGGCCGCCCAGCCGATTTCGAGGCCGCGGCCGGCGAGCGCGCCCTCCTCGATCTCGCTGCGCTCGTAATAAGGAACGAAGACGCCGTTCTCGAGCCGTCCGCGCCTTTTCTCACCGGTCGTCGGGTCATTCTCCAGCAGGTCGGCGGGCTTGGCATAGACCGGTACGAAGCCGGGCTGAGGCGTGCGCGAACCGGCAATCTCCGGTTCGAAATAACCGGTGGCAAAGGCCTTGCCGTCGCCGACCCGGACAAGTTCGAAATTGTCTCCGAAGAATCGGACGGGGTCACCGGCGCCCGGCTCCTGCGCGCCAAGACAGAGGCCCGCCCAATCCTCGGGCCGGGTCAGGCCGCTCGGGTCGTCGCGCCGGGCGAGCGACGGGCAGCTGATCTGGAAAGCTTCGAAGGCGCGCTTCGCTTCATCGACGCCAAGCCCATTGAGGGTCGGACCACGCTGCAGACCGGCTTCGAGCGCGGTCGCGGGCGCGGGCTTCTCCACCGGCGGCGGGGCCGGCGTCGGAGGCACGAGGCGGGGGGCGCAGCTGGCGAGCGCCAGCAGCAGGACGGCGAGCGCGGCACTACGGCGCGGGCTGAAATGAGAATCCGACACGACCGCGTTCATAGCCGCGGCCGCGGCCGGTAGGGAAGCTCAGGCTTCGTCCGTCTCGACCAGAAGCCAGTTGGGATCGTCGCTGCCGAGCTTGCGCTGGAAGGTCCAGACGTCGTGGGTCTCAACCGCGTCAGTGAGCGAGCCGGCCACGACATGGCCTTCCGCGTCGCGCGTCACCGCGGCGATATCGGCGTCGAAGCGCACCGTGATGCTGGCGGTGCGGCCGTCGAGGCGCGCATCCTCGATCATCGCGCGCTCGATCTGGACGAGACGATTTTCGAGACGAAGACCGGCGGCCTCGCGCTCGGCGATCGCGCTTTCGAAGCTGGCGCGAACGTCGCCGCCGACCAGCCACTCAAGCTCTTCACGGTCGCCCTTCCAGAAGGCTTCGAGGACCATGCGATAGGCCGACTGCGCGCCCTCGAGGAAGCGGGCGACGTCGAAGCCCGGATCGGCGGACACGATCGCGCGGACGCCGCTGGCGGCGCCCTCCTCATAAGCGAGGCCGCCGCCGTCGCGGCGTTCGGGGGACGCATCGGCGACCGGCGCGAGCGCCTCGGTTCCGGGCACCGCCTCGGGCCGGGTGACGGGCTGCTGCTCGTGCCCGGTCCGCTTGCCGAGCACGGCGTAGAGCCTGAGGCCCACGAACAGGGCCACCAGCGCCAGCAAGACAATCTCCGTCACGCACACTCTCCGCAAAATATCCGGCCTCCTACATAGGCTCCTCACCCTGATGTTTCAAATGGCGAGTAGCGCCTATCGGCGTGTTGCGCGCGCCCGGCGCTCCTGCTACCCGCCGGGCGCAAGAATGGGACCGCTCGCGGCCGCCATTCTCCTCTTTTCTCGAAGGTATAAGACAATGGCCGAAGAAGAAGGCGTTGCGGGCGTGAACGAAGTGCAGACCAATGGCGAGGACACCGCTCCGCAGGTCGGAGTCATCTCGCAATATGTGAAGGATTTCTCGTTCGAGAACCCGAACGCGCCGGGCGTCTACCAGTGGCAGGGCCAGCCGCAGATCGACGTCCAGTTCAACATCGGCGCCTTCCGCCTCGGCGATGAGGTCCATGAAGTTACTTTAAAGATCGAGGTCGGCGCCAAGTCCGAAGGCCGCACCGCCTTCCAGGTCGATCTCACCTATGCCGGCCTGTTCGCGATCCGCAACGTTCCCGAAGAGCAGCTCCAGCCGTTCCTCCTCGCCGAGGCGCCGCGCCTGCTCTTCCCGTTCGCCCGCCGGGTCGTCTCCGACGCCGTGCAGGATGGCGGCTTCCCGCCGCTGATGCTCGACCCGATCGATTTCGGCGCGCTCTACATGCAGCGTGCGGCCCAGCAGCAGGCCGAAGGCGGCGAGTTCACGGCCCCGGAAGTGACCGGCCAGGCCTGATCGGCCCGGCTGGACCCACCGCATGAACCTGCACAAGGCGATCGGTACGATCGGCGGGCTGACCATGGTCAGCCGCGTCTTCGGCTTCGCGCGCGAAATGCTGATGTCGCGCATCATGGGCGCGTCGGGGGCAGCGGATGCCTTCCTCGTCGCGTTTCGCCTGCCCAACACCTTCCGCCGCCTGTTCGGCGAGGGCGCCTTTTCGGCGGGGTTCGTGCCACTCTTCAGCCAGCGTTACCATGGCCCGGGCGGGCTTGAGGAAGCGAAGAAATTCTCCGAGGAAGTGCTCGCGGTCTTCCTGCCGACCTTGTTCATCTTCACTTTGGTGTTCGAAGCGGCGATGCCCGCCTTCGTGTGGGCGATCGCCTCCGGCTATGCGGACGAGCCGGCCAAGTTCGACCTGACCGTGTTCCTGACTCGCATCACCTTCCCCTATCTGCTGCTGATCAGCCTCGTCTCGCTCTTTTCGGGCGTGCTCAATTCGCTGACGAAGTTCGCCGCCGCCGCCTTCGCCCCGGCCCTGCTCAACATCGCGATGCTGGCGGCCCTCCTTCTGGTGCCGACCGGCGGCATCCCGACGGCGATCGCACTCTCGGTCGGGGTGACCGTGGGCGGCGTCCTGCAGCTCGCTTTGCTGTGGAACAGCGCGCGCAAGGCCGGCGTCTCGCTACGGCTGCGCAAGCCGAAGATCACGCCGAGCGTGAAGCAGTTCTTCGTGGTGGTGATCCCGGCGACCCTGGGCGCCGGCGTCTACCAGATCAGCCAGCTCATCGACACCTTCTTCGCGACCCGCCTTCCCGAAGGATCGATGTCCTACCTCAATTATTCGGACCGGCTCAATCAGCTGCCGCTGTCGGTGATCGGGACCGCGCTCGGCACGGCGATCCTGCCCCAGATCAGCCGCTTCATTGCCAAGGGCGAACCCGACGAAGCGGCCCGGGTGCAGGGCCAGGCGGTCGAGCTTTCGATGCTCCTCTGCCTGCCCGCGGCGCTCGCGCTGGCGGTGGTCGCAGGCCCGCTGGTCGCGGCGATGTTCCAGGGCGGCCGCTTCACCGCAGAGGACGCCCATATCACTGGGAATACGCTGGCGATCATCGTCTCGGGCCTACCGGCCTATGTGTTGGTGAAGGTCATCACGCCCGGTTTCTACGCGCGCAACGACACGAAGACCCCGGTCAAGACCGCGGCCGTGGTTCTGATCGCCAACGTGCTGCTCAACTTCGCCCTGATCCCGCAGTTCGGCATTTACGGGCTGGCGATGGCGATCGCGGCCTGTTCGTGGCTCAATGCGATCATGCTTTACGTCATCCTCAACCGCCGAGGCCATTTCCGCATCGAGCCCTGGCTCTGGGGCCGGATCGCACGCCAGCTGCTCGCCGGCGCCGTCATGGTCGCAGCACTTTACGGGGTGCGGACCTTGCTGACCGGCTGGTTCGCCGGCTCGGTTGGCGAGCGACTGGTTGCGGTCGGCGCGATCATCGCCACCGGGGGCATCGTCTATTTCGCAGTCGCCTGGGTCATCGGCGCGATGAACCGCGACGACATCCTCATCCTCCTCCGGCGCAAGAAGGTCAGCTGATGCGCGTAGTCTCGGGCATCCAGCCCACCGGCAATCTCCACCTCGGCAATTATCTCGGCGCGATCCAGCGCTGGGTGAAAATGCAGGACGAAGCCGAATGCCTCTTCTTCCTCGCCGATCTCCACGCCATCACGGTCTATAACGATCCCGACGAACTCGCCGCCAACGTGCGCGAGATGGCCGCGGCATTGATCGCCTGCGGGATCGACCAGAACAAATCGCTGCTGTTCAACCACGCGCGCGTCCCGGCCCATCCGGAGCTCGCCTGGTTGCTCAACTGCACGGCCCGGATCGGCTGGCTGAACCGGATGACCCAGTTCAAGGAGAAGTCCGGCAAGAATCGCGAGACCGCAAGCGTCGGCCTGTTCGCTTATCCGGTGCTGATGGCGGCCGATGTCCTGCTCTACCAGGCGACGCACGTGCCAGTTGGCGAGGACCAGAAACAGCATCTCGAGCTGGCGCGCGACGTCGCGACCAAGTTCAACACCGATTACAACGTCGAATTGTTCACGCTGCCCGAGCCGCTGATCGGCGCGACTGCGGCGCGGGTGATGTCGCTGCGCGACGGTTCGGCCAAGATGTCCAAGTCCGATCCGTCGGACATGAGCCGGATCAATCTCACCGACGACAGCGACACGGTCGCGCAGAAGATCCGCAAGGCCAAGACCGACGCCGAGCCATTGCCCGATTCGTTCGACGCGCTCGCCGAGCGGCCGGAGGCGCGCAACCTCGTCGGCATCTACGCGGCCCTGGCCGGCGAGAGCGCCGACGAGGTGCTGGCGCGCTTCGCCGGACAGGGCTTCGGCGCCTTCAAGCCGGCTTTGGCCGATTTGCTGGTCGAGACCCTGCGACCGATCAAGGCGCGGCTCGACGAGCTGCGCGACGATCCCGGCGAACTCGACCGTATCCTGCTCGACGGGGCCGGACGCGCGACCGCGATGGCGCAACCGACGCTCGATGGGGCCTACCAGGCGATGGGCCTGCGCCGCTCGGCTTAAGCCGGCAAAATCAGCAACTTGGCGCGAACAGCTCAACCTTCTTCAGCAACCGTTCAGCGAGTTGGTGGCAGGACGCAACCTTCCTATATTGGTTGAGAACCTGCCGACGAAAGGCTTGCCGCCATGTCTATTCACAAGAAATTGCTGACGCTTGCCGCTCCGGTGGCCTTGCTCGCGCTCAGCGCCTGCGCCACCGGCTTTCCGGCCAAGGTTTCGCGCTTCCAGGCGATGCCCGCCCCGCAGGGCCAGAGCTTCGTGATTCAGCCGGTCCATGCCGAGGATCGCGGCGGCCTGGAATTTTCGCGCTACGCCGATCTCGTGCGGCGGAACCTGATCGCCCAGGGCTATCAGGAGGCCGCGTCGCCGCAGAGCGCGACGATGGTCGTGTCGATCGACTACGGCGTCGACAATGGCCGCGAGAAGATCGTCACCTATCCGAGCAGCCGGATCGGCTATGGGGGCTTCTACGACCCCTTCTACCCGCGCTTCTATTACGGCCGCCGCTCGCCTTTCTATTACGGCTGGAACGACCCCTATTGGTATGATCCGTTCGGCTACGACAACGTCCGCAGCTACACCGAATATACCAGCTATTTCGACATGGACATCAAGCGCACGGCTGACGGCCAGTCGCTGTTCGAGGGCACGGCCAAGGGCCGCTCGCGGACCGATGAGTTGCAGACGCTCGTCCCGAACCTGGTGCAGGCGATGTTCACCGGCTTCCCGGGCAATTCGGGCGAGACCGTCCGGATCACCGTGCCGCCGCCCGAGCGCCGCCGCTAAGCTTCACAGCGCGTCTCAAAAAAGGAGGGCCAGGCGACTGGCTCTCCTTTTTCTTTGTGCCGAACCCACAAAAAAGGAGGGACCGAAGCCCCTCCCAGGTCAGGCCTCAGCCCCTCCTCTAA
The DNA here is from genome assembly GCA_023423775.1 of Pseudomonadota bacterium. Taxonomy (GTDB): domain Bacteria; phylum Pseudomonadota; class Alphaproteobacteria; order Sphingomonadales; family Sphingomonadaceae; genus Allosphingosinicella. The sequence goes on from JAFAEZ010000173.1 coordinate 6,158, forward strand.
CTTTCGAGCTGGCGCGTCAGCAGGCGGATGTCGGCGTCGAGCTCGGCATCCTGGGCGCGGAGCTTCTCGATCTGGCGGACGGCGTGGATCACCGTCGTATGATCGCGCCCGCCGAAGCGGCGGCCGATCTCGGGAAGCGAGCGCGGCGTCAGCTGCTTGGACAGATACATGGCGACCTGGCGCGGGCGGGCGACTTCGCGGGCGCGGCGCGCCGAGGTCATCTCCGCCTTGCGGATGCGATAATGGTCCGAAACCTTGCCCTGGATCTCGTCGATCGAGATGCGGCGCTGGTTGGCGCGCAGCACGTTGGCGAGCACCTCGGTGCAGAAATCGAGGTCGATCGGCCGCGCCGTCATCATCGCATAAGCGGCGATGCGGTTGAGCGCGCCCTCGAGCTCGCGGACGTTCGAGCTGATCCTCTTGGCGAGGAACATCACGACTTCATGCGGAACCTGAACGTCGGGAAGCTGCTCGAGCTTCTTGATGATGATGTTGAGCCGCAGCTCGAGATCGGCGGCGTTGATGTCCGCGACTAGGCCCCACGACAGGCGCGAAAGGATGCGCGGCTCGATGCCGTCGAGATCCTGCGGCGCGCGGTCCGAACTGATCACCAGACGGCTGCCCGCCGAGATGATCTCGTTCATCGTGTGAAAGAATTCTTCCTGGGTCGATTCCTTGCCGGCGATGAACTGGACATCATCGATCATCAGCAGGTCGGCGGAGCGGAGCTGCTGCTTGAAGGCGATCGTGTCGTTGGCGCGCAGCGCGGCGACGAACTCGACCATGAACTTCTCGGCCGACATGTAGACGATCTTCGCGTCCGGACGGCGGGCGCGGAATTCGTGGCCGATGGCGTGCAGCAAATGGGTCTTGCCGCGGCCGGTGCCGCCATGAAGGAACAGCGGGTTGAACACGACGTTATCGGCCGTAGCGAGCGTGCGCGCCGCGTTGAACGCTACCTCGTTGGCCTTGCCGACCACGAACGTCTCGAAACGGTAGCGCGATTCCAGCACCGCCGCATAAGGGCCAGCCGGCTCGTCCGTCGCGATGGCTTCGTCGGGCTCGGGCCCAGCCGGAATCTCGGCCAAGACGGCGCTGCGCGTGGCGGCGGCGCCGACTCCGATCGAGACGTGACGCACCACCGGCAGCATCGTGCGCCAGGCGAGCGCGAGTCGCTCGGAAAAATGAGTCTGCACCCATTCGGCCATGAACTGCGAGGGCAGCTCGAGCCGGACGGTCGCCGACTCGGCATCGAATCCGGCGAGCGCGATCGGCCGCAGCCAACCGTCGAACGTGCGGGCGCCGCAGTCGCGGCGAAGGCCCGTACGGATATGCTCCCATGCAGCCGCGACCGGCGACGCATCGTCGCTAGTCATCATTGAGCTGTTGGCCAGCGTCTGGTTCACGCAAGCACCCCCTCGGTCCTGATCGCCGCTTTTGGGCGGCTTATGTTTACTGAGCAAAGCTTCCCCGCACGCCAAAACGCCCCCCGGCGCATGCCGATTTGAATTCGCTCTGCTGTGTGCGTCCAACGGAGATTCGATCGCCGCCGGAGAGGACTTTTTGGAAGGACCGGGGCCGCGGATCAACCGCGAAATTTCACATAGGTCAAATAAAGGCTGTTGACAGCGCAAACCCGCCATTACGCGCTTTAATGGCGGAAAACTGCCGTTTTGCGAATTCTTCAAATTGTAATGGAAGTGCAACAAAGGCGCGAATCGCGGGGAATCCTATGGGTTCGTTTTTCGTTCCAAATGGCCCCCGATTCAGTTCAGATCGGGCATGAAAAAACCCGCCGATTTGCACCGGCGGGTCGTTTCGTGTCAGCTTTAGAAAGCGTTAGCCGAGAGCGGCGACACGCTTCGTCAGGCGCGAGAACTTGCGCGCAGCCGTGTTCTTGTGAACGACGCCCTTGGCGACGCCGCGGGCCAGCTCCGGCTGAACGCGGCGAATCGCGTCCTGAGCCTTGTCCTTGTCGCCCGAAGCCAGCGCCGTCTCGAGCTGCTTGATGAAGGTACGGATGCGGCTGACGCGGGCGCCGTTGATCTCCGCACGGCGGTCGTTGCGGCGGATACGTTTCTTTGCTTGCGGCGTGTTCGCCATCGTCTTGCCTCGTCTCGGATAAAAATGAAAACGGCGCGGAATCGCACCGCACCGGTCAGGCGGGCTCTCTACGCATGATGGCCGATATGGTCAACCATTTAGCGTTGGCAAGCCGCACAATGGAAAGTGGAGCGCCCGCCGTCGATGCGACGGCGAATCACCGCGCCGCATCCGCACGCCTCCCCTTCCCGCCCATAGACCCGCCACTGGTTGGAAAAATAGCCAAGCTCGCCGTCGGGCCGCGCATAATCACGCAGGCTCGATCCGCCCGCCTCGATCGCCGCCGTCAGCACGGCCTTGATGGCCTCGACCAGGGCGACGAGGCGCGGGCGGGCGATGCGTCCGCCCGCCCGACCAGGCGCGATCCCGGCCATGTGGAGCGCCTCGCAGACATAGATGTTGCCCAGGCCGGCGACGATACGCTGGTCGAGCAGCAAAGCCTTGATCGACGCGGTGCGCCCCACGAGTGCGGCTTCCAGATAGGCGGCGTCGAAGCCGTCGCCGAGCGGCTCCGGGCCCATTTTGAGAAAAGCCGGAAAGGCTCCCACCGCCGCCGTGTCGACCAGATCGAGTGAACCGAAGCGGCGCGGATCGTTGAGCGCCAGGCGCCGCCCCTCCTCGGTCTCCAGCAGCAAATGATCGTGAATGCCGACCTCGGCCGGGTCGATCCGCCATTTGCCGGACATGCCGAGGTGGAAGATCAAGGTGTCGCCGCGGTCGGTGTCGATCAGGCCGTATTTGGCGCGACGGCCGAGGCTCGTGACGCGGGCGCCGGTCATGCGCTGGCGCAGGTCCGTCGGCAGCGCATAACGCAGGTCGGCGCGGCGCGGATCGACCGAAACCAGCCTGCGGCCGACCAGGACGGGAACCAGACCGCGCACTGTGGTTTCGACCTCGGGTAATTCAGGCATGTCGTTCCGCTCTCACATCGCACCTGCACATCTCCGTATTCCCCTGCTAGAGGCTCGCGCCATGGACAAGGTTTCTTTCGGCTACGAGGACGTGGCGCCCGAAGAGAAGACGCAGCGCGTGCGCGGCGTCTTCTCCAATGTCGCTTCCCGCTACGACCTGATGAACGATTTCATGTCGGCCGGCATGCACCGGCTGTGGAAGAATCAGTTCGTCCGCAAGCTGAAGCCGCGGGCGGGCCAGCACGTGCTCGACATGGCCGGCGGCACCGGCGACATCGCCTTCCGGATCGCCGAATCGGGCGCCCGCGTCACCGTCGCCGACATCAACGCCGAGATGCTCGCCGTAGGGCGCGAGCGCGCCGCCAAGCGCCATATCGATGGCCTCACCTGGCAGCAGCAGAACGCCGAGGAGCTGAGCTTCCCGGACAACAGCTTCGACGCCTACACGATCGCCTTTGGCATCCGGAACGTCACCCACATCGAAAAGGCGCTCGCCGAGGCGCACCGGGTGCTGAAGCTGGGAGGGCGCTTCATGTGCCTCGAATTCTCGACCGCTACCTGGCCCGGCTTCAAGCAGGTCTATGACCGCTACAGCCACGACGTCGTGCCGAAGATCGGCAAGATCGTCGCCAAGGACGAGGACAGCTACCGCTATCTGATCGAATCGATCCGCCGCTTCCCGCCGATGGAGGAGTTCAAGGCCATGATCGAACGCGCCGGCTTCGCCCAGGTCACCGTCGAGCCGATTCTCGGCGGCGTGGTCGCCATTCACAGCGGCTGGAAGATTTGACGTCCCCCGCAACCCACGTCTGGCGGCTCCTGAAATGGGGTCGGGTGCTGGCGCGGCACGGCGCGCTCCGCGGCATCGAGCGCGACCCGAACACGCCGCCGCCGGTGCGCCGTCTCGCCCGCCTCGCGCGTTTCGGCGCCCGCGTGCCGCGCGTGCCGACCTATGCCGCCGCCTTCCAGGATATCGGCCCGGCCGCGATCAAGCTCGGCCAGGCGCTGGCCACCCGGCCCGATCTCGTCGGCGAGGAGGCGGCCCACGATTTGTTGCTGCTTCAGGACAGCCTCCCGCCCGCGCCGTTCGAGCAGATCCGCGCAGCAATCGAGGAGGGCCTCGAGAAACCGATCGAGCAGATTTTCTCGCATATCGACCCGGAGCCGGTCGGCGCCGCCTCAATCGCCCAGGTCCACCGCGCTGTCACCACCGATGGCCGCCTGGTCGCAATCAAGGTGCTGCGCCCGGGCATCGAGGAGGATTTCGCCAAGGCGCTCGACACCTATGAATGGGCCGCGGCCCAGGTCGAGGCGATGGGGGGCGAGGCTGCGCGGCTGCGCCCCCGGCTGGTGGTCGCCACGTTCCGCCAATGGACGATGCGGGAACTCGACCTCCGACGCGAGGCGGCGGCGGCGTCGGAACTGCACGAGGGCATGCAGGCCGAAACCGGCTTCCTCGTCCCGGCGATCGACTGGACCCGCACTTCGCGCCGCGTGATGACGCTGCAGTGGATCGACGGCATCAAGCTCACGGACCGGGACGCCCTGGTCGCCGCCGGCCACGATCTGCCGGCTTTGGCCGCCACTCTGGTCCGCGCCTTCCTCCGCCAGGCGGTGGTCGACGGCTTCTTCCACGCCGATCTCCATCAGGGCAATCTCTTCGCTTTGCCCGACGGCCGGCTGGCGGCGATCGATTTCGGCATCATGGGACGGATCGACCATCAGGCGCGGCTGTGGCTCGCCGAGATCCTCTATGGCCTGATGACCGGCAATTACCGCCGCGTCGCCGAGATCCATTTCGAGGCGCAATATGTGCCGGCGCACCACAATATCGAGGAATTCGCGACCGCATTGCGCGCCGTCGGCGAGCCGATCCGCGGTCTTCCGGTCAAGGACATATCGGTCGCGCAGATGCTGGACAGCCTGTTCCGGCTGACCCGCGAGTTCGACATGCAGACCCAGCCGCATCTGCTGCTGCTCCAGAAGACGATGGTGACGGTGGAGGGCGTCGCGACCGCGCTCGATCCCAACATCAACATGTGGGAGACCGGCGAGCCGTTCCTGCGCGATTGGGTGCGCGGCGAGCTTGGCCCGGAGACGGTAATCGCCGACCGGCTCGTGCGCGACTTCCGTACGCTGCGGAAAATCCCCGAGCTCATCCGCCGCATCGACCATTATTATCCGCCGCCTGGCGCAGCGCCGCCTTCGGCCCCGTTGCCCGACGTGGTAGTGATCGCACCGCGCCATTACGGCCGCTACCTGCTGACCGCGATCGTGTCGGCCGCTCTGGGCGCGGGGCTCTTCAGTCTGCTGGGCTAGCGGGCGCGCCCCGGACCGCTGCGATCAGCTTGCGCACGCCGACGGCGACGCCGGCCAGCGCCGCAAGCAGCGCCACGACGGCAAGCAAAGTGGTTTCCCAGCTCCGGAAGACGGCCGCCAGCAGGTCGGACGCTGTCTGGGCCCTCTCGGCCATCGCCAGGAAGCCGCGCCAGCTATCCACCTGCACCGCGACCGGAAGGCGCTTCTTGTAGCTGTCGAGCGCATGGCCGGCCGCATCGAGCACCTCGACCTCGGCGAAGAGGACGAAATCGCCGCCCTCCTTGAGGGGCGTCACATCCCAGGCCCAGGACGCGCGTTCGTCCCGGCCTAGGGACTGCTCGGGAGACCGGTCCTTGGACACGATCTCGAAATTGGGATGGGGAAGCAATGTTACCCGCATCCGTGGGCTGATTTCGATTCGGCGTACCTGGCCGGTTTCGGAATCCTCCGCCGCCTCGCGTAGGCCGGCTTCGTCGGGCGCGACGACGAACTGGAGCGGGGTCGTCTCGCCGACCCACATCGGCGGCGGCTTCACGAACGCGCCTCGCCCCTCCTTCGACTCGCAACCCGGATCGCCCAGCCGGCAGTCGCCTGGAGCCGTTGCCGTCGGCCCCGCGGCGCCAGCAGGAGCGCGCGCGGCGGCCCGAACCGCCGGGACCGGACGGGCAGCGAACCCGCGGGGACGATCGGGGACCGCCATCGGTCGCGGCGCCGTGACGGGAGCGGACGCTTGCGTCTGCGCCTGTGGTGGCCGGGGCCGCAGCGCCCCCGTCCGGGACGGGCCCTGTTGTGCGGGACGACGGGGCCGCACCGCCGGCGGCGCCGCGCCTCCGACCACCGGCTCCGGTTCGACGATCGGCTCCGGCGGCGGCGGTGGCGGCGGGGATTCGACGAAAGGCGGCGGCGGTGGCGGCGGCGGTGGC
>JAFAEZ010000193.1 GCA_023423775.1 Pseudomonadota bacterium
CCGGTACCTCCACCTCGGCTTGGGGGGCGGGCCTGCGCCGGCCGCCCCGTCGAGCGTCAGCGGCTGATCTTCTCGCCCGCCTCGGCCTTGGAGACGAGCAGGTTCGACAGCGTGAAGCCGTCGCCGAGCCGGTCCTGCTGGCGCTTCAGCCCCTCGACGATCTTGGCGAGGCCTTCGGTGTCCGCCCAGAACATCGGGCCGCCGCGATAGACCGGCCAGCCATAGCCATAGACCCAGACGACATCGATGTCGGAGGCGCGCTGCGCCATCCCCTCCTCGAGGATCTTCGCGCCCTCGTTGACCATCGTGTAGAGCGTGCGCTCCACGATCTCCTGGTCGCTGATCTCGCGCGGCGTGATGCCGGCCTTGGCGCGGAAATCCTCGATGATCTCCTGGACCTTGGGGCTCGGCGAGGGGCGGCGCTTGTCGTCATAATCGTAGAAGCCGGCGCCCTTCTTCTGGCCCCAGCGGTCGATCGCGCAGAGCGCGTCGCGGATATTCTCGATGCGATTGGGATCGCGGTGCCAGCCGATGTCGACGCCGGCGAGGTCGGCCATCTGGAACGGGCCCATCGGCATGCCGAATTCGACATGGACGCGATCGACCTGCTCGGGAGTGGCGCCCTCGAGCAGCAATTGCTGCGCCTGCATCTGGCGCGGTATCAGCATGCGGTTGCCGATGAAGCCGTAGCAGACGCCGGCCACGACCGCGACCTTGCGGATCTTCTTGGCGAGCTGCATCGCGGTGACGAGCACGTCCGGGGCGGTCTTGGCGCCCCGCACCACTTCGAGCAGCTTCATGATGTTGGCCGGCGAGAAGAAGTGAAGGCCGAGCACGTCCTGCGGCCGCGAGGTCGCCGCGGCAATCTCGTCGATGTTGAGATAGGAGGTGTTGGAGGCGAGGATTGCGCCCGGCTTGGCGATCGCGTCGAGCTTGCCGAAGATGTCCTTCTTGACGTCCATGTTCTCGAACACGGCCTCGATGATGAGATCGCAGTCGGCGAGGTCCTCCATGTTCAGCGACGGCTTGAGCAGCCCCATCGCGCCCTCGACCTGTTCGGCGCTCATCTTGCCCTTGGCGGCACTCGCCTCGTAATTCTTGCGCATCACGCCGGTGCCGCGATCCAGCGCCTCCTGCGCCATCTCGACGATCGTCACCGGGATGCCGGCGCTGAGGAAATTCATCGAGATGCCGCCGCCCATCGTGCCGGCCCCGATCACGCCGACGCGCTTGATGTCGCGCGGGCGCGTGTCCTCGGGCAGGCCCTCGATCTTCGAGGCCTTGCGTTCGGCGAAGAAGAAATATTGCTGGGCGCGGGCCTGGGTGCCGCTCATCAGCTCCATGAACAGGCGACGCTCGTCCTGGACGCCCTCGGCATAGGGCTTGGCGACCGCGGCCTCGACCGCCTTGATATTGGCCTCGGGCGCGTCGAAGCCCTTCATCTTGCGGGCATTGGCCTTGCGGAACTCGTCGAAGATGCCCGGATTGGCGCGCGCCTCGGCGAGCTTGTCGTCGCGCTCGCTGCTCCTCGGGATCGGGCGCACGGCCTTCACTTCATCGGCATAGGCGACCGCATGCTGCTCGAGATCGCCCTCGATCAGCCGGTCGACCAGGCCGAGATCGTGCGCTTCCTTGGCGCCGATCGGCGTGCCGCCGGTGGTCATCTCGAGCGCCTTGGCGACGCCGACCACGCGCGGCAGCCGCTGGGTTCCGCCGGCGCCAGGCAGCAGGCCGAGCTTCACTTCGGGCACACCGAGCTTCGCCGACGGCACGGCGACGCGATAGTGGCAGGCCAAGGCGACCTCGAGCCCGCCGCCCAAAGCGGTGCCGTGGATGGCGGCGACGACCGGCTTGGTGCACGCCTCGATGCGGTCGACCACCATCGGCAGCATCGGCATCTGCATCGGCTTGCCGAATTCGGAAATGTCGGCGCCGGCGAAGAAGGTCTGGCCCTCGCAGCGGATTACGACTGCCTTCACCGCGTCATCGGCATCAGCCTCCTCGATCGCCTTGACCAGGCCCTCGCGCACCGCGTGGCCGAGCGCGTTGACCGGCGGATTGTTCGACGTGACGATCAGGATGCCGTCGTGGCGCTGGGTGGTGATGGGGCTCATGCGGTGACTCCGTGGGCGAAAGCGGGAGGGAGCGGATTGCCGCCTCTTTACGTAAACGTCAACTGGTCCGGGCTCAACCCTTTCGCAACCGGGGCGGGGTTATGGCGGTGGCTTTCCGGCCGGGAAGGCAGCCATAAAGACGATCCGAACCTTGTGGGCGCCCCTCGCCGCCTTCGCCGCGACGCTGGCGCTCGAGCTGGCGCTGGTCGAGCGCAAATATGGGCTGTTCGGCGGCGGGTTCGGCGCGTCCAACGTGATCGACCGGCCCGGCGAATGGACGTTGTTCGCGGTCGCGCTCGCGCTGGCACAAGGGCTACTGATCGGCGGCTTCTATCTGCTGGTGCGCACGCTGCACGGCCCCCGGCGGGACAGGCCGCTGTTCCAGCTCAATTTCCTGTTCTTCACCGCTGTGCTCAGCATCCTGCTGCTGACCGTCAAATATGAGGTGCTGAGTTATTTCAGCGATGCGATCGGCTTTCAGCTGATCCGCAATCTGGGCGGCGGCAGCCTGTTCGACGCGCTGCTGTTCGTGCTCGACGAAGCCGGTCTGCTCGCGGCCGCGGCGCTGGGGGCAGGGGCGCTCTATTGGATCTGCCTGCGGCTGGTGCGGCGCTACGGACCGGCGCGGATCGCGCCGTCGGGACTGCGCTGGCGGCACCTGCTGTGGCTGGCGCTGCCGCTGCCGCTCGTGGCGCTGGCCGCCAACCGCGAGCCCGACGTGCGCTACGGGCTCACCCGCTTCAACGCCTTCGCGCTCGCCAATGCCGCGCTCGCGCAGGCAAGCGATTTCGATCGCGACGGCTTCAGCTGGTTCACCGCCCAGGCCGACGCCCACCCGCTCGACGCGGCGCGCCACCCATTCGCGCTCGACATACCCAATAACGGCATCGACGAGGACGGGCTCGGCGGCGATTTCCGGTTCGACGGCGTCGTGCCGGCGCCGCTGGCGCCGCACTTCCCGGCGCGACCCAAGCATCTGGTGCTGATCGTTCTGGAGAGCGTTCGCGGCGATGCGCTCGGGAGGCGGGTGGACGGGCGCGAGGTGACGCCGAACCTCAATGCGCTGGCGCGGCAGGGGACGGCTTTTCCGGAAGCCTATAGCCATGTCGGCTTCACGACGGCGTCGCTCAAGAGCCTGTTCGGTGGCGCGCTCGATCCGGCGCCGGGCGACCCTTCGCTGTTCCGGGACTTGAAGGCGGCCGGCTACCGGATCGGCGTCTATTCGGGGCAGCCCGAGAGTTTCGGCGACATTGCGGCGGTGGTCGGCATGAAGGAGAGCGCCGATGTCTTCGTCGATGCCGAGACGCTGAAGGACGAGCGCGCCTTCGGTTTCGCGGCGAAGGGATCGCTGCTGGTCGACGGCCGCAAATTGCTGCGCGAATTCGACCGTTCCCACGGCAAGGCGGCGGATTGGGCGCGGCCCAATTTCGTCTATTTCAACTTCCAGGAAGCGCACTTCCCGTACAGCCACCGGGAGACGCCGCGGCTGCTGCCGGGGGAGCCGATCGCCCGCGCGGACATCAACCTCGCCAACAAGGACAAGGTGGCGCGCACCTATTGGAACGCCGTCGCCTATGACGACTGGCTGGTGGGGCAGGTGATAGCGCGGCTGAAGCGGCTCGGCGTCTGGGAGGACAGCGTGCTTGCGGTCACCGCCGATCATGGCGAGTCGCTGTTCGACGACGCCTTTCTCGGCCACGGCCATGTCATCAACCGCCAGCAAACGCAGATCCCGTTGGTGCTGAGCGTGGCGGGCGTCGCCGCGGGCCGGCCGGTGGGCCTCGCCGATTTCCGCGGTATCCTGCTGCGCGCGGCGGGGGCGCTAGGCGTGGCCGACGGGCCGGCGCGGCCGGTCTTCCAGCATATCGGCGGGCTCGACTGGCCGACCGCGATCGGCATGGTTGAGCAAAGCGGCGTGTGGACGGTGATGCAGACCGAGACCGAACTGGTCCGGTTCAGCGAGACGGAACGCTCGGCGCGCTATGCGGATCTGGCCGGGCCGGAAAAGGCGCGCGCCGACCGCCTGATCGACGAATGGGCGCGCCAGCGCTGGCTTGCCCATCTCGCGCGGCGATAAGCATGCTGTTCCCCGGCTTTCGCCGGGGAGCAGTCAGAGCGCGGTGCGGCCGTAGACCTGCATATTGTAGGGCAAAGATGAGGACAGGCCGCCGTCGGCGACGAGGGCGTGGCCGTTGACGTAGCTCGACTCCTCGGAGGCGAGGAACAGGGCGACCGCGGCGATCTCCTCGGGAGCGCCGCCGCGCTTCAGCGGGTTGAGATGGCCGAGCTTGTCCTCATGGCCGCGCTCGCGCGCGCGCTCGTAGATCGGTTGGGTCATGCCGGTCTCGATCAGGCCGGGGCAGATGGCATTGACGCGCACGCCCGAGCCGGTGAGCTGCTGCGCCGCCGTCTTGACCAGGCTGATCACGCCGGCTTTGGACGCCGAATAGGCCGGGCTGCCGGCCCCCGAGCGAAGCCCGGCGACGCTCGCGGTGCAGATGATCGAGCCGCCGCCGCGCAGCTTGATTAGGGGCGCGGCATGGCGGATCGCCAGCGCCGGGCCGATCAGATTGACGCGCAGGATCTCCGCCCAGTCGTCCGGCGTCTGCTCGAACAGGCTGGCGAGGCCGCCCGAGATGCCGGCATTGGCGAAGACGATGTCGAGCCCGCCGAAGCGCGCCGCGGCGCTGCGCACGAGATGGGCGACGTCCTCGTCCGAACCGGCGTCGCCGCGAACCGGCACCGCGGCCGGGCCGATCATGGCGGCCGTCTCGTCGACGCTTTCATTGATGTCAGACACGACCAGGAAGGCGCCCTCGCGCGCGAAAGCCTGGGCGGTGGCGCGGCCGATGCCAGAGCCGGCGCCGGTGACGATCGCGATCTTGCCTTCGAGCTTCACAACCCCACTCCCGTGGTCGAGCCGCCGTCGACGACGATCGCCTGGCCGGTGACGAAGGTCGAGGCGGGCGAAGCGAGGAAGACGGCGGCGCCGGCGATTTCGTGCGGCTCGCCGATCCGCTGCAGCGGCGTGTGGGCGGTGACGGCCTTGAGCGTCTCGGGATTCTCCCACAGCGCCTTGGCGAAGTCGGTGCGGATCAGGCCCGGCGCGATGCAATTGACGCGAACCTGGTGCGGGCCGAATTCGGCGGCGAGGTTGCGGGCGAGCTGGAAGTCGGCCGCCTTGGAGACATTGTAGGCTCCGATCACGGTGGAGGCCTTGAGGCCGCCGATCGACGAGACGATGATGATCGAGCCTTCGCGGCGCTCGATCATCTCGGGCGCGACCATCTGCACGAGCCAGTGGTTGGCGAGGACATTGTTCTCCAGGATCTTGCGGAACTGGTCGTCGCTGATCCCGCCCATCGGCCCATAATAGGGGTTGGACGCGGCGTTGCAGACGAGGATGTCGATCCGGCCCAATTGCCGGCGCGTCTCGTCCACGAGGCGCTGGAGCTCGTCCTTGGACGAGATGTTGGCGGGGACGACGATCGCGGTGCCGGCGCCGTGCCGCGCGTTGATCGCGTCGGCGGCCTCGGCGCAGGCCTCGGCCTTGCGACTGGAAATGACGACCTTGGCGCCCTGATCGGCCATCGCCTCGGCAATCGCCCTGCCGATACCGCGCGACGAGCCGGTGATCACCGCGACCTTACCGGTCAGATCGAACAAATTCATTCAGGTCTCCTGGTTACGCTTCGGACGAATATTTGCCGAACTCGATCCGTGCGATCGCGCGGTTGTGGACTTCGTCGGGGCCATCGGCGAGGCGCAGGGTGCGGATCCCCGCCCAGCTCGCCGCGAGGCCGAAATCCTGGCTGACGCCCGCGCCGCCATGGGCCTGGACGGCATCGTCGATGATCCGCAGCGCCATGTTGGGCGCCTGGACCTTGATCATCGCGATCTCGGCCTGCGCGGCCTTGTTGCCGGCTCTATCCATCATGTCGGCGGCCTTGAGGCAGAGCAGGCGCGACATTTCGATGTCGATGCGGGCACGGGCGACGCGCTCTTCCCAGACGCTGTGCTCCATCAGCTTCTTGCCGAAGGCGACGCGGCTCTGCAGCCGGCGCGCCATCGCCTCGAGCGCTGCCTCGGCGGCGCCGATCGTGCGCATGCAATGGTGGATGCGGCCGGGGCCGAGCCGGCCCTGCGCGATCTCGAAGCCGCGGCCCTCGCCGAGCAGCATGTTCGACGCGGGGATGCGCACGTCCTTGAGCTCGATCTCCATGTGGCCGTGCGGAGCGTCGTCATAGCCGTAGACGGTGAGCGCGCGCTCGACCGTGACCCCCGGCGCGTCGAGCGGCATCAGCACCATCGACTGCTGCTGGTGGCGGGGATTGTCGGGATTGGTCTTGCCCATCACGATCGCAACCTTGCAGCGCGGGTCGCCAGCGCCCGAGGACCACCATTTGCGGCCGTTCAGCACGTAGGAATCGCCGTCGCGGCGGATCTCGCACTGGATGTTGGTCGCGTCGGACGAGGCGACGGCCGGCTCGGTCATCAGGAAGGCGGAGCGGATCTCGCCGTTCATCAGCGGCCGCAGCCACTGCTCCTTCTGCTCGCGCGTGCCGTAGCGGTGCAGAACCTCCATATTGCCGGTGTCGGGCGCCGAGCAGTTGAAGACCTCGCTCGCCCAGGCGATGCGCCCCATCTCCTCGGCGCACAGCGCATATTCGAGGTTGGTGAGCTGGGTTCCCTCGAACGCGAAGCTGTCGTCGACATGCGGCAGCGCCGGCGCTGGCGGCATGAACAGGTTCCAGAGGCCCGCTTCCTTCGCGAGCGGCTTCAGCTCTTCGATGACCGGGATCGGCTGCCAGCGATCGCCCTCGGCAAGCTGGCTTTTATAGTCGCCGATCCGGGGACGGATGTGAGTCTCGACGAATGCGCGCACCCTGTCGCGGTAGAAAGCCTCGCGTTCCGTAAGGGTAAAGTCCATCGCGCCGTCTTTCCTCTCTTTTTCGAGGCCCCAACCTGTCAGAAACGGGACTTTGGCGCCATAGGCCGCAGGACCTCGACGCCCTTGCGCGCGCTATGCAAGCAAGGGCATGCTGGGCTGCGCCTTTCGGGAGACGAGTGTCGATGCGTCCGCTGTTGCTGCTGCCCTTGGGGTTCCTCGCCGCCTGTTCGGGCGGCTATATGGCCGACAAGATCGGGCCGCGGGAGGGCATCATCGCCCCGCAACTCAGCCGCTACGGTCTCGATGCAGCCCAGACGCAATGCGTCGGCGGCCATCTCGCCGCTCGCCTCACCGCCCAGCAGCTGCGGCGCTTCGAGCAGACCGCGCGCTCGGTGCAGAAGGGCTATTTCCGCGCCGACCAGCTGACGCTGCGCGATCTGTCCTATGTCGCCACCCAGGTCGATGCGACCGTCTCGACCGAGTTCGACAGCGCGCTCGAGACCTGCGGCGCGGCGCGGACGGCGGCGGCCCCCGAAGCCGCGACGCCCGGCGCTGCGGCGGCCGCCCCTCCGGCCTGGCTCAACCTCGGCAAGGCACCGACCGGCCAAGGCATCTCGGTCGACGCTTCCTCGATCGAGCGCAGCGACGCCGTCCGCAAGGGCTGGTTCCGCCTGACCGACCCGGGCTCGGCGCCCAGCGATGCCGCCTTCCTGCTCTCGATCGACTGCACCGCCAAGACGATCAACGCGCTGGCGCGGCGCAAGCAGGACGCGGCCGGAGCGGTCACCGAATATCGCGAATATTCGGACAGCCCGGGGCCGATCGAGAGCGGGACGGTGATGGAGATCGCCTATCTCTCGCTCTGCACCTGAGCGCGGCCTGAGCCTGCGCCGGAGCCCAGGATGAGGGGCGCCGACCATGTCGACGTCCTGATCGTCGGCGCGGGCATTTCCGGCACCGACGCCGCTTTCCATCTCCAGACGCGCTGCCCAGGCAAGAGCTACGCGATCCTCGAGGCGCGCGACGCAATCGGCGGGACATGGGACCTGTTTCGCTACCCGGGCATCCGGTCGGACAGTGACATGTACACGCTCGGTTTCCCTTTCCGACCGTGGCGCGGCGACCAGGCGATCGTCGATGGCGCGTCGATCCGCGCCTATGTCGAAGAGACCGCGCGCGTCTTCGGCATCGATCGCCACATCCGCTTCGGCCACAAAGTCACGCGCGCTTCCTGGTCATCGGCCGACGCGCTGTGGACGGTGGAGGTCGAAACCGGCGAGGGCGCGCGCCGCTTCACCTGCCGCTTCCTGTTCCTGTGCAGCGGCTATTACGATTATGCGCAGGGCTACCGCCCGCAGTGGCCGGGCGAGAGCGATTTCCGCGGCCGCATCGTCCATCCGCAATTCTGGCCCGAAGGGCTGGACCATGCGGGCAAGCGCGTGGTCGTGATCGGCAGCGGCGCGACCGCGGTGACGCTCGTTCCGACCCTCGCGGAGCAAGCCGCGCACGTGACGATGCTGCAGCGCTCGCCGAGCTACATCGTCGCGCGGCCGTCGCGCGATCGCCTCGCCGGCCCGCTGGGACCGCGCCTGACGCGCCTCAAGAACGTGCTGCTCGGCATCTATTTCTTCAACCGCGCGCGGCGGAAGCCGGAACGGGTGCGGCGCTGGATCAAGCGCATGGCTGCGAAAGCGCTGCCGGCGGGCTTCGACGTCGAGCGGCACCTCTCGCCGCCTTACGATCCGTGGGACCAGCGCCTGTGCCTTATTCCCGACGGCGACCTGTTTGCCGCGATCCAGGCGGGCAAGGTCGCGATCGTCACCGACAGCATCGCCCGCTTCACCGGCGATGGCCTGCAGCTGGAATCCGGCGATAGCTTGAAGGCGGACATCGTCGTCACTGCCACGGGCCTGGTGATCAAGCTGCTCGGCGGAATCGAGCTGGGGGTGGACGGCGCGCCGGTGAATGTCGCCGACCGGCTCACCTACAAGGGCATGATGCTGAGCGACGTCCCCAATCTCGCTCTGTCCTTCGGCTATACCAACGCCTCCTGGACGCTGAAATGCGACCTGACCTCGCGCTACGTGTGCCGGCTGCTGAACCATATGGACCGGCGCGGCTTCGCCACCTGCACGCCGCGCCTGCCTAAAGACGGCGTCGAGCGCCGGCCGCTGCTCGATTTCACCTCGGGCTATGTGAAGCGCGCGGAGGCGGGCCTCCCCAAGCAGGGCGCCGCCCCGCCCTGGCGGCTCCACCAGAACTATATCCGCGACCTCATCACGCTGCGGCTGAGACCGGTCGCCGACGAGGCGATGGAATTCGGCAAGGCCGGTTGACTCTGCGGGGTCGCCGCGGCAGTTGACGTAAGCGTAAAGGAGCCGACATGACCGACCTCGAAAGCTTCCGGACCGAGACGCGCGCGTGGCTGGAGGCGAACTGCCCGGCCGAGATGCGCGAACCGGTGCGCGGCGAAGGCGACATGTGCTGGGGCGGGCGCAATCCCGTCTTTCAGAACGAAGCGCAGAAACTCTGGATGGAGCGAATGGCCGAGCGCGGCTGGACCGTGCCCGACTGGCCGGAGGAATATGGCGGCGGCGGCCTGTCGCCGGCCGAGACCAAGATCCTCCGCCAGGAGATGGCGCGGATCGGTGCGCGCAACCCGCTGATGAGCTTCGGAATCTCGATGCTCGGCCCGGCCTTGCTCAAATATGGCAGCGAAGAACAGAAGAAGCGCTTCCTGCCCGAGATTGCGCGCGGCGAGATCCGCTGGTGCCAGGGCTATTCGGAGCCGGGCGCGGGCTCCGACCTCGCCTCGCTCCAGACGTCGGCGGAAGACAAGGGCGACCATTTCCTGGTCAACGGCCAGAAGGTGTGGACCAGCTACGCCGACAAGGCGGACTGGATCTTCTGCCTGGTCCGCACGTCGAAGGAGTCGAAGCATGGCGGCATCAGCTTCCTGCTGTTCGACATGGCGTCGCCCGGCGTCACCACGAAGCCGATCCTGCTCATCTCAGGCTATTCGCCCTTCTGCGAGACCTTCTTCGACGACGTGAAGGTGCCCAAGGACCAGCTCGTCGGCGAGCTGAACAAGGGCTGGGACGTCGCCAAGTACCTGCTCGGCCACGAGCGCGAGATGATCAGCGGCATGGGCCTCGGTGGTGGCTCGGGCGACAGCCTTGGGGCGGCCCTGAAGGAGCGGTTGGCGGACGATCCTCTGCTGCGCGCCGAGGTCGCCCGCTTCGACGTCGACGCGATGGCGTTCCGGGCGATGTCCGAGCGCTTCATCGATCAGCTAAAGGCCGGCCAGGCCCACCCCGCCCAGCCCTCGATGATGAAATATGCCGGCACCGAATTGAACAAGGCGCGGCACGAGCTGGTCATGGCCGCGGGCGGCGCCGATGCGCTCGAATGGGAAAGCGAGCGCTCGAGGGGCGGCAAGGCGGCGCGCGAATGGCTCAGGACCAAAGCCAACTCCATCGAGGGCGGCACCAGCGAAATCCAGCTCGGCATTATCGCCAAGCATATCCTGCGCCTGCCGGGGACGTGAGAATGGCACGTCATCCCGACGACGGCCGGGATCCCAGCGAGATCACGCGTTGGCTCCCTTCACCCGCTGAGACCCCGGCCTTCGCCGGGGTGACGGAGGAGTAATGCCTCTCTATCTGACCGACGACCAGGCGATGCTGCGCGATACGGCGCGGAGCTTCATGGCCGGTGAGGGCGGGATCGCTGCCCAGTATCGCAAGTATCGCGACATGAACTGCAAGGACGGCTTCGGCCACGCTTTGTGGCGCCAGTTCGGCGAGATGGGCTTTACCGGCATCCTCGTCGACGGGGCCGACGGCGGGCTCGGGCTCGGCCATGTCGAGGCCGGGATCGTGCTCGAGGAGATCGGTCGTAACCTCACACCCTCCCCCTTTCTGATCACGGCGGTGACCGTCGTAGAGGCGCTTCGCGGGACGCCGCTCAAGGAGCGCTGGCTGCCGGGCATACTCGCCGGCGAGACCGTCGCCGCGCTGGCGGTCGACGAGGGCGCCAGGCACCGGCCGGAGGCGATCGCGATGCAGGCCGAGCGCTCCGGCAACGGCTTCGCGCTCAGCGGCCGCAAACAGTTCGTGGTGCAGGGCGCGTCCGCAGACTTCTTCGTGGTGGCGGCGGAGGCCGCCGAAGGCCTCACCCTATTCGCGGTCGAGAGGGACGCCAAGGGTCTCGACATCGAGGGCGTTCGGCTGGCCGACGCCAGTATCGGTGCACGGCTGGAGTTCGATCGGGTCGAAGTCGATGCCGATGCAGTGATCGGAGAGGTCGGGCAGGGGGAGACCATTCTCTCCCGCGCGCTCAATGCCGGCCGCGCCGGTGCGGCGTCGGAGCTGGTCGGCGTCGCCTCGGGCGCGATGGACATGACCGTCGACTATCTCCGCCAGCGCAAGCAGTTCGGTAAGCTGATCGGCGAGTTCCAGGCGCTCCAGCACCGCGCCGCCCACCTCTATTCGGAGCTGGAGATCGCGCGGGCAGCGGCGCTAAAGGCGCAGCAATTGCTTGACGAGGACGGCAGCGAGGCCGAGGCGATGGTCGCGGTCGCCAAGGCCAAGGCGGGCCGGGTTTCGACGTTGGCGGCCCAGGAAGGCGTGCAGATGCACGGCGGCATCGGCATGACCGACGAGCATGATATCGGCCTCTACATGAAGCGCGACCGCGTGCTGAACGCGCTGTTCGGCGACGCTTACTATCACGCGGACAGATTGGCGCGGCTGAAAGGTTACTGAAATTCCTCCCCGGCATTGGCCGGGGAGGGGAC
>JAFAEZ010000023.1 GCA_023423775.1 Pseudomonadota bacterium
CGCCTGCACCTTGCCGTCGGCAAGGATGACGGTGCCGTTTTCGATTCGGTTGCCCTCGCCGTCGAGGACGGTCCCCCCGGTGATCGCCGTCAGCACGCCCGGAAAGGCGCGATAGGTCGATTCATAGACCGGCGAAGCCGGCTCCGCCGACGCGCTGGGCGTCGACGAAGCGGTCTCGGGTCGGTCCTTGGCAGTGGTGCAGGCAGAGAGCAGTGCGAGGCCGGCGACGCCGGCAAGCCAAGTCTTGTTCAATTATTCGCCCTTCGTTCCTTCGGGGTCGTTGGCACGGCCGAGCGGGTCGCGCCCTGCCTTCATCTCATTCCCGGTGCGGGTCCCGGCAGCTTCACGTTCCGCCAGCTGCGCCTCGCCCGCCATCACGTCATGGCCGTGGCCGACCCCTTCGCGCGCATCGCGGCCCAGCGTCTCGAGGTGCATGCCGCGCTTCAGCCACGGCGAGATCACCATCAGCACCACGCCGATCGCGACTGCGGTCCAGCCGATCGTCCCGAACACGCCCGCATAGGTGGCGAGCTGAGCGGCCGGATCGATGACGACGCCGCCGATGGTCGCGCCCGAGGTCGCCTGTGCGACGAGGCCGGCCAAAGTGTGGGCCAGCGCCGAGGACAGGAACCACACGCCCATCATCAGGCCGACGATGCGCGGCACCGACAGCTTGGTGATCATGCTGAGGCCCACCGGCGACAGACAAATCTCGCCGGTCGTGTGGAGCAGATAAGCGAGGAACAGCCAGATCAGCGGCACGCGATAATCGGGACCGGCAAAATACTCGATGCCGATGACGAGTACGAGGAACCCAAGCCCGGCCTGCACCAGTCCAAGACCGAACTTGAGCGGCGTCGAGGGCTCGAGCCCGCGCTTGCCGAGCCAGCCCCACATCGCTGCGAAGACCGGTGCGAGCAGCACGATCAGGCCGGGGTTGAAGAAGTTGGTCTGGGCCGCGGTCATCTTGAGATCGCCGGCGATGGTGAGATCGCTGTTGCGGTCCGCGTAGAGGGTCATCGAGCTGCCGGCCTGTTCGAACAAGGTCCAGAACAGCACCGAGAAGATGATCAGCACGAGGGCGACGATCATGCGCGAGCGCTCGGCGCCCTTCAGCGCCACCCACGACCAGATCAGCATCGCCGCGAAGATCAAAGGCGCGCCGATGGTGAGCATCAGCGTCACGATCTCGTGGCGCTGCACTAGCCACCAGGCCGGGAGCAGCATCAGGAAGCCGGCGACGTAGATCGTCCATTCGACGTTGAGGCCGATCGCGCTCTTCTTCTTGAGCACTTCGGGGCGCAGCGGCTCCGCTTTGCCCATCAGGAACTTCTGGCCCCAGAGGAAGGTGAGCAGGCCGGCGAGCATGCCGAAGCCGGCGAGGCCGAAGCCATAGGCCCAGCCATATTTGATGCCGAGATAGCCGCAGCCCAGGGTCGCGAGGACCGAGCCGAGATTGATGCCCATGTAGAAGATGGTGAAGCCGCGGTCGCGCCGCGGATCCTCGGGCGCGTAGAGCGCGCCGACGATGGTGGAGATGTTAGCCTTGAGGAAGCCGACGCCGACGATGATCAGCGAGAGCGACAGGAACAGGATCTGAACGTAGATAGGCTCCTGCACCGAACGGGTCGTAAACCCGCCGGTGGGCACCGTCGCCGGGAGGCCGACCGCTGCGCCGTTCTCGACGAGCATGCCTTCGGCCGAGAAAGTCATCTTCGACTGGGCCTGGCCATCGGCCGACTTGATGAAGAGGTTGCGGTCGTCGCCGCGGCCGTCCGTCACCACCTCATAGCTGGAGGCGCCGACATCGACATATTGCTTCGATCCTGCCCCTTCGAACGCCATGCCGAAATGGCCCAGCACGAGCAGGACGGCACCAATCGTGACGGCCTTGCGCGAACCGAGATATTTGTCGGCGATCAGGCCGCCGAGGACCGGCGCCAGATAGACGAGCGAGGCGTAGGCTGCGTAGAGGCCCTGCGCCTCGGTGTCGCTGAACAGGAAATGCTGCGTCAGATAGAGGACGAGCAGGGCCCGCATGCCATAGAAGGAAAAGCGCTCCCACATCTCGGCGAAGAAGAGAACGGCCAGACCCTTGGGGTGGCCGAAGAAGCTTCGATCGTCTGAGGGAGCGTGCCGGTCGGGATAGGTCACGGTGGCCATCGGCGCGCTGACTCCAATACAGTTTAGGGCCGCCATAGAGGGAGGGCAGCCTCGATGGGCGGGCAGACTAACGCGTGGAACGCTGTTGTGAAGCGGATTGTTGCCAACACGTGACGCTGCTAGCGGACTTGGGCCATGGGCAACGATCGATCCTCCACCCTCGCGCTGCTCCGCACGCGGCGCTCGGCGCGGCCTCGCGATCTCGTCGAGCCGGGTCCCGACGACGCCCAGCTCCGCCAGATTTTCGAGGCGGCGATGCGCGTGCCAGATCATGGCAAGCTCGCGCCGTGGCGCTTCGTCCACGTCCCGCAGAACCGGCGCGAGGCCTTTCGCGACCTGCTGGTGCGCGCTTATCGCGAGGACCACCCGGCGCCGGGCCGCCTTGAGCTCGAGGCGATCGACAAGTTCGCGCGCCAGGCGCCTACCCTCGTCGTCGCGCTTTCGGTCCCTGTCGTGCCGAGCAAGATCCCGCTTTGGGAGCAGGAATTGTCGATGGGTGCGGCGCTCATGAACCTGTTGCTCGCCACGCACGCGCTCGGCTTTGCCGGTGGCTGGGTGACCGGCTGGGCAGCCAATTCCGCGACGGTCGCGCGCGCATTCGGCCCCGAAGGGGGGCGGATTGCGGGCTTCGTCTTCATCGGCACGCCCGGCGCGGAGCTCGAGGAACGGCCGCGGCCGGACTACGACCAGATCGTTTCGGACTGGACTCCGCACGGCTGATCGCCGGCCGGTCTTTAGGCCTTGACCGCCCCGCTGTATTAGAACACTATATCGCTGATGAGCAACGACGACCGGCCGGTATATCTCCGCCTCCGCGATACGATCGCGGCCAGGATCCTTGACGGCTCCGTCGGCGACGGCGACGCGCTCCCTTCGGTTCGTAGCCTCGCCGCCGAGCATGGCGCCAACCCACTGACCGTCGCCAAGGCCTACCAGACCTTCCAGGACGAAGGCCTGATCGTCGTCAAGCGCGGCGTCGGCATGTTCGTCGCTGAGGGCGCGACCGCCAAGCTGCGCGCGAGCGCCCGCAAGGAATTTCTCGAGCAGCGCTGGCCGGGCATCGCCGCCCATATCCGCCGCCTCGACCTCGACGTCGAAGACCTGGTGGAGCGCGCACTCGCCTGAGCCGAAGGCTCAGGCCGCGAAGGCCTCTTCCGATACTGAATAAAGCAAGTCAGCGGGAGCGTTTGCCGCCGCCGCCAGCCCGCCGGCTTCGGGCACGACCTGATCGAGATAGAAACGGGCGGCGGCCTGCTTCATCGCGAGGAACAACGGATCGCCCTCCGCGCCCCGCGCCGCATCGTGCTGACGCGCCATCAGCCAGCCGGCGACGGCGACCGACAGCATGGTGAGGAATGGGTAGGAAGCGGCCAGCCGATCGTCGGCGCTCGCCTCTGCCAGTTGGGCCGCGACCGCCTCGCACGAGTCGACCAGAGCCATTAGCGGCGCTTCGCCGGCCGCTTCAGCACGGATGTCGGCAAGCAGGCGCGCCAGCACCGCGCCGCCTTCAAGCCCGATCTTGCGGCCGACGAGATCGGCCCCCTGGATGCCATTGGTCCCCTCGTAGATCGGCGAAATCCGAATATCGCGCAGATGCTGCGCCGCGCCGGTCTCCTCGACATAGCCCATGCCGCCATGGACCTGGACGCCGAGGCTCGCCACCTCGACCCCGATATCGGTGCCATAGGCCTTGACCAGTGGCGTCAGCAGGTCGGCGCGCGCGCCGGCAGCGGCGTCGCCGAGATGGCGGCGGTCGGTCTGCCCCGCGGCATAATAAGCCAGCGCGCGCGCTGCCTGGGTCAGCGCCTTCATCCGCATCAGCATGCGCCGCACGTCGGGATGCTCGACGATCCGGACCGGATCGCGCCCCGCCCCGGCCCGGGCCGACTGGACGCGCTCGCGCGCATAGGCGACCGCCTGCTGGGTCGCCGCCTCGGCGATCGACACGCCCTGCAGGCCGACGTTGAGGCGTGCATTGTTCATCATCGTGAACATGCCGCGCATGCCGCCATTCTCCGCGCCGACCAGATAGCCGACGCATTGGTCGTGGTCGCCATAGGCCATGACACAGGTCGGCGAGGCGTGAATGCCGAGCTTGTGCTCGATCGAGACGCAGCGCAGATCGTTGCGCGCGCCGATCACGCCGTCGTCGCCGACCAGGAATTTGGGGACGAGGAAGAGGGAGATGCCTTTCGTGCCCGGCGGCGCATCGGGCGTGCGGGCGAGGACGAGGTGGACGATATTGTCGGCGAGGTCATGCTCGCCATAGGTGATGAAGATCTTCTGGCCCTTGATCCGGTAGGTCCCGTCGGCCTGCGGCTCGGCGCGGGTCTTGAGCGCACCGACGTCGGAGCCGGCCTGGGGCTCGGTGAGGTTCATCGTCGCCGGCCATTCGCCCGAGACGATCTTCGGCAGCCATTTCTCGACCAACTGCGGCGCGCCATGCGCGGGCAGCGCCTCGACCGCGCCCGCCGACAGCATCGCCACCAGCGAGAAGCCCATGTTCGCGCTGCCGAGATCCTCAAGCACGACGGTGGCGAGGGTGAGCGGGAGCCCTTGCCCGCCATGTTCGACCGGCGCCGCGAGCGAGCCCCAGCCGGCCTCGACATAAGCGCGATAAGCCTCCCGGAAGCCCCGCGGCATCGTCACACCCTCGGGCGACCATTTCGCACCGACTTGGTCGCCGACCCGATTGAGCGGCGCGAATTCGGCCGCGGCGAACCCGCCGATCCCTTCGAGGATCGCGTCGACGAGGTCGGGCGTGGCGTCGGCGAACCGGTTGTGGCCGGCCAGCTCGTCGATGCCGACGACGTGGCGGAGGACGAAGCGCTGCTCGGCGACGGGCGGGGTGTAGGTCACAGCTGGGTTCCGGTCTTGCGTGGCGGTAGCGGCGGCTATAGCGCGACCCCATGAGCCCGCCAAACGCCCCGTTGGACACGCAAATCCGCCCTTACGGCAAGGCCGCGATCGCGCAGGCGGCAGAGCTCATCCGCCAAGGCCAGCCGGTCGCGATTCCGACCGAAACCGTCTACGGACTCGCCGCCGACGCCACCAATGGGGAGGCGGTGGCGCGAATCTACGCTGCCAAGGGGCGGCCGAGCTTCAACCCGCTGATCGTTCACGTGCCGTCGCTCGCTGAGGCCGAGACGATCGCCCATTTCGACGAGACGGCGCACGGGCTCGCCGAGCGTCACTGGCCCGGGCCGCTTACTCTGGTCGTGCCGCTTCGGCCGGACAGCGGTATCGCCGCGCTGGTCGCCGCGGGGCTGCCGACCATCGCGCTGCGGGTGCCGGCCCATCCGGCGATGCGCGACCTGCTCGCCGCCGTCGGCCGTCCCCTCGCCGCCCCGTCCGCTAACGCCAGCGGCGGGATCAGTCCGACGCGGGCCGAGCATGTCCTGTCCAGTCTCGCAGGACGCATTCCGCTCGTCGTCGACGGCGGAGCCACTGGCCACGGCCTGGAAAGCACCATCCTGGCAGTGACCGACGGCAGGGTGCGCCTGTTGCGGCCGGGACCAATCATCGAGGCTTCGGCCATCGGCGGGAAAACCGGCGGGATCGAGGCGCCGGGCCAGATGGCCAGTCATTATGCGCCTACAAAGCCGCTCCGCCTCCAGGCGGAGTCGGCCGAGCCGGGCGAATGGCTGATCGGCTTCGGCGCTGTCGCCGGCGACAGCAATCTAAGCGAGTCCGGCGATCTCACCGAGGCGGCGGCGAAATTGTTCGCCTTGCTCCACGAGGCCGACGCGCAGCCCGCGGCCGCGATAGCGGTGGCGCCAGTTCCCGAGACGGGGCTCGGCGTGGCGATCAACGACCGCCTCCGCCGCGCCGCCGCGCCGCGTTAGGCGCTACAACATTCCTCCTTAGCTCCCCGGCGAACAGCTCAGGCGGTAGCGACGAGCGGCGCCATGCCGGTCGGCGAGAGGATTTCGATCCAATAGCCGTCGGGGTCCCTGATGAAGGCAATGCCCTTCATCTTGCCGTCCTGCGGCCGCTTGACGAAGGGCACGCCGAGCTCCTCGAAGCGGGCGCAGGCAGACTCGACGTCCGGCACGCTGATGCCGAGGTGGCCGAAGCCGCGCGGCTCCTCGTTTCCATTATGATAGCCAGCGAAGCCCGCATCCGCCTCGGTGCCCCAATTGTGGGTGAGCTCGAGCGTGGTTTCGCGGGTGAAGATGAAGCGCGCCCGCTCGGCCGGATCGGCCGGCACGTCCTCGCCGTCCTTAAGGTAGGCGAGGAAAAAGAGCGAGAAGCGCATGTCTTCGAAATCGAGCCGCTGGAGCAGGCTCATGCCGAGAACATCGCGATAAAAAGCGAGCGAAGGCTCCGGATCGCGGACGCGCAGCATCGTCTGGTTGAGCGCGAAGCCCTCCGTCGCAGCGTCCCGCATTACTGGGCGGCTTCCTGCCGCTTCAGCCGCGCAGCAAAGCTCTTGCGGAATTTCTGCAGCTTGGGCGCGACCACAGCGACGCAATAGCTGTTGTTGGCGCCCTCGCGCTCGAAATATTCCTGGTGATAATCCTCGGCCGGCCACCAGTCGGTGAGCGGCTCGATCTTCGTCACCACCGGCTCGCTCCAATCCTGCTGCGCGCGCGCGATCGCAGCCTTGGCCGATGCCTCCTGATCCGCGTCGTGCGGGAAGATAGCGGAGCGGTACTGCGTGCCGATGTCGTTGCCCTGGCGATTGAGCTGGGTCGGATCATGGGTCGCGAAATAGATGTCCAGAATGTCGTCATAGGAGATGATGTCGGGATCGAACGTGATCCGCACCGCCTCGGCATGGCCGGTGTCGCCGCCGCACACCTGCTTGTAGGTCGGGTTGGGCAGGTTGCCGCCGATATAGCCGCTCTCGACGCTCGAAACGCCGATCACGTCGTCGAAGATCGCCTCGGTGCACCAGAAGCACCCGCCCGCCAATGTCGCCTGCTGTTCGGCCATGTCGTCCTCGCTTGAAGTGGTTCGCGTCCCAGATAGGCGCGCGGCCGCCCGATTATAATGGGTTCTTGGCGTCGCCCGCAGCCGCGTCGCCATTCACATGCGCGCCGGGCAGGGTGAAACGGAAGACGGCCCCGCCCTCGGGCCGGTTCTCGGCCCAGATCTTGCCGCCATGCGCCTCGATGATCGTGCGGCTGATCGAGAGGCCGATGCCCATGCCTTCGCTCTTGGTCGTCCGGAACGGCGAGAAAAGGGCGTCGACGACTTCTTCCGAAAGGCCGGTGCCCGTGTCGGCGACGCTGACCTCGACCAGGCCGGCGCCGACGGCGCGCGTGGCGATCGTCACTTCGCGCCGTGGCAGGCCCTTCATCGCTTCGATCGCGTTGCGCACGAGATTGATGAGCACCTGCTGGATCTGGATCGAGTCGGCCTCCACCCAACGCCCGTCGGGCGCGACGCGGATCTCATGCTTCACGCCCAGCACCTGCTCGTCGACGAAGGCGAGCACCGCGGCCTCCTCGATCAGTCGCGCCAGATCCTCGGTCCGCACGGTGACGTTGCCACGCGCGACCAACTCGCGCAGGCGGCGCACGATATGGCCGGCACGCAGGGCGCTGCTTTCGGCCGCTTCGAGCGCCCCTATCACTTCCCCGGCATCGGGCAGGTTTTCGAGCAGACGCTGGCTGCCGCGCAGATAGCCGGTGATCGCGGTGAGCGGCTGATTGATCTCGTGCGCCAAGGTCGAGGCCATCGCCCCCATCGCGCTCAGCCGCGAAACGTGGATCAACTCCGCCTGGAGCTTGCGCAATTCGGCCTCGGCGTGGCGACGGTCAGTGATGTCGGCCATAGCCCCGACCGCCCGGATTGGGTGGCCCTCCTCGTCCCGGATCACGAAACCGCGATCGAACACGTCGACATATTCGCCATTGCCGGCGAGGAAGCGATATCCTGAGGACCAGCGGTTTCGTCCGGCGTTGATCGCGTCCCACATGACGTGGACGACCCGGGCCCGGTCCTCGGGGTGGAGATGCTGCTCCCAATAATCGGAATGGGTGTTTCCCTCGCCCCCCGGGAAGCCAAGGAAAGCGGAGGCGGCGTCGCTCCACCAGATCGTGTGATCGATCAGATCATGGTCCCAGATGGCATCATCCGCGGCGAGCGCGGCCAGCCGGTATCTTTCCTCGATGGCAGCGCGATGCTGGTCTGCGACCCATTGATCGTGGACGTCATCCATCGTGCCGTACCAGCGGACCACGCGCCCCGCTTCGTCGATGCGCGGCGCCGCGCGAGCGAGGAAGCGGCGGTAGCTGCCATCCTCCATGCGCAGGCGCATCTCGGCCTGATGCGGCCGCACCGCGTCGCGGGCTGCCTTCCATTCTTCCAGAACCCGATCGACGTCGTCGGGATGAATCGCTTCGCGCGGGCGCGCCGACGGATCGAGCTTGGTCAGTTCAAAGAAGCGCGCGCTGACGTTGAGCACCGCGCCGTCGGCGCTGGCCGTCCAGATGATCTGGCGGCTGAGCTCGACCGTGTAGCGGTAAAGCTCCTCGCTTTGCCGGAGGCGTTCGGCCGCCTCCTGGAGCGCACGGGTGCGCTCCTCGACCCGCACTTCGAGGGAGGCATTGGCCTCCGACAACGCGGCCTCGCTCGCCTCTTTCTGCGCAAGATAGGCGCCGGCCTGCCTTTGCCGATCGCGCAGCCGCAGCGCTTTCAGGACCTCGTTGCGCAATATCGGAGGGTAGACCGGGCGCTCGACGATGGCGACGTGGCCGAGCCGATCGAGCGCGTCCGCGACTTGATCCACTTTCTCGCGCGACGCTATCAGGACGAACGGGAAATCCGACCAGGACGGCTGCTCAGCGAGCACCCGGCCGAGCGCTACGAGATCGAGCGCGAGCAACGCCACGCCCGTCAGCACGGCGGCGTCGAAGCGGTCGTCGGCAATGCCCGTCAGCAGCTCGTCGGCCGAGACGAACAGACACTCAAAGTGGCGTTCGCAGACGATCATCCGGACCGTCTCGCTATCCTCGGGCCCGGCCAGGACCGCGACGCGATAGCCTTCAGCAGCAGATCCGGAGCGGTCGCTCATCGCTCGCCGCAGCTCCGAGCCAAGGTGGGTCCAGCCCCCACCATGCAGGGGGCCCGAGGCGTCGTCAGGTGCCGCTCTGCTCGAGCGATGCGAGTTCCGCCTGGACCGCCAACGTCAAAGCCTCGGCAAGGCTCCCAACCTGGAGCCGATCCATCATATTGGCGCGGTGCATCTCGACGGTGCGCAGGCTGATGTCGAGATGGCGCGCCAGCATCTTGTTGGGCAGGCCGGCCATAAGGCCCTGCAGCACTTCACGCTCGCGGGTGGTGAGATGGCTGATCCGCTCGCGCGCGCTGCGCTTGCGCTCGGCTTTCTCGCCGCGGTCGCGAAGCAGTTCGAAGGCCCGCTCAAGGCTGCCAAGCAAAACCTCTTCCTCGAACGGCTTCTCGATGAAGTCGATCGCGCCCATCTTCATTGCTCGCACGGCGACCGAGACCTCGCCGTGACCGGTCATGATGATCACCGGCCAGTCGATGCCCCTTTTCTCGAGGTCCGCCATGACCTGGAAGCCGTCGATCTCCGGCATGCGGATGTCGAGGAGGACGCAGCCCGGCTCGAGTTCCTCGAGGCTCTCCAGAAAGTCGGTGCCGCTGGCGAACGGCCGGGATTTCAACTCGGTCGTGCCAAGCATGAAACTGATCGATCGGCGTACATCGCGATCGTCGTCCACCACATAGACGTGTTGAGATGACAGGGTAACTTCCTTCGGGAACGCAGCTTCAGCCAGCACGCCTGCGATAATGGGGCTCTGCGCCGTCAAGTCAACCGGGCTCGTTCGCGAAAAATGGCGAAAAATAGCGGAAAAGGCAGGGTCCCGGAACAATGCGGCGGCGGGAGTGGGGGTCCCGCCGCCTTTTGTGCATCAGGACCAGTTGATGCCCCGCCGATAAACACCAGCCGCCCCGGTCGGCGCAAGCAATACTAATACCGTAGTAACCGCAGAAACGACCGTTACTTGCCCAACTCAAGTGATACCATAGTGTTTACACGGTAAGTTCGCGATGTTCTTTTGCCGGCGTCCTTCGATCTTTCGGTGCCGCCATCCAGTCGGTCAGCGCGGTCTGCGACTCGAATTGCGTCAGTCGGCCTCCGGCAGCCTCTGCTTCACGCGATCGATCCCGGCCCAGGGGTCATTGCGATCCGTGACTCGCTTCGGGACAGTGCGGATCGTGAATTCCGCCGGTGCCAGCGAGTCGCTCAGTTCGTCCCATTCGAGCGGAAGCGCGACCGGGGCGCCCGGGCGGGAGCGGGTCGAATACGGCGCGACCGCCGTCGATGTGGGATCGTTGCGCAGATAATCGATGAAAATCCGGCCGACTCGCTCGGCCTTTGAGATCTTGGTCAAATACCTATCGGGCGCGTCGGCGGCCATGCGTTCGGACACGCTTTTGGCAAAGCCTTTCACGCTCTTCCAGTCGGCGTCGGGCTCAATGGGAACGACGACGTGCAGCCCCTTCCCGCCGGTCGTCTTGACGAAGCTTTCCAAGCCGAGCCCGTCCAGCCGCTCGCGGACTTCGAGGGCGGCGCGCACGACATCGCCGAAGTCGAGGCCCTCCGCCGGATCGAGATCGAATATGATCCGGTCGGGCCGGTCTGGCCGCTCCACGGTCACGCCCCAGGGGTGGATTTCCAGCACGCCCATCTGGACCATCGCGATCAGCCCGGAAACGTCCTCGAGATAAAGATAGGGCTCGTCGAAGCCCGGAACCTTCACCTCGCGCAATTCTTCGGGGACACCCGAGCCGGCGTGGCGCTGGTAGAAGCATTTCTTCTCCTGGCCGGTAGGGCAGCGCACCATCGTCACCGGGCGGCGCACGACATGCGGCAGCATCCGCTCCGCCACCGCAAGATAATAATCGGCAAGTTCGCTCTTGGTGATGCCCTGATCGGGATAGAGGATCTTGTCGGGATTGCTGAGACGCACCCCTTCGACGATGCGCTCGCTCATATCGCGCCCTCCAGTTCGGCGATCAGCTCGGCCGGACGCGCCTCATGATCGAGCTGGTCCATCCGGCATTGCTCCGGCGCCTTGTCCGGCCGCCAGCGCAGGAATTTCGTGCCGTGGCGGAAGCGGTCGCCGGTGACATGGTCGTAGCGCACTTCGGCGACCAATTCCGGCCGCAGCGGCTGCCAGTCGGCCGAGCGGTCGGTGCTCCAGCGGCTCGGGCCACCGGGCGCATTGCCGGAGAAGCCAGGCGATTCGACCAACGCCTCGAGGCGCTTCGTCAAAGCCGGCCGTTCCGGTGAGGGAATGGCAGAGGTGAAGCCGACATGGTCGAGCTTTCCTTGGTGATTGTAGAGGCCGAGCAGGAGCGAGCCGACCTCGGCCTTGCCGGTGGCGTAGCGGAAGCCGCCGACGACGCAGTCGGCGGTGCGCATCTGCTTGATCTTCAGCATCGCGCGCTCGCCGGGCTCGTAACGGCCGTCGCGCCGCTTGGCGACGACGCCGTCCAGCGCGCCGCCGGCGGCGTCGAGCCACGCCTGCGCCGCCTCTCGATCCAGAGTGCAGGGCGAAAGCTGCAGCGTCGGCTCGCGCTCCTGCTGGTGGAAATGTTCCAGCGCCTCGCGCCGCTCAGCGAGCGGACGATCGACGAGCCTTTCGTCGCCGATCGCCAGACAGTCGAACAGCATCAGCTGCGCCGGAGTCTCGGCGGCGAGCTTACGGATCCGGCTCTCGGCCGGGTGGAGGCGCATCTGCAGCGCTTCGAACGAAAGGATACCGCCGACCGGGATGATGAGTTCGCCGTCCAGCACGAAGCGATCGGCGCGCAGACCCGCCATCACGGCTACGACTTCGGGAAAATAGCGGCCGAGCGGCTTTCCGGCCTTCGACTGAAGCTCGACGCCGCCTCCGTCGCGAAAGACGAGGCAGCGGAAGCCGTCCCATTTGGGCTCGAACTGCCAGCCAGGGCCGTCGGGCAGCGCATCGACAAGCTTCGCCTCCATCGGCGGCAGTCCGGGCCTCACCGGGATCGTGTCGAACGGTGCCATGGCGTACAGACGCGCCTGAATTGCCGCGGTTCCGAACGGATACTTAACGATCTAAAGGCGCACTTGCGATGAATCGCGGCTGCGGCGGGACGATGCGAGGATCCCAGTATTCCCTCTTAATTGAGGAGAAACCCTTTGAACTTTAAAAGGAAGGTGAGATTTTCCGGGGAGGCTCGAGCCATTCTTACGCGCAGGAACATTCTACAAGCAGGGGCGGCAGCCGGTCTTGCCGCGACGCTGGCGCGCCCCACCGTGGCAGCGACGGTGGCGCCGTTCGAGCCGCAGATCGATCCCAGGCTGAAGGCCCGCGCCCTGCTCGCCCTCGAAGCCAAGAGAGGGAGCATCCGCAACGCCGACGTCATTGGCATCACCGATTTCTCCCGCCCCTCGCGCGAAGCACGTTTCTATCTGCTCGACGTGCGCAGCGGCCGGATCACCAACCATCTCGTCGCGCATGGCCGCGGTTCGGACCCGACCCATCTCGGCTGGCTGCAGAGCTTCTCCAACGAAGTCGGCTCCGAGGCCACGTCGCGCGGCTCCTACGTCACCAGCGAATATTATAACGGCAAATACGGTTACTCACTGCGCCTCAAGGGCCTCGACCACAGCAACAACAATGCCGAGGCGCGCGCGATCGTGGTCCACAGCGCTTGGTATGCCGAGCCCAAGGTCGTCCAGGAATATGGCAAGCTCGGCCGTAGCGAGGGCTGCTTCGCTTTGTCCGCCGCCAGCCACGCCGAAGTGCTTGCGCGCCTCGGCCCGGGCCGCCTGCTCTACGCCGACCGTGTCTGACCGGCAAAGCTGAACGGAAAAAAGGCCCGGCTTCTCGATGGGGAAGCCGGGCCTTTTTGTTGGCTCAGTTGCTGGCGGAGGCCAGCGCCGTGCCGTTGCGATCGTTAAGCGCGACGACCACCTTGCCGTCGCGACCGTAGACATCCTTATATTCGAGGATGCCCTGGTTATCCTTGGCTGCCGCCGCGGTAAAATAGGTGATGTAAACCGGCATCGGCGCGGCCGCGTTGGCCTGCACCGTCTTGCCCGAAGCGACCGTCGCGTCGATCTTCGCCCGGTCCCATTCGGGATTGTTGAGCATGATCTCGGCGAAGCCGAGCGGATCCTCGGTGCGGATGCAGCCGTGGCTGAAGGCGCGCGCGTCGCGCTTGAACAAGGCCTTGGCCGGCGTGTCGTGAAGGTAGATAGCGTAATTGTTCGGCATCACCACCTTCATCCGGCCGAGCGAGTTGGCCGGGCCCGGGGGCTGGCGATAGCGCACGCCGTTGCCGTTCTTGACCGCGACATAGCCCTTCTTGCCGCGGACTTCCGGAGCGATGCTCTGCGGCACTTCCCACCACGGATTGAGGATCACGCCGGTGACGGTCGCGCTGAGTTGCGGCGTCGCGGTCTTGGGCGCACCGACCACGGCGCGGCGGCGTGCGATGACATGGCCGTCCTCGACCAAGGCGACGGTGTAGGCCGGCACGTTGACGATCAGATAGCGCTCACCGAGGTGGCGCGGTAGCCAGCGCCAGCGGTCGAGATTGACGCGCACCTTGTCGCGCGTCGCCTTGTCCTTGACGTTGGCGAGGACCTGCTTGAGCTCGGTATATTGCGGGTGGGTCGGCAGCAGCGAATTGAGCGAATCGGCGACGGTGCCGTTGGCGACGGCGCGCTCCATCATCGCATATTGTTCGTTGCCGTTGAGGTCGGGGTCCACCATGTGCCAGTCGACGCGCGTGTCGCCGCGGGCGTGTCCGAGCGCGAGATCCGAAGAGAGACGCAAGAAGACGTCGGTCGCCACCCGGCTGAGGAGCGCCATGTCGGGACCGGTAAGCGCGGCGCGCAATTCAGCGTCGCTATAATCGGCCGGATCCAGGCCTTCCTCGCCGACGCGCTCAACATAGACGAGCAGTTCCCGGGCGGCGGATTTGGTCCACTGGACCGCAGCGGCCTGGCTTTGGAGCGCGCGCAATGCCTTCTCCGATTCATCGATCGGCGTCGCCGGAGCCTCTCCGGTAGCGATCTGCTCGGCGGTCGGCTTCTCGCCCTGCTGGAGCTGCGCCAAAGCCGGCGTCGCGCCGGCCGCGAGCAGGAGGGCGAGCGAAAGTTTGAAATTGCTGTGCATATCGGTCCCTTTAGCGCAGCCCTTTGGCCCAAACCAGCTTTCCCCAAGCTGACTGAAATTGCCCTACCCCGATCGGCGCACGGCGCACAAATTTGTCCCCGGGCGCAGATCGCGAAATCCACAACGCGGGAACCCGCCACGAAAAAAGGGCGGCCCGCGCGGACCGCCCCCTTCCGACTACACAAGGAGTTAGACGCCGCTGATCGGCGCCGTGCGGTGGACCCATCCGAAATAGGCCGCCACCGCGGCGAGCAGAGCGTGTAGCCAGATGTCGTTGCCATAGAGCGGCACCAGCCCGAACATGGTATTGAGACCGGGGATCAGGCCAAGCACGACCAGCACCGCATAGATGATCGCGACGGCGCGGGCATAGGCAACCGCGCCATTGAGGCTCTTATAGGTCAGCAAGCCCCAGATCCCGAACAGGATGTGGACAAGATTGTGCAGCAGGTTGACCGGGAACAGCCCGAGCAGATCGCCCCTGAAGGCATTTACGGCAAGATCAGGATGCCCAGGGCCATGGGCATGGACAAGTCCCGGGACGAATCCGAGGATTCCTACCAGAAGAAAAATTATGCCGAAAACAAGCGCAAAGGTACGGGTGTTCATGGATGCCTCCCTGTTGGCCTTTTTACGCGTTACTCGGTCCGCCGTCTTCTTACTCTAATATCGCCGGCTCCACTACTGCCTCGCGTCAGCTTCAAGGCATCGCAAAGTTGATTCCCTGCGCCAGGAGAAGGTCGCGACTGTAATTGATCGTGTTGGTCGCGCGCCGCATATAGGCGCGCCACGCGTCCGACCCGCTTTCCCGGCCGCCGCCGGTCTCCTTCTCGCCGCCGAACGCACCGCCGATCTCGGCGCCCGACGGACCGATATTGACGTTGACGATGCCGCAGTCCGAACCCGCCGCCGATAGGAAGAGCTCGGCCTCGCGCAGGTCGTTGGTGAAGATCGACGACGCCAGCCCCTGCGGCGCCGAATTATGCGCCGCGATCGCCTCTTCGAGCGCCGCGTAGCGCATGACGTAGAGGATCGGAGCGAAAGTCTCCGTGAGCGTGATCGGAGTCTGCGCGGGCATTTCGACGATCGCGGGGCGGACATAATAAGCGTCCGGCCATCGATCGCGCAGCAGCCGCTCGCCGCCCGCGATCTCGCCCCCTTGCTGCCGCGCCTGATCGAGCGCGCCCTGCATGGCCTCAAACGCGGCGGCGTCGATCAGCGGCCCGACCAAAGCGCCCTCCTGCAGGGGATTGCCGACTGCGACCTCGGCCCACACTTGCTTCAGCCGCGGCACGAGGACGTCGTAGATGTGCGCGTGCACGAACAAGCGGCGCAGCGTGGTACAGCGCTGTCCGGCCGTGCCGACCGCCGCGAAGGTGATCCCGCGCTCGGCCAGAGCGAGGTCGGCACTGGGCGCGACGACCATGCCGTTATTGCCGCCAAGCTCGAGCAGGGTCCGGCCGAAGCGCGCCGCAACCCGCGGCGCAACCGCCCGGCCCATCCGGGTCGACCCGGTCGCCGACACCA
Organism: Pseudomonadota bacterium; assembly: GCA_023423775.1. Taxonomy (GTDB): domain Bacteria; phylum Pseudomonadota; class Alphaproteobacteria; order Sphingomonadales; family Sphingomonadaceae; genus Allosphingosinicella. The sequence continues at coordinate 15,828 of JAFAEZ010000023.1, forward strand.
GGGCAACGCGCGGATCGTCGACCAACGCCTCGCCTGTCTCGCGGCCACCCTGCACCACTTGGCTGAGATGCGCCGGCGCGTCGCCGAACCGCGCCATCGCCCGATCGAACAGAGCCTGCACCGCGACCGCGGCGAGCGGCGTCTTCTCGGACGGCTTCCACACCACCGCATCGCCGCAGACCAGGGCCAGGCAGGCATTCCATGCCCAGACCGCGACGGGGAAATTGAAGGCGGAGATCACGCCGACTACGCCGAGCGGGTGCCAGGTCTCCATCATCCGGTGGCCCGGCCGCTCGGTGGCGATGGTGAGGCCATATAATTGGCGGGAAAGCCCGACGGCGAAGTCGCAAATGTCGATCATCTCCTGGACCTCTCCCAACCCCTCCTGGAGGATCTTGCCGGCCTCGAGGCTGACGAGCCGCCCGAGCGCATCCTTTTCGGCCCGCAGGACCTCGCCGAACAGGCGGACCAGCTCGCCCCGGCGCGGCGCGGGCACCGAGCGCCACTGGAGAAAGGCGTCATGCGCGCGGTCGATGGCGGTTGCGACCGCCGCGGCGTCCTGCGACGCGACACTGCCGATCACGGCGCCGTCGATCGGGGAGCGCGAATGCAGATCGCCGCCGTCCGCCGCCGGCATGCCCAATCGCTGCCACAGGGCGCGGATCTCGCCGCGGGAATCGAAATTATGCATTATCGTCCTTCAAACGGGCGATCAGGGCGCGGGCCGCGGCCGGAGCTCGAACCTTGGCGCCGCTGATGACGAAGATGTAGGTATCGCGCGGCATGACCGGCGCCGGCGTTTCGGCAACATAGGGAAAGCCGGCCGGGCTTTCGCCGCGGGCCCAGGCTTGCGCAACCTCGGCCCAGCGGTCGAGCTCCGCTTCGGCATAGCCGGTCGCCTCCTCCTCGCGCGAGCGCTGCAGCCGCGCATAGACGAAATCGCCCGAGACGTCGGCGATGCAGGGATAATCGTCGGCATCGGCGAAGACGATCGCGACCCCAGCCTTGCGCGCCATCGCGACGAAGCGGGGATCGCGGAAGCTTTCATGACGCGGCTCGACCGCGTGGCGCAGCCTCACCCCGTCCTGCGCGTGCGGCAGCAGATCGAGGAAGGCCTGGAAATCCTCGGGTTCGAACTGCTTGGTGCCCATGAACTGCCACAGGATCGGTCCGAGCCTGTCGCCGAGCTCGGTGAGCCCTTGGGCGCAGAATTTGGCGATCGCCTCGCCACCCTCGCCGAGCCGCTTGCGGTTGGTGCAGAAACGCGAAGCCTTGACGGCGAACTGGAAGCCGTCCGGCACCGTTTTCGCCCAGCGCGCGAATAGATCCTTGTTCTGCAACCTGTAATAGGTCGCATTGATCTCGATCGCAGTCAGCGCGCGCGAGGCGAATTCGAGCTGGCGCGCCTTGGCCAGCCCTTCGGGATAGAAAGTGCCGCGCCAGGGATCGAAATCCCAGCCGCCAATGCCGACCCGGATTCGCTTTGCCTTCGCCATCCCGTCCTCCCGCCGCATCGTGAGGCTGCCAGCTTGTCGCGCGCGCGGAAACCCCTAATTGGGAGGTAACAGAATAGAAAGCGACCGCGTGGCTTAGCCGCCTTATGACCTCAACCGACGACCCGACCGACCGGCCGCATTCCGACGGCCCCGACCGGCCTGCCGGCGGCCTCGTGCCGCCGTCCGCAATCCGGGTGATGATCGTCGACGACGAGGAGATGATGCGCGCTTTGGTGCGCCGGACGCTCGAGAAGATGGGCTTCAGCCAGATCTATGCCGCGCGGGACGGGGCGGAGGCGCTGCCGCTGGCGCAGTCGCAGCGGCCCGATCTGATCATCGCCGACTACGACATGCCCAAGATGCACGGGCTGCAGTTCCTGAAGGCGGTGCGCCAGGATGCCGCGCTCGACAAGACCGGCTTCATCATGCTCAGCGGCGCCGCCAACGAAGCGGTGGTCGACAAGGCCGACGAACTCGGCGTCAACAGCTTCATCCTCAAGCCCTTCTTCCCCGAGGATTTGAAGCGGCGGATGGAGACCTTGTTCCGCGAGCTCACCGGATCGGACATCGACTGGACGGCCGCGGCCTGATCGCCGCGCCGCCCCCAATGCCTGCTCTTATCCGGCCCTGGCCGCGGTGACGATGATCTCGACCTTGTAGTCGGGCGTCGCGAGCCGCGCTTCGCCGGTGGCGCGGGCGGGCGCCGGGGCGTCGGCGATCCACGCGTCCCACACCGCATTCATCTCGGCGAAGTCGGCCATGTCCGCGAGCCAGATCGTGGCATGGAGCAGGTGATGCTTGTCGCTGCCGACGCGAGCCAGCAGCGCCTCGATGTCGGCGAGCACCGCCTTGGTCTGCGCGGTCACGCTCTCGCCCGGCGCGCCGACCTGCCCGGCCAGATAGATGGTGTCGCCATGGACGACGGCCTGGCTCATGCGGCGGCCCTGGTCGATGCGGGTGATCGTCATTTCAACTCTCCTGAGGCTCAGTAACGCTGGATCGAAAGATCGTCGGTGCGGATCGCCGGCGTGCGCCCGGCGATGATGTCGGCGATGACATGGCCGGATCCGCAGGCCATCGTCCAGCCGAGCGTGCCGTGGCCGGTGTTGAGGAAGAGATTGGCATATCGGGTGGGCCCGATCACCGGCGTGCTGTCCGGGGTCATCGGCCGTAGGCCCGACCAGAAGCTCGCCCCGGCATCGCCGCCCGAGCCGGGGAAGAGCGACCGCGCCGAATGTTCGAGCGTCGCCTGGCGTGCCGGCCGCAGGACATTGTTGTAGCCCGAAATCTCGGCCATGCCGCCGACCCGGATGCGGTCGCCCAGCCGGGTGATCGCGACCTTGTAGCTCTCGTCGAGCACGGTCGATACCGGCGCGCGCGCCTCGTCGACGATCGGCATCGTGATCGAATAGCCCTTCACCGGATAGACAGGAAGCCGGATGCCCAGCGGCGCGACCAGCAACGGCGAATAGCTGCCCATCGCCACCAAATAGGCGTCGCCCTTGAGGTCGCCGGCGTCGGTCTCGACATGGCTGATCGCCCCCCCAGACTTGACCAATCGCCGGATCGCTGTGCCGAAGCGGAATTCGACACCGCGCGCCGCCGCCATCTCGGCGAGCTGGTTGGTGAATTTGAAGCAGTCGCCGGTCTCGTCGAGCGGCAGCCGCAGCCCGCCGACGAACGGCACGTCGCTATAGGCAAGGCCCGGCTCGGCGGCGATGCAGCCGGCCCGGTCGAGCAATTCGAACGGCACGCCGTCGGCGCGCAGCACTTCCATGTCGGCATCGGCGGCGTCGAGCTGCGCCTGCTTGCGGAACAATTGCAGCGTGCCCTGCGCGCGCTCGTCATAGGCGATGCCGGTCTCGGCGCGCAGCGCGATCAGCTGGTCGCGGCTGAATTCGGCAAGCCGGACCATCCGCTCCTTGTTGGTGCGATAGGCATTCGCCGTGCAGTTCATCAGCATCGCCGTCAGCCAGCGCACCATCGCCATATCGAGCTGGGGCCGGATGATCAGCGGCGCATGCTTCATCATCAGCCAGCGCACCGCCTTGGCCGGGATGTTGGGGGCCGCCCAGGGCGAAGCGTAACCGGGCGAGATCTCGCCGGCATTGGCGAAGCTGGTCTCCATCGCGGGCCCGCTCTGGCGGTCGACGATGACGACCTCGTGCCCCGCCTGGGCCAGATACCAGGCCGAGGCGACGCCGACGACGCCGCCGCCCAAGATGATGATACGCATTGCTTTCAGTCCCCATCCGGCGCTGCGGCGCCGCCATCATTGTAGACGCGCGCATAGCGGGCACCGAGGCGCGTCAAGATTTCATAGTCGATCGTGCCGGCGTCGCGCGCGACATCCTCGAGCGTCTGGTGCGGCCCGATCAGCTCGACCGGAGCGCCGGGATAGAGATGCTCGGCGGGTACGTCGGTGACGTCGATCGTCATACTGTCCATCGACACACGGCCGACGACCGACACGCGGACCCCGCCGACGAACGCCGAGCCCTTATTGGCGAGATGCCAGGGCCAACCATCGGCATAGCCGACCGCCAGTGTCGCCAGCCGCGTCTCGCGCGGCGCGGTGAAGGTGAGGCCATAGCCGACGCCGGTCCCCGCCGCGACGGCGCGGAGCTGGACGATCCGCGCCTCGAGGCGCACAACCGGGCGCATCGGATTGACCCGATCCGCAAACGGCGCGCCGCCGTACAGCGCGATGCCCGGCCGGATCAGATCGAAATGGCCGCGGCCCGCGGCGAGCGCGCCGGCCGAATTGTCGAGCGCCCGCGGCACGCCCGGAAAGGCGGCGCAGATGCGCTCGAAGGCGGCGACCTGCAGGGCGTTCGCTTCGTGGCCGGGCGCGTCCGCGCAGGCAAGATGGCTCATGACAAAGCGCAACTCGATGCCTTCACGCAGGGTCGGCTCGGCGATCAGCCGCTCCAACTCGTCGGCCGGCAGGCCGAGCCGCGACATGCCGGTGTCGACCTGCAGCACGGCTGGAAGCGCCTGCCCCGCGGCGCGCCCGAGCGCAGCCCAGCGTTCGAGCTGGTCGAGCGAGTTCAGCACCGGGATCGCCCCAATCGCCGCACAGGCCGCTTCGGCGCCGGGCATCAGGCCGTTCAAGACATAGAGGGCGGCGCCGGCGGGCACTTCACGCTCCAGCGCGACGGCCTCGGACAGATGCGCGACAAAGAAATGCTTGCACCCCGCGGCGGCCAGGGCACGCACGACCGGGACCGCGCCGAGCCCATAGGCGTCGGCCTTGACCACGGCGGCGGCAACCGCGGGCGCGGCGCTGGCCCCGATCGCGCGCCAGTTCGCGACCAGCGCTTCGAGGTCGATATGTAGGATCGCTCCTGCTTGAACCGCATCGACCATGGCTGACCCCCGGAATTGCGCCAACATAGTGAGACATGCGTCGAACGGGCGACGAATCATTCGAACGGTCTTGCCAATTCGGCGGCCGGACGCTTAGCCGATACGGCGACACGGGAGAATATTCGATGAGCCTAGACTCGAAGGACCGCGCCATATTGCGGCTGATGCGGGTCAACGCCCGGCTGACCCATGCCCAGATCGGCGAGGAGGTCGGCCTCTCTCCTTCCGCCTGCCATCGCCGCATCAAGCAGCTCGAAGCCGAAGGCTATATCGGCGGCTACACGATCGTTCCCGGCCGCAACGACGGCGGCGAGGCGCGGGTCAACATGATCATTCAGGTCACGCTCGAGCGCCAGACCGAGGAATATCTGACCCGCTTCGAACGCGCCGTGCGCAAATGCCCCGAAGTGAAGGAATGTTTCCTGGTCTCGGGCTCGTTCGATTACTGGTTGCGCGTCGAGGTGGAAAGCGCGGTCCATTACGAGACGATCCACGGCGACGTCCTCTCCCGCCTCCCCGGCGTGACCCGAATCAATTCGAGCCTCGCCATGCGCGATGCGCTCGGCCAGCGGCGCGAGGAATGATCGCACGCGTGCAGCCAATGCCGAAGTCCGGGGTTTTGCCGGCATAGGACGAAATTCCTTCTGGCCGAGGGATAAGATCGCATGCGCAACGTCGCCGGCTTATGTGTCGCTTTGTCGCTCGGCGCCTGCGTGGCCGGACCGCCCGCCCTCCCCGGCGCCTCGACCGCCTCGGCGATCACGGCCGCCTTCACCCAGGAGCCTGCGGTCGAGCCGGTGCCGCTCCCGCCTCTGTCACCAAGCAGCCGCCGCCAGCGCGAGATCGAGGCGATGACAGCGCCGGCCCTCGCCCAATGGATATTTCCCACACGCAGCGCGGAGTTTTCCACCGCCGAACTCTACCCCGCGCGCTGGGGCGTGCTCGCTTATGCCCTGATATGGCGGGAGCCTCGGTCGGCGGGCCCGCCCGGCATTTGCGAAGTGAGCGGCACGGGCATCTCGTTCCGGATCGAGGGCGAGGCCAGGCTGACGCCGCAGCAGCGGCTGGACCCGCCGCTGCAGCCCTTTCAGACAATCGAGGAGCGTCGCTTCCGCGTGGCGGGATCGACCGAGCCGGGCACCGCCGACCCCGAGTGCGCCGCCGGCCGGCCGTATTGGGACTGGAGCCGGGCGCCTTCGGCCGCGGCGATCCACCGCGCCGCGAATCTGATGGAGCGCGCGCGGGCCCGCGTCGGCGCCCGGCGCAATCCCGGCTTCAGCCTCGCCTGCTCGCAAATGCGGACCGACGAGCGCAGCGGCGCCTCTTCAATCGTGGCCTGCCCCGATCCGGTGGCGCTGCTGCTGCAACTCCGCCCCGCGCTCATCCAGCGCGTCCGCAAGACCGCCTGCCAGGGCGACATCAGCGCGGTCTCGGAAGGTCCCTGCATCGCGATCGAATATGACGACCCGGCGGCGCCGGGCACGCACAGCTTCTATGCGGTCCGGCTCGCCGCCGACGGCCGCGACGCCAGCACGATCGAGATCATCCAGGGAATGATGCCGCCGCATTGAATACGCGCCTGCTCGCGCGACGCTTGCAGGGTCCGCATCCGGCCGGGGAGGACAAAATGACTGGCTGGGGCGGCAGGATTCGAACCTGCGAATGCCGGTACCAAAAACCGGTGCCTTACCGCTTGGCGACGCCCCAGCAGGATCGCTGAGCGATCCGGCGCGCCCGCCTTATAGCGGCGCGCGCGCGCGGGAAAAGGGGAAGAACGCGCTTTTTTGAAGGGCGCGCGGACTTCAGGCGATCTCCTCAACCCAGCCATGAGGATCGGGGGCGGTGCCGCGCTGGATCGCCACCAGGGTGGAGCGCAGCCGCTCGGTCACCGGACCCATGGTCTGGCCGCCGACCGTGAACTGGCCTTCCTGCGTCTTCACCGCCCCGATCGGGGTGACGACGGCGGCGGTGCCGCAGGCGAAGGCCTCGGTCAGCCGGCCGCTCTTGGCGTCCGCCTCCCACTGGTCGATCGCATAGGGCTCCTCGCGCACCGTCAGCCCGGCGTCACGGGCAAGCGTGATGATCGAATCGCGGGTGATCCCGGGCAGGATCGTGCCGGTCAGCGGCGGCGTCTGGATCGAGCCGTCGTCGAACACGAAGAAGATGTTCATGCCGCCCAGTTCCTCGACCCAGCGCCGCTCGACCGCGTCGAGGAAAACGACCTGGTCGCAGCCCTGCCGGGTCGCTTCGGCCTGGGCGATCAAACTCGCTGCATAATTGCCGCCGCATTTGGCGGCGCCGGTGCCGCCCGGCGCAGCGCGCGTATATTCGCGCGTCGCATAGAGCGTGATCGCGGGCGCGCCGCCGCGGAAATAGGCACCCACGGAAGAGGCCATCACCACATAGAGATATTCGATCGCCGGCTTCACCCCGAGGAAGACCTCGCTCGCGAACATGAAGGGACGCAGATAGAGCGCGCCGTCCGGGCTGTCGGGGATCCAGCTTTTGTCGGCGCGAACCAGAGCGCGCACCGATTCGAGGAAGATCTCCTCGGGCAACTCGGCCATCGCCATCCGCCGCGCCGAGGCGTTGAAGCGGCGGGCATTCGCCTCGGGACGGAACAAGGCCGCGCCGCCACCGGGGCGGTGGTAGGCCTTCATGCCCTCGAAAATCTCCTGGGCGTAATGGAGCACGGCGGCCGCCGGATCCATCGCCAGCGGCTGGCGGGCGGTGATGCGGGCGTCGTGCCAGCCTTTTTCGGCATTGTAGCGGACGATCGCCATATGATCGGTGAAGACCTTGCCGAAGCCCGGATCGATCAGCTGCCGGACCCGTTCCGCGTCCGCCACCGGGCTGGGATTGGGCTCGAACGCAAAGCTGCCGGAAACGGAAAGCATCGATCTATCCTCATCATGGAGCGCCGCCCCGGACGGGCCGCGTGATGAGGGGGCCTAGGCCGTGGCGGGCGGACCCGTCAACCGCGTCAGCCGCGGTCCCGCGCTTCCGCGCCCATTTCGCGGCTGCGGCGCACCGCCGCTTCGATCGTCTCGGCAACGAGGCGGTCGAGGCGCTGGTCGGCGTCGAGTACATCCAGCCCTTTGCGCGTCATCCCGCCCGGGCTGGCGACCTGTTCGGCGAGCTCGTACGGGCTCTCCGAGGCGGCGGCGGCGAGCGCGCCCGCGCCTTCGACGGTGGCGAGCGCCAGCCGCTGCGCCTGCGCGCGCGGCAGGCCGAGCGCGGCCGCGGCCTCGCCCAGCGCGTCGATGAAGCGGAAGACGAAGGCGGGACCGCTCGCGGTCAGCGCCGAGACGACGTCGAAGAGCCCTTCATCGGCAATCCACTCGACCTCGCCGAGCGCTCCCATCAGCTGCTCGACGACCGCACGGGCAGCCGCCTCGTCGCTGTCGCTGTAGAGGCTGGTGGCGGCCTTGTTGAGCCGGGCCGGCGTATTGGGCATGGCGCGGACGACCGTCCGTACGGAGGAGAAGCGGCGGCGCAGCGATTGCTGCTCGACGCCGGCGAGGATGGAGATGAGGATCGTGCCCGGCTCGACGACGCGCGCCAACTCGGGCGCGACCGCATCGAGCATCTGCGGCTTGACGCCGAGCATCAGCAGCGCCGGCACCTCGTCCTCGGGCAGAGCGGTGAGGACGCGGACGCCGTCGGCGACTGGCCTGCCGCTCGGGCGGATCACGGTGAGCTGGGCGGGATCGATGCCGCGCGCCAGCCAGCCTTCGAGCATCGCGCCCGCCATGTTGCCGCAGCCGACCAGCCAGAACGGCCCCGGCAGGCGGACGGGCATCAGGCCTCGCCCTGGGTCTCGATCAGAGCGGCCGCGATCGCCTCGGCCGGCGTCTTGTCGGCCCAAAGGACGAACTGGAAGACCGGATAGAAGCGCTCGCATTCCTCGATCGCGGCTTCGACCAGGGTCTCGGCCTGCTGCAGCGTCAGCGCGCCGCCGTCCTCGCCTTCGAGCAAGGCGGCATGGCGGAAGAGGACGAGACCCGAGGTCGCCCACAATTCGAAATGACCGAGCCAGAGCTGCTCGTTGATGAGGCCGATCGTCTCGTAAGTGGCGGCCCGCTTGTCGGCGGGCACGCGGATGTCGGGCAGCGCCAGGAACTGGAGGACATTGTCGTCGTCGCGCCAGATCGCCCGCAGCTCATATTGGGCCCAGCTGCCCTGGAACGTGGCGACGATCTCCTCGTCGCCCTGGCGCTCATAGCCCCAGCCGTGCGCGCTGAAATAATGTTCGAGCATGTCGATCGGGGCGCTGGTCTCGCGCTCCATCTCATATTCGTCCACGTTCATGCCCCGGCTGTCCTTTTACTACATCTTGTATCAAAGGCTGCACGGACCCCCGCCAAAGCGCAAGGGAGACATAATCCACGCCGTCAATAAGTTGTGGATTAGTCCCCGCGAGCGGGGGTGTCGTCGGCCTTCTTCTTGGCGGCGGCGCGCGGTGCCTTGGCAACGGTGGACGCAGTGCCGGCGGCCTCAAGCGCGTCGAGCCGGGTCTTAAGCGCCATCGATTCCTCGCGCGCGGCGACCGCGATCGCCTTCACCGCCTCGAATTCGTCGCGGCTGACCATGTCGAGACCACCGATCCACTCGCGCATCCGCTCGCGGAAACCGGCCTCGGCCTCCCGCGTCATGCCCGCAAAGGTTCCGGCGGCCCCGTTCAAGACCTTGACGAAATCGTCGAACAGGCGGTTTTCGGACTGCATTTCGTCTGTCTCCTTGACTGTCTCAGAGCGCGATATCGGCGCTGGGCGCCGCCGGAACAAGGGTTTCGGCATTGGGATTGAGCGCGGCGATCTCATAGTTGAGCAGGCTCGCGAAGCACAGCCATGCCAGATAGGGCAGCATCAGCAACGCCGCGACGGGACGAATCCTGCGCACGAGAAAGGCGACAACCGCCGAGATTGCGAGGATCGCCACGATCACGACCAGCGCCAGCCGAACCTGGTGCGCGGCGAAGAAAAGCGGCGACCAGGAGAAATTCAAGAGCATCTGCGCCACGAACAGGCCGAGGATCAGGCCGCGGCCGCGCGCGCCGCGAGCATGGAGGATCATCGCCAGCACCAAGCCGAGCAGGATGTAGAGCGTGGTCCAGGCGACCGGGAACGCCCAGGAGGGCGGCATGATGGCCGGCTTTTCAAGCGCGTCGAACCAGGGGTTGCCGTAGCCGCTGTTGGAGGCGCGCCCGGACAGAATACCGAGCAGCAATATCGCCGGGACCGTGATCAGCGCGTAGCGCAGAAACGACATCCGCAATTCGCCCTTAGAGGCCAGTCCCGTCGCCATCAGCCACTCCTTATTCGGCGGGAAGCGGAGCTCCCGCAAGGTCCGGGCCGTGGCCTGCCGCCGGCCGCTTCAATTGCGCTTCCAGCTCGCGGCTCACCGCCTCCGGGGAGCCCGTAAAGCGTGCGAGGCGAGAGTAAAGCAATGGAATCAGGAACAGGGTGATGATTGTCGAAATCGAGACGCCCCAGACGACGACCACGCCGATCGCCTGGCGCGCGGCGGCGCCGGCGCCGCTCGCGATCATCAACGGCACGGCGCCGGCCGCCGTCGCGATCGACGTCATCAGGATCGGGCGCAGGCGCCGCACCGCCGCGTCGCGAATGGCGGTGCCGATGTCGCGGCCGGCGTCGCGCAATTGGTTGGCGAATTCGACGATCAGAATGCCGTTCTTGGCGGCGAGGCCGACCAGCATGACGATGCCGACCTGGCTGTAGAGGTTGAGCGTCTGGCCCATCACGGCGAGCCCGATCACGCCGCCGGCCACGGCGAGCGGGACGGTGGTGATGATCACCGCGGGATGGACGAAGCTTTCGAACTGTGCGCCGAGCAGCAGATAGACGACGAGAATGGTGAGCGCGAAGACGATGTAGATCGATCCGCCGGCTTCCTTGAACGACTGGCTCTCGCCGCGATAACCGACGGCCGTGACTTCGGGCGATGCGGCGGCCTGCTGCTCCAGGAATGTGAGCGCCTCGCCGAGCGAGTATCCGGGCGCGAGGCCGCCCGAGAGCGTGATCGCGCGCAGCTTATTGTAGCGGCCAAGGTCGCGCGCGCCCGCCGTCTCGCGCAAGGTGACGAGGTTGGACAGAGCGACGAGGTCACCGGTGCGGCTGCGCACATAGATCGAGGCGAGATTGGCCTCGGTGGCACGCGCGCCGGCCTCGGCCTGGACGACGACGCGATATTCCTCGCCGCGATCGACATAGGTCGAGACGCGGCGCGAACCGAGCAGGCTCTGCAGCGCTTGGCTGACGTCGGCGACCGAGACGCCGAGATCGCCGGCCCGTGTCGTATCGACGTCGATGCGGATCTGCGGCTTGGTTTCCTTATAGTCGGAATCGAGGTTGATCAGGCCCGGATTGTTGGCCGCCGCGGCGATGATGCGATCGCGGGCGCGGGCGAGATCCTGATAGGTCGATCCGGCGATCACGAAGTTCACCGGCTGGCCGCGGCCGCGGCCGATCGACGAGCGCACTGAGGCGTTGCCGCGCACCTGCGGCATCTGGCTCAGGATCTTGTTGACCTCGGTCACCACTTCCTGGGTGGTCTGCTCGCGCTCCTCCCAGGGCTTGAGGAAGATCGTGAAGGCGCCCGAATTGAAATCGTCGCTTGAGCCGAAGCCGCCCGGCGTGCGTGCGATGACCGCGCGGACCGCGCCCTTCTCGGTCAGCTGCAGGATCTTGCCCTGCGCGTCCAATACGTAGCGGTCCATTGCCGCGAAGCCGGTGCCTTCGGGCGCGGTGATGTTCGCGCTGAGGATCCCGACATCCTCGCTCGGCACGAGCTCGGATTGGAGCGTGGTGAACAGGAAGCCGGCCACCGCCAGAAACAGGGCGACGGCGGCGAGCGGGAGCGCCGGCTTGCGCAGTACGCGATCGAGGAAGTCCGCATAGCCCCGCTCGAGCCGGCGGAAGCGCGTATCGATCCACTGCGCCAGGCGTCCCCGCTCCTCATGACGCAGCATCTTCGAGCACAGCATCGGCGCCAGGCTCAAGGCCAAGAAGCCGGAGAAGGCGACGGCGCCGATCATTGCCACCGCGAGCTCGCGGAACAGCAGGCCGGTCGTGCCGGTGATGAACATGATCGGCACGAAGACGGCGCAGACGACGAGCGTCGTCGAGATGATCGCGAAGCCGACCTGGCGCGTACCTTCATAGGCGGCCTTGAGCGGCGGCTCGCCCTGCTCGATGCGGTGATAGACGTTTTCGAGCACGACGATGGCGTCGTCGACGACGATGCCGATCGACAGCACCATGGCGAGCAGGGTGAGCAGGTTGATCGAGTAGCCGGCAAGCCACAGCACCGCGAAGCTGCCGAGCAGGCAGAGCGGCACGGTCACGGCCGGAATGAGGGTCGCGCGCCAGCTGCCGAGGAACAGGAAGATGACGAGCACGACCAGGATCGCCGCTTCGGCCAGCGTTTGCCAGACCTTGTCGATCGCGCGGCTGATGAACAGCGACTCGTCCGATCCCACGGTGACGGTCATGCCCTCGGGCAGAGTCGGCCGGATCTGCTCGACCATGTCCTTGGCCGCCTGCGCGACTGCGAGCGTGTTCGCGCCCGACTGGCGGACGATGCCGAGGCCGACCGCGGAATCGCCGTTGGCGCGGAAGGCGGAATAGGGATTTTCGGGCCCCTGCTCGACCCTCGCGACGTCGCCGAGGCGGACGAGATAGCCGCCCGCCCCGCGGCCGACGACGAGCTGGGCGAATTGCTGGGGGGTGGTGAACGGCCGCTCGACGCGGAGCGTGACGTTCTGGTCGGCGGATTCGAGGCGGCCGGCGGGGAGCTCGACATTCTGCCGGCGCAGCGCATTCTCGACATCGGCGGGAGTCAGCTGGAATGCGGCGAGCCGCTCGGGCTGCATCCACACCCGCATCGCCGGCCGCGCTTCGCCGCCGACGAACACGCGTGCGACGCCGTCGATCGAGGAAAAGCGGTCGAGCACGTTGCGGTCGACATAGTCGCTGAGCTCGAGCCGGCTCCAGCCCGCCTTCGAGAAGACCAGGAACATGATCGGAGAGGCGTCGGCATCGACCTTGCGCACCTGTGAGGCGAGCGCCTCCTCGGGCAAATCCTGGGCCGCCGAGCCGACGCGGTCGCGCACGTCGTTGGCGGCGGAATCGATGTCGCGGCCCGGAGCGAACTCGATCGAAATGTCGGAGCGACCATCCTGCGAGCGCGAGGTGATCGTCTGCAGGCCCTCGATGCCCGACAGCCGTTCCTCGAGCACTTGGGTGATGCGGCTTTCGACGACGCTTGCCGCGGCGCCGATATATTGGGTCTCCACCGACACGACCGGCGGATCGACGTCGGGATATTCGCGGACTGAGAGGCTGAGAAAGCCGACGGCGCCGATCACGGCCAGGAGGATGGCGAGAACCGCCGCAAAGACCGGGCGCTTGACCGAGATGTCGGAGAGTCTCATCGGCCTTGCCTAGTCGCCCTTGGCCGCTTCACGCCCTGCCGGCGGGCGCTCGGCGTTCGCTGCGCCGGCGAGCCGCACCTTCATGCCGTCGGACAGTTTCACCACACCTTCGGTGACGACCTTCTGTCCGGGGCGCAGGCCCTCCACGATCTCGATCCGACCCTCGGAGCGGACGCCGGTGCGGACCGGCACGCGCTTGGCCTCTCCGCCCTCGGCGATGGTGTAGACGAAGCGGCTGTCGCCCTCGCCCACCACCGACAGTTCTGGGACCGACAGCGACATGCGCGGCGCCGTCTCGATGGCGACGGTGAGAAGCATGCCCGGCTTCAGCTTGCGATCCGGATTAGGCAGGCGCGCGCGCACCGTGACCGAGCGCGTATTGGGGTCGATCACCGGATCGATCGTGGCGATCTGGCCGCGAAACGGCTGGTCGGGATAAGCCGCTGAGCGTGCCTCGATCGTCTGGCCCGGCTTGAGCGCGGCCAGCATCGTCTCCGGAACCGAGAAATCGAGTTTGATCGAGGACAGATCGCTGATCGTCGCAATCTCCGTGCCTGCGGTCACGACCGCGCCGGGAGAAATGTTGCGCAGCGACACCCAGCCTGAGAAAGGCGCGGTGACGACGCGGTCGCCAATCTGGGCGCGTGCGCCCGCCGCCTGGGCCCGTGCCTGGGCCGCCAGCGCCTGCTGCGTGTCGAGGCTGGAGTTGGTCGCGAACCCGCGCTCCTTCAGTTCCTGGACGCGCTGCAATTGCTGCGCCGCCTCGCGCGCCCGGGCCTGTGCCTCGGACAATTGGGCATTCTCCTGGCCCTGAGCCAGAACGGCGACGACCTGGCCACGATTGACGTAGCCGCCATCGTCGAAATTGAGGCGCACGATCCGCTCGGTCACCGGGGCGGACAGGGTCACCTGCTCGTTGGCCCGCGCAGTGCCGACGGCGTCGATCCGCTCGATGAACCGCATCGTGGTGGCCGGCTCGACCGTGACCACGGGCGGCGGCCGGTCGCGTCCCTTGGTTTCGCCGCCGCTGCAGGCAGCGAGGGCACCCAGAATCGCGAGCGAAAGAGGTAAACGAAAGTTGCGCACGGTGGGGGCGCTAGCCTGTGGCCGCAATGGGATCAAGCGCGCTGTGCGGCCAGTAGGAACTCTTTATTTCCTTCCGGTCCCATGATCGGACTTTCGATCACGCCTGCAACGCCCCACCCGCGCGATTCTATCCAAGCCTTGGCGGCATCGCAAACCCGTTCGTGCACAAGGGGATCGCGCACGACGCCGCCCTTGCCGATCTCGCTCCGCTCCGCCTCGAACTGCGGCTTGATGAGCGCGACCAGCCGCCCGCCAGGCTTCACGAAGTCTATCGCGGTGTCCAGCACCTTGGCGAGGCCGATGAAGCTCGCATCGCAGACGACGAGGTCGACCGGCTCGGTGATGATGGCGTCTGTGAGGTAGCGGGCGTTGGTCTTCTCGTGGACGACGACGCGCGGATCCTGCCGGAGCTTCCAGGCGAGCTGGTTGGTGCCGGAATCGACCGCGAACACCTTGGCGGCGCCGTTCTGCAGCAGCACGTCGGTGAAGCCGCCGGTCGAGGAGCCGACGTCGATCGCGACCGCGCCGGTCACATCCCAGCCGAAATGCTCGAGAGCGTGGGCGAGCTTCAACCCGCCGCGCGACACCCAGGGATGGTCCTTGCCGCGCACTTCGAGCGGCACATCCTCGGCCATCGCCTGCCCGGCCTTGTCGATCTTGCGCTCGCCCGAAAAGACCAGCCCGGCGAGGATCAGAGCCTGCGCCCGCGCCCGGCTCTCCGCCAGCCCGCGATCGACGAGCATCTGGTCGACGCGCAGCTTAGCCATGGAATGTGCCCCCTTTGCGACCCGCGCCCCTGCGTGAAGCCCTTTCCTAGGCCCGCGCGCCTTCGATTACCCCACTGCTGTTGTGGCGGAGCGCCTTCAGGACCGTGTCGACGATCGCGTCTGCGTCGAGGCCCGCCTCGGCATATTGCTTCTCGGGTTTGTCCTGGTCCTGGAACGTGTCGGGCAGGCGCATGGTGCGGATCTTGAGGCCGCAATCGATCAGGCCCTTGTCGCTGGCCATGGTGAGGACATGGGCGCCGAGACCGCCGATGGCGGCCTCCTCGACCGTCACCGCCACTTCGTGGGTGGTGAGCAACCTGCGGATGAGCTCCTCATCGAGCGGCTTGGCGAAGCGCAGGTCCGCGACCGTGGTCGAGAGCCCCTTCCCTTCGAGCACGTCGGCCGCCTTCAGCGCTTCCTCGAGGCGGGTGCCGAGCGAGAGGATCGCGACCTTCTTGCCCTCGCGGACGATCCGGCCCTTGCCGATCTCGAGTTGCTGCGGGACCGCGGGCACGCCGATACCGGTGCCGTTGCCGCGCGGATAGCGCACGGCGATCGGGCCGCCGTCGTGCAGCGCCATCGTGTGTACCATGTGCGTCAGCTCGGCTTCGTCGGCGGCCGCCATCACGACGAAATTGGGCAGGGTGCAGAGGTAGGCGAGGTCGAAGCTGCCGGCATGGGTCGAGCCGTCGGCGCCGACCAGCCCGGCGCGGTCCATCGCGAAGCGCACCGGCAAATTCTGGATGGCGACGTCATGCACCACCTGGTCATAGGCGCGCTGCAGGAAGGTCGAGTAGATGGCGACGAACGGCCGATAGCCCTGCGCGGCGAGGCCGGCCGCGAAGGTCACCGCATGCTGCTCGGCAATACCGACGTCGAACGTGCGATCGGGGAACCGCGCTTCGAACTTGTCCAGGCCGGTCCCCGACGGCATTGCCGCCGTGATCGCCACGACCTTTTCGTCGCGCGCCGCCTCGGCGATCAGCGCCTGGGCGAAGACGCCGGTATAGCTCGGCGGACCCGCCGGCGCCTTGGCCTGCTCGCCCGAGACGACGTCGAACTTCTGGACGCCGTGATATTTGTCGGCCGCGGCCTCGGCGGGCGCGTAGCCCTTGCCCTTCTTGGTCACGACATGGACCAGCATCGGCCCGAGATCGGCGTCGCGGACATTCTCGAGGATCGGGATCAGGCGATCGATGTCGTGGCCATCGACGGGGCCGACATAATAGAAACCGAGCTCCTCGAAGAGCGTGCCGCCGGTCGCCATGCCGCGGGCGAATTCCTCCGCCTTGCGCGCGGCATTGTGGAGCGGCGTCGGCAGCCTGCGCGCGAAGCGCTGGGCGAGGTGGCGGACCGAGAGATAGCTGTCCGAACTCACCAGCCGCGCGAGATAGGCCGAGAGCCCGCCCACCGGCGGCGCGATCGACATGTCGTTGTCGTTCAAGATCACGACCAGCCGGTTGCCGGCCTCGCGGGCATTGTTCATCGCCTCATAGGCCATGCCGGCGCTCATCGCGCCGTCGCCGATCACCGCGATCGCCTTGCCCGGGGTTCCGGCGAGCTTGTTCGCCACGGCAAAGCCAAGCGCGGCCGAGATCGAGGTCGAGCTGTGCGCCGCGCCGAACGGGTCGTACTCGCTCTCGCTGCGCTTGGTGAAGCCGCTGAGGCCGCCACCCATGCGCAGGGTGCGGATGCGGTCGCGCCGGCCGGTGATGATCTTATGCGGATAGCATTGGTGGCCGACGTCCCAGATTAGCCGGTCGTCGGGCGTGTTGAACACGTAATGGAGCGCGACGGTGAGCTCGACCACGCCGAGGCCGGCGCCGAGATGGCCGCCGGTGACCGAGACGGCCGAGATCGTTTCCGCGCGCAGTTCGTCGGCGAACTGACGGAGCTGCTCGGGCCGCAGGCGGCGGAGCTGATCGGGCGTGTCGACCGTGTCGAGAAGGGGCGTGAGCGGGCGATCGGTCATCGGGTGTCCTTTACCGCGCCGCTCTTAGCGCTGCGGATTGTGCCTGTCGAATGATGAAACGGTGCAGGAACGGCGTAAGCGCCGCTCAGCGCCCCTCGCACTCGCTGCAGCGCCCGCGCACCTCGATCACCGGGCGATCGGGCGAGAAGCCGGCCTTCACCGCTGCGGCGCGGACGCCGCTGGACAGGCTGTCGTCGTCGATATGGGTGGTCTGCCCGCAATGGTCGCAGATCAGGAAGATGCAGTCGTGCAGGCAATCGGGATGATCGTTGGCGATATAGGCGTTGGCGCTCTCGACGCGACGGGCGAGGTTCGAGCCGACGAACAGGTCGAGGATGCGATAGACGCTGTTCGCAGCGACGCGGCGACCCTGATCCTTGGAGACCTTATCGGCGATGTCGTAGGCCGAGGCCGGCTTGTCGAAGCTGGCCAGCGCATCGAAGATGGCGGCACGCATCGCCGTCCATTGTTCGCCGGACCGCTCCATCGTCGCCTTGGCGGCGGCGGCCAGCGAAGCGCCGGCATGCGAGTGATGCACATGAGCCATGACCGGCAGATAGGGCCTGGACGGCCCCGGAACAAGCGTCAGATCGTGGCGCGCCGGTTGAGGTCATGGCCGAGCGCGAGGATGGCGACGCCAAGGATCGTATAGACCACTTCCATGCCGCTGTGCGGCAGGGTCAGCGCGCCCGCCATCACGCCGAGGCCGAGACCGCCGACGGCGGCCGGCATCATGAAACCGTGCTGAACGATGCCGCGGCCGAGCGCGACGATGCCGAGCAGAATCGCCATGACCAGGCCCACTTCGTGGATCACGGGGCTGAGCAGCAAGCCGCCGGCCGAGGCGAGCACGGCCAGGAGCACCGCACTGGCGAGGCAATGGACGAGGCAAAGGCCCGACAGGGCGATAGCCGCCCGGTCGATCGCTCCAGTGCTCGTTTCGCTCGCAAACATCCTTGGTCCCTCTGCTCGGTCCTGTATAAGGGCGGAAGCGAGAAGTTACAACATTACATAGGCCGAAAAGTTGCGGCTGGAGCGGAGTTTCCTGCGGCCACCGCTTATCGACAAAGCGGCCGACTCGCTCCATAGCGCCCGGCATGGCTACCCAGGTTCAAGCATCGGTCCGGCCGGCCGGAATCCGACCGCGCGCCCTCTCCCACTGGCTGCTGGTCGTGGCCGCTTTGGTCTTCCTGATGATCGTGGTCGGCGGCATCACGCGGCTCACCGAATCCGGCCTGTCGATCACGCGCTGGGAGCCCGTTTCGGGCACGCTGCCGCCGCTCAATGCCGAACAGTGGCAGGAGGAGTTCGACGCCTACAAGGCGAGCCCCCAATATCAAAAGATCAACCGCGGCATGACGCTCGCCGAGTTCAAGGACATCTTCTTCTGGGAATATGTCCACCGCTTGCTCGGCCGCGTCATCGGCCTTGCCTTCGCGATCCCCTTCGTCTGGTTCGCATGGAAGAAGGCGATCCCGCGCGGCTATGGCTGGCGGCTTGGCGCCCTGCTCGCTTTGGGCGGGCTGCAGGGCTTCATCGGCTGGTGGATGGTCGCCTCGGGCCTGATCGACCGCCCCGATGTCAGCCACCTGCGCCTCGCCGTGCACCTGCTCACCGCCTTCCTGATTCTCGCCGGCCTCGTCTGGACCGCGCTCGACCTGCGCCTGCTCGATCGCGACCGGGCGGCGAAGCCGGTGCGGATGCCGACGGTCGGCATCTGGGCGCTGTCGGTCCTCGGCGTGCAGATGCTGTTCGGCGCCTATGTTGCCGGGCTCGACGCCGGCTATGCCTTCAACACCTGGCCGATGATGGGCAGCGAGTGGTTCCCGGCCGACACGCCGATGCTTGAGCCGTTCCTGCGCAATTACGTCGACAATCCGATCGTGGTGCAGTTCATCCACCGCTGGGTCGCCTTCGCGGTCGCGGTCATGGCCTTCCTCCTCGCCTTCGAAGCGTGGAGCCGCAAGTTGCGCGCCGAGGCCATCGGCGTCGTCGCTGCCGTGTTCGTCCAGATCCTGATCGGCATCATGACCTTGCTGAGCGGGGTCGACCTGTGGATCGCCGTCGCGCACCAGGGCATGGCGGCGATCCTGCTCGGCACGATCGTCCTCGCGTCGCACCGCATCGGTGCGCGACCGGCATGAGCGAAGCCGGCATCGTCACGGTCTACGCGGTCTTCGCGAATGCCGACGAAGCCCGCACCGTCGCCCGAACCGTGATCGACGAGCGGCTCGCCGCCTGCGCAAACCTGCTCGCGCCGTGCCGCTCGATCTACCGCTGGCAGGGCGCGATCGAGGAGGCCGAGGAGGTGCCGGTGCTGTTCAAGACGGGAGCAGGCAGCGCCAAGGCACTGATCGCGCGCATCGCCGCGCTGCACAGCTACGACGTGCCCGCCGCCGTCGCCTGGCCGATCGCCGCTGCGCATGCGCCTTACGGCGAATGGGTGAGGGCCGAAACTGAAGCCTGAAGCGTCAGTCGAAGGCGATCCGCAGGCCGAGCTCGGCCGTCAGCAAATTGCCCTTGTGACCGGTCAGCCCGGCCAGCAGCCTCAGGCCCTCCGGCCAACCGCCGAGATCGGACTCCGCGTTGATATGCCCCGCCTCGCCGGCATCGACCAGCTCGGCGCCCCAGGCCGCGGCCATCGCCTGCGACTTCCCGAAGGCGGCATAAGGATCGTTGCGGCTCGCAACGACCATCGTCCGGAACGGCAGTGGCAGAAGGGGAAGCGGCGCGAAGCTGTTTAGCCGCGGCTCGACGCCCGCTTCGACGTCCGCCGGCGCCACCAGCAGCGCTCCGGCCAATTTGTCGCGAAAGGCCTCGCTACACATCAAAGATGCCCACCAGCCCACCGTAAGGCAGCCGAGGCTGTGCGCCGCCAACACCAGCGGGCGCGTGCTTTCGCGCACGGCGCGGTCGAGCCGCGGAACCCACTGGTCGGGCGTCGGGTGCACCCAGTCGCCGAAATCTACGCGGCTGAAGTTGGAAAGCACCGCCCAATGGCTCTGCCAATGGTCGGGTCCGGAATTGTCGAGCCCAGGCAGCAGAAGCACGGATGCGGCGGCGCTCGATTCGCGGAGCAATATTGG
Organism: Pseudomonadota bacterium; assembly: GCA_023423775.1. Classification (GTDB taxonomy): domain Bacteria; phylum Pseudomonadota; class Alphaproteobacteria; order Sphingomonadales; family Sphingomonadaceae; genus Allosphingosinicella. Next base: position 36,059 of record JAFAEZ010000023.1, read on the forward strand.
AGCGGGCGGGGTTCGGGTCTGGCCGTCACTCTGCATCTGGCGCACCTCCCCGCCGCCGCGGCGGCGTTGGTCAGCCCGACTCGGGCCGGGAGAGCAAGATGATATTCAACCAGTCCGATTGACAATGGGCTTGCGGCCAAGCGGTGGGGATGGAAGCCGGCCGGCAAGCCGGTTCACACGTCGGGCGGCCTCGTGGCGCCGGGTCCGAGCGCCTTCTGCATATAGACATTGTCGAGCCAGCGGCCCTTCTTCCAGCCTACCGCCTGGATCCGCCCGGCCTCGCGAAACCCGCAGGCCGTGTGCAGCGCCACCGAAGCCGGTTCGGCGCCGCCGATCACGGCCACCATCTGCCGGAAGCCCGCTCGCTCGGAGCGAACCAACAAGGCTTCGAGCAGGCGCCGGCCGATGCCGCGGCCGCCATCGCCCGCCCGCACATAGATGCTATTCTCGCACGTATAGGCATAAGCCGGCCGGTCGCGGAACTGCGTGGCATAAGCATAGCCGACCACCTCCCCTCCCGCCTCCGCCACCAGGAAGGGCCAGCCCTGCGCCAGCACATGAACGATCTTGTTGCGCATGTCCGCCGGGCTCGGGGCCTCGGTGTCGTAGGAGGCGGTGCCGTGCAGCACATGGTGCACATAGATCGCCGCCACTGCTGCCCCGTCGCCGGGCGCCGCGTCGCGTAAGATCAGCTCACCACTCATGCCGGCTGGAATGTCATCCTGCGCGGCCGCTGTCGATCCCGCAGATCGGGGTGGCGGTCAAGAGCTTGATCGGCGCGCGGGTTCAAGGGCACAAGCGCTCCGCGTGCAGTTCCCGGAAAGGTCCATCATGTCCCTGAAGCGTATCGTCGTCATTGCCACGGTCGACGTCCCCGCCGACTATCCGCTGGCAGGGCTCGAGCGCCATTGCATGACCGAAATCGGCAACCAGTGCCGCACGGCGACAGGGATCACTCCAGGCCTCGACAGCGCCACCGACATGGGCGGATTCAAGATCGTGCAGGGCCGGCGCTTCAAGTGCCGCCGGATCGGCGTCGCAGGGACGATTCGAGTGACCGAGGACAGCAACCTGCGCATCGAAAGCCTGCGCCTCAAATGCGAGGACGGCGTCGAGGACGTGCTCAAGACGATGGTGCCGGTGGTCGAGATGAAGAGCTACATCGCTGCCGCCGACAACGGCATGGAGCCGCTGGCGGCGATGCGTCGTCAAGCGGCCTGATCGCTGTTAGCGAGCGGTCAGGAGAGCGTAGAAGGTCGTGAAGGCGAACAGGATCGTGCCGAAGGCCATGATCATGATGCCGAAGATGATCAGCGCATAATGGACCGGGTCCTCGCCGTCCGGACGGGCAGGAGCCGGGACATCCGCAGGCGCGCCCGACAGGCTGCGCCAGAGCCGCCGCACCAGGCGCTGGCGGAATGCCATATGGAACCCCAGCGTCGCCAGCAACAGGGCGAAGAGATCGATCAAGATGACGTGGGCGGGCATGATTTTCCTGTCTCCGGGAGTCACCCGCCCAATCGGGGCCGGCAACCAAGTCTGTAACGGCCCAGCTCCCGTTCGGCTGCAATCGAACCCGTGGCGCACACGATCCGTCCCACCGACCGGAAATGCCGATGCCGCAGCCCGTTTAGAGGCGCGTCCCCCGCGGCAGGCGCGCACGGCCCGACGGCCGACGCCGTTGCCGCGGATCCCAACCGGAAGGAAAATCTGATGAGAACAGCAGCTTTTGCGATCGCTCTCCTGATGAGCAGCGCGGCCGTCGCGCAGACCACTACCGCGGCCGAAGCCGACATGGACGTTAACGCCCAGGTCCAGACCGATACCGGTGTCGCCGCCGACGTCGATGCGGACGTCCATGCCACGACCAGCGCCCACACGACCGCCGCGAACATGCCGATGGCAAGCGGCCCCGTCGTCCAGGCCGACAACAGCAATCCCGAGCGCGACGCCCGCGGCATCGCCGTAATCTCCGCCGCTGCGGTCGTTCCCGCCGGCTGGAACGGCGTGGCCGGCACGGCGATGGGCGGTCCGCTCGTTGACCCCGTCACCGGCGCGACGATCGACGACACCAACGAATCCTATCCGGCTTGCTCGGCCAGCGTGACCGACAATTGCCTCCAGACCTACGAACGCGGCCGCCGCTCCTAGGCCGCTGCGGAACGCCCCTCCCCTGTAGCGTCCGGGAGGGGCGTCCCTCTTCGCGGACGCACGCGCCTCACTCGACGCTCGCCTACCTCTCCAAACAAAAAGGGCCGCCCCGCGGGACGGCCCTTCCTGTTCTGTCATCCTCTCGAAGCGCGGCTTCGGGAGAAGAGGATCAGCCCATCAGCTCCTGCTCGAGCTTCTTGGCCATTTCCTCGATATTCTCGGGCGGCCAGCCCGGGATGTCCATGCCGAGGCGCAGACCCATGGACGAGAGCACTTCCTTGATCTCGTTCAGCGACTTGCGGCCGAAGTTCGGCGTACGGAGCATCTCGGCCTCGGTCTTCTGGACGAGGTCGCCGATGTAGATGATGTTGTCGTTCTTGAGGCAGTTGGCGCTGCGCACCGACAGCTCCAGCTCGTCGACCTTCTTGAGGAGGTAACGGTTGAGCTGGTTGGCGTCGGCCTCGGTCTCGGAGGCGGACGGCGCTGCCATTCCGGTCGGAGCGGCGGTGTGGACGAGCGCGTCGTCGAAGTGGACGAACAGCTGCAGCTGGTCCTGAAGGATGCGGGCCGCATAAGCGATCGCATCGTCCGGGGTGACCGTGCCGTCGGTTTCGACGGTGAGCGTCAGCTTGTCATAGTCCAGCTCCTGGCCGACGCGGGTGTTCTCGACCTTGTAGCTGACCTGGCGCACCGGGCTGTACAGCGCATCGACCGGGACGAGGCCGATCGGCGCGTCGACCGGACGGTTCGACGCCGCCGGGACATAACCCTTACCGACTTCGGCGGTGAGCTCCATGTTGAGCGTCGCGCCCTCGTCGAGGTGGCAGATGACGAGGTCGGGGTTCATCACCTCGATGTCGCCGGTGGTCGCGATCTGGCCGGCGGTGACTTCACCGGGGCCGGTCGCCGACAATTGGAGGCGCTTGGGCTGGTCGCCTTCCATGCGGAGCGCGATCTGCTTGACGTTGAGCACGATGTCGGTGACGTCCTCGCGCACGCCGGCGAGCGACGAGAATTCGTGCAGCACGCCCTCGATGCGCATCGAGGTCACGGCGGCGCCCTGGAGCGAGGAGAGGAGGACGCGGCGCAGCGAGTTGCCGAGCGTCAGGCCGAAGCCGCGCTCGAGCGGCTCGGCGACGAACGTGGCCTTGCGCCGGCTGTCGCCGCCCGCCTTCTTCTCGAGGGCGTTGGGCTTCTTCATTTCCTGCCAGTTCTTTGCGTTGACGGCCATGATCTTCCCTTGGATCCTTCGGAGGGACGGGGGGTCGCCCTTCCGGATTATGTAGAAACTCGAACCGGCGTACCGCCCGCCGCGGATGCGGGCGGGCGGTACGTCGAAATCAGACGCGGCGACGCTTGGACGGGCGGACGCCGTTGTGCGGGATCGGCGTCACGTCGCGGATCGAGGTGATCTGGAAGCCGACCGCCTGCAGCGCGCGGAGCGCCGACTCGCGGCCAGAACCCGGTCCTTTGACCTCGACTTCGAGGGTGCGGACGCCGTGCTCGGCGGCCTTCTTGCCGGCATCTTCCGCAGCGACCTGCGCGGCGTACGGGGTCGACTTGCGGCTGCCCTTGAAGCCCATCATGCCGGCCGAGGACCATGCGATGGCATTGCCCTGGGCGTCGGTGATGGTGATCATCGTGTTGTTGAAGCTGGCGTTCACGTGTGCGACGCCGGCGGTGATGTTCTTGCGCTCGCGCCGACGAAGGCGCTGAGGTTCGCGTGCCATATCTTTTCTATCCTACCTTAGGAGATCACGAAGCCGCGCGGGCTTACTTCTTCTTGCCGGCGATCGGCTTGGCCTTGCCCTTGCGGGTGCGCGCATTGGTGTGCGTGCGCTGGCCGCGAACCGGGAGGCCCTTGCGATGGCGCAGGCCGCGGTAGCAAGCGAGGTCCATCAGGCGCTTGATGTTCATCGCCACCTGGCGGCGAAGGTCGCCTTCGACGGTGTAGCCGGCGTCGATCGCCTCGCGGATCTGGAGCACTTCCTGATCGGTCAGGTCCTGGACGCGACGCTCGGGCGCGATGCCGAGCTTGGCGGTGATTTCCTTGGCCTTGGTGTTGCCAATGCCGTGGATGTAGGTGAGCGCGATTTCCACGCGCTTATTGGTCGGGATATTCACACCCGCAATACGTGCCATATTTACTTTCTCCTGCTCCACAGGACGGCGGGCAAGGCCGTCCCATCTCAGCGCTTTGACACCCGCGAAACGGCCAAAGCCGACGCGCGCACGGGATGCGCCGCCGGGCCGCCGGTCGATCGGGATGGAGCGCAGATAGGGGCGCGCCCGGCCGATGTCAACCGCACCGCCCCTTCCCGCGCGCGAGAAAGGACGCGGTTCCGCGCCTTCCAGCCAATCGCATCACCGCGGGGCGGCAAGCCGGCTCCGATAGCGTTCGAGCTGCTCGCGCATTACCTGGTCGACCGGCGCGGCGAGTTTGTCGGCCCCGCCCCGCACATAGCCGCCGACGACATAGGATTGGACGATCTCGGTGCCGCCGGCGACCGGCTTCAGCGTCCAGGTCAGGGTTCCGGCCACGCCTTCGGCCTGGAGCGGCCCGAGGCCGCCCTGCAGCCGGAGCATGGCGCCGGGCTGGGCATAGATCACGCGCAGATGCTCGATGGCGCCGCCGCCGTCCGTCGTCTCGCAGAAGCACCCGCCGACCTTCAGATCGAGACGGAGATTGGCCGCCTTGCCCGAATAGGTGTGCGCCGGATTCCACCATTCGCCGATGCGCCCGAGCGCGACATAGGCTTTGGCCGGAGGCAGCGGGACCGTCACGCGGCTTTCGACCTCGAACCCGGCGGGCGTCGCGGATTTCACCTCCGCCGCTGCCGGCGACGCGGCCAGTGCGACGGTGAACAAGGCCAGCTTCTTCATGCGCGCGCTCCCCACTGCGTGAGGGGCGAGAGTAACGCGATCAGCGGCCGTCGAGAATAGCCTCGATCGCGCTTTCGACCTCGGCGATCGGCGCCATCCCGTCGACGCGGCGCACCAGCCCCTTGGCCTCGTAGAAAGGCAAGATCGGCGCGGTCTTGGCACGATATTCGACGAGGCGGTTGCGCACCGTCTCCTCATTGTCGTCGGGACGGCGCTTGAACTGATGGCTTCCGCAGACGTCGCACGTCTCAGGCACCTTCGGCGCCTTGTAACGGTCGTGATAGCCTTCGCCGCAGCTCGCGCAGGTGAAGCGGCCGGTGATGCGGTCCACGAGGGCGTCCTCGTCGACGACCAGTTCGATCACCTGGTCGAGCTTCATGTCCTTCTCGCCAAGCAGGGCTTCCAGCGACACGGCCTGCGCCTCGGTGCGCGGATAGCCGTCGAGGATGAAGCCGTTGCGCACATCCTCCTGGTCGAGCCGGTCGGACAGGATGCCGGTGACGATCGCGTCGGAGACGAGTCCGCCGGCGTCCATCACCGCCTTGGCCTGCAAGCCGACAGGCGTCTTGGCCGCCACCGCGGCGCGCAACATGTCGCCGGTCGAAAGCTGGACCATGCCCCGGTCGGCCTCGAGCCGACTCGCCTGCGTGCCCTTGCCCGCGCCCGGAGGGCCCAGAAGGATGATGTTCATCGAAAACCTACTCCCCCTGGAACTCAGCCGCGCGGGCGGCCGCCCTTGAGCTTCGCCTTCTTGATGAGGTCGCCATATTGGTGGGCGATCAGGTGGCTTTGGATCTGGGTGACCGTGTCCATCGTCACGTTGACGACGATCAGCAGACTGGTGCCGCCGAGATAGAACGGGATGCCGGCGCGGGCGATCAGGAATTCCGGCACCAGACAGATCAGAGTCAGGTAAGCGGCGCCGATCACCGTGATCCGGGTCAGCACGTAATCGAGATATTCCTCGGTGCGCTTGCCCGGGCGGATGCCGGGGATGAAGCCGCCCTGGCGCTTGAGATTGTCGGCGGTCTCTTCCGGATTGAACACCACGGCGGTGTAGAAGAAGCAGAAGAAGATGATGCCGGCGGCATAGAGCGCCATGTAGAGCGGCGCGCCGTGCTGGAGCGCGGTCGTGACCGTGATCAGGATGTCACCCCAGGCGCTCTCGCCCTGCACGCGGTTGCCCGCGAACTGCGCGATGGTGAGCGGCATGAGCAGCAGCGAGGAAGCGAAGATCGGCGGGATCACGCCCGCGGTGTTGATCTTCAGCGGCAGGTGCGAACGCTCCTGCTGCACGGCGCCGCGCGCGCTCTGGCGCTTGGGATATTGGACGAGGACGCGGCGCTGGGCGCGCTCCATGAAGCAGATGCCGAGGATCAGGCCGAACGCCAGCGCGAGCACGCCGATGATCAGGACCGGCGACAGCGTGCCGGTGCGGCCGCCTTCGAAGACCTGGGCGAGCGCTGTCGGAAGCTGGGCGACGATGCCGGCCATGATGATCAGGCTGACGCCGTTGCCGATGCCGCGGCTGGTGATTTGCTCGCCCAGCCACATCAGGAACATCGTGCCGCCGACGAGGCTGATCACGGTCGTGATGCGGAACATCATCCCGGGGTCGATGACAGCCGATCCGCCCTGCCCCGAACCCCAGCCTTCAAGGCCGACGGCGATGAAATAGCCCTGGATCGCGGCCAGGAACACGGTGCCGTAGCGGGTGTACTGGTTAATCTTCTTACGGCCGCTCTCGCCCTCTTTCTTGAGCGCGGCGAGCGTCGGCGACATCGAGGTCGCCAGCTGCACCACGATCGAGGCGGTGATGTAGGGCATCACGCCGAGCGCGATCAGGCTCATGCGCTCGAGGCTGCCGCCCGAGAAGGTGTTGAAGAAATCGAGGACCGTGCCGCGGGTCGTATCGAACAGGCTCGCCAGCGCGCGCGGATCGATGCCGGGCAGCGGGATGAAGCTCAGGAGACGGAAAACGATCAGGGCGCCGAGGGTGAACCAGAGACGCTTTTTGAGATCGGTGGCCTTGGCGAAATTTGCCAGGCTGATATTCGCGGCCAGTTGTTCGGCTTGCGATGCCATAATGTATTCGACCCCGGAAAAAGATGCGGCGGCGGGAGAATGTTCGCCCCCCGCCGCCTCATATAGTGATCGGTTCCGGCTTGTCAGCCGCTAACCGTTCAGGCCTTCGCTTTGGCAGCCTTCTTGGCGGCGGCGCGGGTCGTGCCCTTCTTGGCAGCGGCCTTCTCGGCGGCCGGAACCACCTCGATCACCTCGACCGAACCGCCGGCAGCCTCGATCGCCTCGCGGGCGCTGGCCGAGAGGCCGGCGACGCGGAAAGCGAGCTTGGTGCTGATCGCGCCCTTGGCGAGAATGCGGACGCCGTCCTTGCCGCCGCGAGCGACGCCGGCGGCCTTGAGCGCGGCGTGATCGATCGTGCCCTTGGCGTCCAGCTTGCCGGCTTCGACCAGCTTCTGGATCTGGCCCAGGTTCACCTCGGCGTAATCCTTGGCGAACGGATTGTTGAAGCCGCGCTTCGGGATCCGCATGTGGAGCGGCATCTGACCGCCCTCGAAGCCCCAGATGGAGACGCCCGAGCGGCTCTTCTGGCCCTTCTGGCCGCGGCCGCCGGTCTTGCCGAGGCCCGAACCGATGCCACGGCCGACGCGGACGCGGGACTTACGGGCACCTTTATTGTCGCGGAGATCATTGAGATTCATGTCTTGCACTCGCTTTCGCTATGTTCGCGCTGATTTTGAAACACGTTACCCCGGCACGAGGGCCGGGGTTCCGTCGTCATAGTGAGGCGGCCGCTTTTGGCAAGCCGCCCGGTCGGTGGCTCAGCCCTCGACCTTCACCATGTGCTGCACCTTCTTGATCATGCCGCGCACCTCGGGGGTGTCGCCGAGCTCGACCGTGCGATGCATCTTGTTGAGGCCCAGGCCGATCAGCGTCTTGCGCTGATCGGGGGTGCGCCGGATCGGCGAACCGGTCTGGGTGATCTTGATCGTCGCCATGGGACGCTTACTCCGTCACGGCTTCGGCTTCCGCCGAAGCTTCCGCGCCCGACAGGCCGGCACGACGCGCCATCAGATCGGCAATCTTCTTGCCGCGACGCTGCGCCACCGCCTTGGGGCTGCTCTGATCCTTGAGCGCCTCGAAAGTCGCCCGGATCATGTTGTAGGGGTTCGAGGTGCCGACCGACTTGGTCACCACGTCGGCAACGCCGAGGCTTTCGAACACCGCGCGCATCGGACCGCCGGCGATGATGCCGGTGCCCTGCGGGGCCGAACGGACGTAGACGCGACCCGCACCGAAATGGCCCTTGCCATCATGGTGCAGAGTGCGGCCCTCGCGCAGCGGTACGCGGACCATCGCCTTCTTCGCGGCGGCAGTCGCCTTGGAGATGGCTTCCGGCACTTCGCGCGCCTTGCCGTGGCCGAAGCCGGCCCGCCCCTTGCCGTCGCCAACGACGACGAGTGCGGCGAAACCGAAGCGCTTACCGCCCTTCACCGTCTTCGAGACGCGGTTGATGTGGACGAGCTTCTCGACGAGCTCCTCGCCCTCTTCCTCGCGATTGCCACCGCGACGATCGTCGCGACGGCCACGGCCACCGCGATTGTCACGGCCGCCGTCGCGACCACGGCCGCCACGGGCGCCGCGCTCGCGGCGGCCCTCGGTCGGCTGACCCTCGGCGGCGACTGCCTCCGGAGCCTGGCCCTCGGGGGCCTGATTGTTTTCGTCAGCCATCGATTAGAACTCCAATCCGCCTTCGCGCGCGGCATCGGCGAGAGCCTTCACGCGGCCGTGGAACAGAAAACCGCCACGGTCAAAGATAACACGGGTCACGCCCGCAGCCTTGGCGCGCTCGGCGACGCGGCGGCCGACATCCTGGGCGGAGCTGGTGGTGGCACCGCCCTTGCCCTTGACGTCCTTGTCGATCGTCGAGGCCGAAGCGACCGTGCGGCCGGCGGCATCGTCGATGACCTGGGCGTAGATGTGCTTGCCCGAGCGATGGACCGACAGGCGCAGGCGATCGCCGGCGCGCTTGCGAAGCGCGGTGCGGACGCGCTGACGGCGCCGATCGAAGAGAGACATTTTGGCCATGGCTTACTTCTTCTTGCCTTCTTTGCGGAAGATGAACTCGCCGCGATACTTGATGCCCTTGCCCTTGTACGGCTCGGGCTTGCGCCAACGGCGGATCTCGGCGGCCAGCTGGCCGACCTTCTGGCGATCGATGCCGCTGATCTCGACCGTGGTCTGATCCGGGGTCTTCACCTCGAGGCCTTCCGGCACCGCGATGTTGACATCGTGGCTGTAGCCGAGCTGCAGGCGCAGGTTCTTGCCCTGGGCCGCGGCGCGGTAGCCGACGCCGGTGATCTCGAGGACCTTGCTGAAACCGTCAGTCACGCCGGTGACCAGGTTCTGCACCAGGGTGCGGTGCATGCCCCAGAAGGAGCGTGCGCGCTTGGTCTCGTTGGCGGGCTTCACCACGATGCGGCCGTCTTCGATGCCGTAGCTGATGTCGTCCAGCATCGGCATCGAGAGGGTGCCCTTGGGCCCCTTCACCGACAGGATCGAGCCTTCGATCGTGGCCGTGACGTTGCTGGGCAGCGCGACGGGAACTTTACCAATGCGGCTCATCAGAACACCTCCGCCAGCACTTCGCCGCCGACATTCTGGTCGCGCGCTTCCGCGTCGGACAGAACGCCCTTCGGCGTCGAAACGATGGTGATGCCGAGGCCGTTGCGGACCCGGGGCAGCTCCTGGCTTCCCGAGTAGACGCGACGGCCGGGCTTCGAAATGCGCGACACGTGCTGGATCGCGGGCTGGCCCTCGAAATACTTCAGCTCGATGCGCAGGCCTTTGTGAGCGCCCAGCGCTTCCTCGCTATAGCCACGGATGTAGCCTTCGCGCTGGAGCACTTCGAGAACGCGCACGCGGAGCTTGGACGCGGGGGAAACCACGCTGTCCTTACGCGCCTGCTGGCCGTTGCGGATGCGGGTGAGCATATCACCCAGAGGATCGGTCAATGGCATCTTATATACCTTACCAGCTGGACTTCGTCAGACCGGGGATCAGGCCCTTGTTGCCCAGTTCCCGCAGCATGATTCGCGAAAGCCCGAATTTGCGATAGTTGGCGCGCGGACGGCCCGTGATCTGGCAACGGTTGCGGACCCGGGTGGGGTTCGCGTTGCGCGGGATCTCGGCCATCTTGAGACGCGCGATGAGGCGCTCGGTCTCGTCCTTGGACTCGTCGTCCGCAATCGCCTTCAGCTTCGCATACTGGCCGGCATATTTCTTCACCAGCTTCTTGCGACGCTCATTCTTGTTGATCGAACTCAGTTTCGCCATGACTTAAGTTCTCTTCCTTCTCTAGTCCGAAGCGGGCGCTTACGCGGCCTGCTTCTGATCTTCTTCGGTGCGCGGGAACGGGAAGTTGAAGAGGCGCAGCAGCTCGCGCGCTTCCTCGTCCGTCTTCGCGGTGGTGGTGACGATGATGTCCATGCCGCGCACCTTGTCGATGCGGTCATAGCTGATCTCAGGGAAAATGATCTGTTCCTTGAGACCCATGGCATAGTTGCCACGGCCGTCGAACGACTTCGGGTTGAGGCCACGGAAGTCGCGAACGCGCGGCAGCGCGATCGTGATCAGACGGTCGAGAAACTCGTACATACGCTCGCGGCGCAGGGTCACCTTGACACCGATCGGCATGCCCTCACGCAGCTTGAACTGCGCGATCGACTTCTTCGCCTTGGTGACGACAGGCTTCTGGCCGGCGATCAGCTCCATTTCGGCAGCCGCGACGTCAACCTTCTTCTTGTCCTGGGTGGCCTCGCCAACGCCCATGTTGATGACGATCTTTTCGATCTTCGGAACCTCGAAGCGGTTCTTGTAGCCGAACTTCTCCGTCATCGCCTGGACGATGCGGTCGTCATAATCCTTCTTCAGGCGCGGCGTGTAGCCGTCCTTCTTGGCTTCAGCCATTGATCGTCTCCCCGGACCGCGCAGCGACGCGGACCTTGTTGCCGTCGCGCACTTCGAAGCGGACCCGGGTCGGCTTGCCGGTCTTCGGGTCTTCGAGCGCAACCTTGGATACGTGCAGCGGAGCCTCGGCGCGCTCGAGCCCGCCCTGCGGGTTCGCCTGCGTCGGCTTCTTGTGACGGGTGATGATGTTCACGCCCGACACGATCACCTTGCCGTCCTTCGGGAGCGACTTGGTGACTTCGCCATGCTTGCCCTTGTCCTTGCCGGACAGGATGACGACTTTGTCGCCCTTCTTGATCTTCGCAGCAGCCATGATCTTACAAAACCTCCGGCGCGAGCGAGATGATCTTCATGTGCTTCTTCGCGCGCAATTCGCGGACGACCGGGCCGAAGATACGGGTGCCGATCGGCTCCTGATTGTTGTTGACGAGCACCGCCGCGTTGGAATCGAACCGGATGGTCGAACCGTCGGCGCGGTGAATGTCCTTTGCCGTACGCACGATGACGGCCTTGTGAACGTCACCCTTCTTCACGCGGCCGCGCGGGGCCGCTTCCTTGACGGAGACGACGATGATGTCGCCCACGCCGGCAAAGCGGCGCTTCGAACCGCCGAGCACCTTGATGCACTGGACGCGCTTGGCGCCGGAATTGTCGGCGACATCAAGGTTTGACTGCATCTGGATCATCGATCCATTCCTTCTCTCACTTCAACCGGGACCAGCCCGGCGATCAGCTTCAAATATTAGGCGACGTCAGCCTTGGCCGGGGTGGCGTGCGTGTCGACACGCTCGATCACCTTCCAGGTCTTCAGCTTGGAGATCGGCCGCGTCTCTTCGATGCGGACGGTCTCGCCCTCGTGATACTCATTGCCCTCGTCATGGGCATGGTACTTCTTCGACCGCTTGATGATCTTGCCGTACAGCGGGTGCTTCACCCGCCGTTCGACCTTCACCACGACAGTCTTGTCGGTCTTATCGGAAACGATCGTCCCGGTCAGAATGCGCTTCGGCATGGTAACTCCTTAGGCCTTGGCCTGAGCGGCACGCACGCGCTCGCTCTGCAGCGTCTTGATCCGCGCGATATCGCGGCGGACCTCGCGGACACGGGACGGCTTCTCGAGCTGGTTGGTGGCGGCCTGGAAGCGGAGGTTGAAGGCCTCGCGCTTCAGTTCGCCCAGCTGCTCCTGAAGCTGGTCGTCGGTCCTGGTCTTGAGATCGTCGATCTTGGCCATCTCTTAAGCTTCCTCGATCACCGATTCACCGAGGCGGGCGACCACCTTCGTCTTGATCGGCAGTTTTTCCATGGCGCGCTCGAAAGCCACGCGGGCGAGCGGACCGGGGACGCCGTCCAGCTCGAACAGGATGCGGCCGGGCTTGACGCGCGCCGCCCAATATTCGTTCGAGCCCTTACCCTTGCCCTGGCGGACTTCGGCCGGCTTCTTCGAGACCGGCACGTCCGGGAACACGCGGATCCAGAGACGGCCCTGGCGGCGGATATGGCGGGTGATCGCGCGGCGCGCCGCCTCGATCTGGCGAGCGGTGATACGCTCCGGCTCCATCGCCTTCAGGCCGAACGCACCGAAATTCAGCTCGGTGCCGCCCTTGGCATTGCCGTGAATGCGGCCCTTGAAGGCCTTGCGGAACTTAGTCCGTTTGGGTTGCAGCATCTTCTATTCGCTTTCTGACACCGATTGTCGGTCGATCAAGCGACGCTGCTAAGGGAGAACTCCCTTAGCGCGCCGGCCGAACCCCCGAGGTTTGCGCTTCCATCATGAGCCGGTCCTGAGCCATCGGATCGTGGCCCAGGATCTCACCCTTGAAGATCCAGACTTTGACGCCGCACACGCCGTAAGCGGTGTGGGCCTGCGCCTCAGCATAATCGACGTTGCCGCGCAAGGTGTGCAGCGGAACCCGGCCCTCGCGATACCATTCGGTACGCGCGATCTCGGCGCCGCCGAGACGGCCGCCGCAGGTGATCCGGATGCCCTCTGCGCCGAGACGCAGGGCCGACTGCACCGCGCGCTTCATGGCACGACGGAAAGCGATACGACGCTCGAGCTGGTCGGCAACGCCCTGGGCGACGAGCTTGGCGTCGATCTCGGGCTTGCGGATCTCGACGATGTTCAGCGACACGTCGCTGGAGGTCATCGCGCCGAGCTGCTTGCGCAGCTTTTCGATGTCGGCGCCCTTCTTGCCGATGATCACGCCCGGACGCGCGGCATAGATGCTGACGCGGCAAAGCTTGGCGGGGCGCTCGATCACGACCTTCGAGATCGCGGCCTGCGGCAGCGTCTTCAGGACGAACTCGCGGATCTTCAGATCCTCGACCAGGAGACGGCTATAGTCGGCGCCTTCAGCGTACCAACGGCTGTCCCAGGTCCGGTTGATCTGCAGGCGCAGACCGATAGGATTGCTCTTCTGACCCATTATTCTGCTTCCTGCTGCTCGCGGACGACGATGCGCACGCGGCTGAACGGCTTGACGATCCGGCTCGAACGGCCGCGCGCACGCGCCGTCCAACGCTTCATCGAGATGCTCTTGCCCACCGAAGCCTCGGCGACGACGAGGCTGTCGACATCCAGATTGTGATTGTTCTCGGCATTGGCAATGGCCGAAGCCAGAACCTTGCGCACGTCAACCGCCATCGCCTTGGGCGAGAACTGGAGGATGTTGAGCGCGTCCTCGGCCTTCCGACCGCGGATCAGCGCCGCCACCAGGTTCAGCTTCTGGGCCGAACCGCGGATCTGCGTGCCGACCGACAGCGCCTCGTTGTCCGCAACCTTGCGGGGGCTCTTCTGCTTGCCCATGGCTTACCTCTTGCCCTTCTTGTCGGCAGCGTGGCCCGGGAAGAAGCGGGTCGGAGCGAACTCGCCCAGCTTCATGCCGACCATCTCTTCGCTCACCGAAACGGGAACGAATTTGCGGCCATTGTAGACGTTGAACGTGAGCCCGACGAACTGCGGAAGAATGGTGGAGCGACGCGACCAGGTCTTGATCGGAGCGCGGCCACCGGCCTCCTGCGCCGTCTCTGCCTTCTTCAGCAGCGACAGCTCGACGAACGGACCTTTCCAGATGGAGCGGGCCATTACTTACCTCTTCTTCTTCGCGTGACGCGAACGGATGATCATCTTGTCCGTCGCCTTGTTCGAACGGGTGCGGGCGCCCTTGGTCGGCTTGCCCCACGGGGTGACCGGATGACGGCCGCCCGAGGTGCGGCCTTCACCACCGCCGTGCGGGTGATCGACCGGGTTCTTGGCGACGCCGCGGGTCAGCGGACGACGGCCCATCCAGCGGGTGCGGCCGGCCTTGGCGAAATTCTGGTTCTGGTTATCGGGGTTCGAGACCGCGCCAACCGTGCCCATGCAATCCGCCCGCAGGTAACGCTGCTCGCCCGAGTTCAGGCGAACGATGACCATGCCGCGGTCACGACCGACGACCTGGACATAGGTGCCGGCGGAACGGGCGATCTGACCGCCCTTGCCCGGCTTCATCTCCACATTGTGGACGATGGTGCCGACCGGCATCTGGCCCAGCTCCATGGCGTTGCCCGGCTTCACGTCGGTCTTCTTGCCGGCGACGATCGTGTCGCCGACGCCGAGGCGCTGCGGAGCGATGATGTAGGCAAGCTCGCCGTCCTCATACTTCACCAGCGCGATGAACGCGGTGCGGTTCGGGTCATATTCGAGCCGCTCGACGGTGGCCGGCATGTCCCACTTGCGACGCTTGAAGTCGATGTAGCGGTAACGCTGCTTGTGACCGCCGGCGATGCCGCGCGAGGTCACATGGCCCTGGTTGTTGCGGCCACCGGTCTTGCGCTTGCCTTCGGTCAGCGCCTTGACCGGCTTGCCCTTCCAGAGCGCCGACTTGTCGACCAGGATCAGGCCGCGCTGCGACGAGGTGGTCGGATTATAGGATTTGAGTGCCATCTCTTACGCGCCTCAGATACCGGTGGTGACGTCGATCGACTGGCCTTCGGCCAGCGTCACGATCGCCTTCTTGACGTCGGAGCGCGTGTAGGGACGACCCTTCCACAGCTTCCGCTTGCCCTTCTGGGTCAGCGTATTCACGCCCGTCACGTTGACGTTGAACAGAGCCTCGACGGCCGCCTTGATCTGCGGCTTCGTGGCATCGTTCGCGACCTTGAACACGACCGCATTCTGCTCGGAGAGCAAGGTCGTCTTCTCGGTGATGTGCGGGGCGAGAACGACATCATAATGATTGATGTCGACCGCCGTCTTGGCAGGCTTCTTAGCCATTGAAACGCGCCTCCAGCTTCTCGACCGCGGCGCGCGTCAGCACCAGAGTCTCATGCTTCAGAATATCGTAGACGTTCGCGCCGACCGCCGGGAGCAGGTTCACCTGGTGGAGGTTGGACGAAGCCATTGCGAAGCCGACGTTGAGCGCGTCGCCGTCAATAACCAGCGTCTTGCCGAAACCCAGCTTGGTGAGCTTCTCGGCCAGGACCTTGGTCTTGGCCTCGCCGACGTCCAGGCTGTCCATGACGACCAGCTTGCCGTCGCGGGCCTTGGACGAGAGCGCCATCTTCAGGCCGAGCGCACGAACCTTCTTGTTCAGCGACGGATTGAAATCGCGAACGCGGGGACCGTGGGCCTTGCCGCCGCCGATGAAGATCGGGGCGCGGCGATCGCCGTGACGAGCCGTACCGCCGCCCTTCTGGCGACCGAACTTCTTGCCCGTGCGGGCGACATCGGAACGCTCGCGGGCGGCGCGGGCAGTGCCGCGGCGCTTCTCGAGCTGCCAGGTGACGACGCGATGCAGGATATCGGCGCGCGGCTCGACGGCGAAGACTTCGTCGTTGAGCTCGATGTCGCCGCTGGCCTTGGCGTCGAGGGTTTGAACCTTGACCTTCATTGCTTAGCCTTCCTGGCCTTCGGTCGCTGCCACCGGTGCCTCGGCCTCGGCCGGGGTTTCAGCGGGAGCGTTGTTGTTGCTGGCAGCCTGCTTCAGGCCGGCCGGATAGGGAACGTCGGCCGGGCGAGCGACCTTGACGGCGTCCTTGACGATCAGCCAGCCGCCCTTGTGACCGGGCACGGAGCCCTTCACGAAGATCAGACCGCGCTCGACGTCGGTGCGAACGACTTCGAGATTCTGCTGCGTGCGGTTCTTGGCGCCCATGTGGCCGGCCATCTTCTTGTTCTTGAAGACGCGGCCCGGGTCCTGACGCTGACCGGTCGAACCGTGCGCACGGTGCGAGACCGAGACGCCGTGGGTGGCGCGCATGCCGCCGAAGCCCCAGCGCTTCATGGCGCCGGCAAAGCCCTTGCCCTGCGTAACGCCCTGGATGTCGACCAGCTGGCCGGCAATGAAATGGTCGGCCGAGATCTCGGCGCCGACGTCGAGGAGCGCATCCTCGGCGACACGGAACTCGACGACGCGAGCCTTCGGCTCCACCTCGGCCTTGCCGAAATGGCCGCGCTCCGGCTTGGACAGGTTCTTCGCCTTCGCCGAACCGGCGCCGAGCTGAACCGCCACATAGCCGTCACGCTCGACTTCGCGGCGCGCGACGACCTGAAGGTTGTCGAGAGACAGGACGGTAACCGGCACGTGGCGGCCGTCATCCTGGAATATGCGGGTCATCCCCAATTTCTTCGCGATCACGCCAGTGCGCATGACCAAACTCCTTACACAGAGGCCCGCGGAACCATTTCCGCGGGCGTGCTAGCCCAATAAAGATGCGTGCCCCGCTTGGGCTATTCCCGCCAAAGATCCCGTCGCGTCATTGCGAAGGAAACCCACTCGCGGGATGCGGGGGACGCAGACCACGGATAAATCCGTGCGGTATCCCGAATCCTTGCGTCAGCCCTCAGGGGCGACGCGCGCTCGCCTCTTAGGCGAGCTTGATCTCGACATCAACACCCGCTGCGAGATCGAGCTTCATCAAAGCGTCGACCGTCTGCGGGGTGGGCTGCACGATGTCCAGCAGCCGCTTGTAGGTGCGCACCTCGAACTGCTCGCGCGACTTCTTGTCGACGTGGGGCGAACGGTTGACGGTGAACTTCTCGATGCGCGTCGGAAGAGGAATGGGGCCGCGGATAAGGGCGCCGGTGCGACGCGCCGTGTCGGCAATGTCGCCAGTAGCCTGATCGAGCACACGATGATCGAACGCCTTCAGGCGAATGCGAATATTCTGCGTTTCCATGTCCATACCGATGCGAAAGAGCCAACCCTCGAAACGAGGGCCATCAAACAAGGCTTACCGGAGCCGCGGGGCCCCGGTTCGGCCAAAAACTTTTACTAAAAGGCGAGCCGCCCGAATCTATCCGATCCGGGCGGCTGACGGCCCTATATTACTTCGAGATCGTTCCGACAACCCCTGCGCCGACGGTACGGCCGCCTTCGCGGATCGCGAAGCGCAGGCCCTGGTCCATGGCGATCGGGGCGATCAGCTTCACGCCGAGCGTGACGTTGTCGCCGGGCATGACCATCTCGGTGCCTTCCGGAAGAACCACTTCGCCCGTCACGTCGGTCGTGCGGAAGTAGAACTGCGGACGGTAGTTGGCGAAGAACGGCGTGTGACGGCCGCCCTCGTCCTTCGAAAGGACATAGACCTCAGCCGAGAAGTCGGTGTGCGGGGTGATCGAGCCCGGCTTGGCCAGAACCTGACCACGCTCGACTTCCTCACGGCCAACGCCGCGGATCAGCGCGCCGATGTTGTCGCCGGCCTGGCCCTGGTCGAGCAGCTTGCGGAACATTTCGACGCCGGTCACGACGGTCTTCTTGGTGTCCTTGATGCCGACGATCTCGACTTCCTCGCCAACCTTGACGATGCCGGTCTCGACGCGGCCGGTCACGACGGTGCCGCGGCCCGAGATCGAGAACACGTCTTCGATCGGCATCAGGAACGCCTTGTCGAGCGGACGCTCCGGCTGCGGGATGTACTCGTCGACGGCCTTCATCAGCTCCAGAACGGCGTCACGGCCGATCTTGGTGTTGCTGTCCTCGAGGGCGGCGAGAGCCGAACCCTTGATGACGGGGATGTCGTCGCCCGGGAAGTCGTACGACGAGAGCAGCTCGCGGATTTCGAGCTCGACGAGCTCCAGGAGCTCCTCGTCGTCGACCTGGTCGACCTTGTTCATGAACACGACGAGCGCCGGAACGCCGACCTGACGAGCGAGCAGGATGTGCTCGCGGGTCTGCGGCATCGGGCCGTCGGCGGCCGAAACCACCAGGATGCCGCCGTCCATCTGCGCGGCGCCGGTGATCATGTTCTTCACATAGTCGGCGTGGCCCGGGCAATCGACGTGCGCATAGTGGCGTGCTTCGGTCTCATACTCGACGTGGCTGGTCGAGATGGTGATGCCGCGCTCGCGCTCTTCCGGCGCCTTGTCGATGTTGTCGTAGCTGGTGAACGTCGCGCCGCCGGTCTCGGCGAGCACCTTCGTGATCGCTGCCGTCAGCGAGGTCTTGCCGTGATCGACGTGACCGATGGTGCCGATGTTGCAGTGCGGCTTCGTCCGCTCAAACTTAGCTTTCGCCATTGTGGATTACCCTCGTCTTTCTTGACCTAATGAAACCTCACCCGCTTACGCGAGCTTGGCCTTAACCTCGTCCGCCACGTTCTGCGGAACCTCATCATAATGCGAGAACTGCATCGTGTACTGAGCGCGGCCCTGGGTGAAGGAACGCAGCTCATTAACGTAGCCGAACATATTCGCAAGCGGCACCATCGCCTCGACGACCTGTGCATTGCCGCGGCTGTCCGTACCCTGGATCTGGCCACGACGGCTGTTCAAGTCGCCGATCACGTCGCCGAGATAATCCTCGGGCGTGACGACTTCCACCTTCATCACCGGCTCAAGCAGCTTGATGCCGGACTTCTGAGCCGCTTCGCGCATCGCACCGCGGCCGGTGATCTCGAACGCCAGCGCCGACGAGTCGACGTCGTGGTAGGCGCCGTCCGTGAGGCGGATTTCGAAGTCGATGATCGGGAAGCCGATCAGCGAACCGCTCTCGGCGGTCTCGCGCATGCCCTTCTCGACCGACGGGATGTACTCGCGCGGGATGTTACCGCCCTTGACCTCGTCGATGAAGACGACGCCCGTGCCGCGCTCGCCGGGAGCGACGGTGACCTTGACGCGGCCGAACTGGCCCGAGCCGCCCGACTGCTTCTTGTGGGTGTAGTCGACATCGACCGAGCGCTTCAGCGACTCGCGATACGCCACCTGCGGTGCACCGACATTGGCGTCGACCTTGAACTCGCGCTTCATGCGGTCGACGAGAATCTCGAGATGGAGCTCGCCCATGCCCTTGATGATCGTCTGGCCCGATTCATGGTCGGTCGAGACACGGAACGAGGGATCCTCGGCGGCCAGGCGGTTGAGGGCGAGGCCCATCTTCTCCTGGTCGGCCTTGGTCTTCGGCTCCACCGAGAGCTCGATGACCGGCTCCGGGAACTCCATGCGCTCGAGGATGATCGGAGCGTTCGGCGCGGAGAGCGTGTCGCCGGTCGTGGTCTCCTTGAGGCCTGCGATCGCGACGATGTCGCCGGCGTAAGCCTCCTCGATGTCCTCGCGGCTGTTCGCATGCATGAGCAGCATGCGGCCGATCTTTTCCTTCTTGTCCTTCACCGTGTTGAGCACGGTGCCCTTCTCGAGCTTGCCCGAGTAGATGCGCGCGAAGGTGAGCGAGCCGACGACCGGATCGTTCATGATCTTGAACGCGAGCAGCGACATCGGCGCCTTGTCGTCGGCCGGACGCTCGTCGGGGGTCACGCCGTCGAGCTTGATGCCCTGGACCGGCGGGATGTCGAGCGGGCTCGGCAGATAGTCGACGACCGCGTCGAGCAGGGGCTGGACGCCCTTGTTCTTGAACGACGAGCCGCAGGTGACCGGAACGAAGTCGAACGCCAGCGTACCCTTGCGGATCAGCCGCTTGAGCGTGGCGACGTCCGGCTCGACGCCTTCGAGATAGGCTTCCATCGCCGCGTCGTCCTGCTCGACGGCGATCTCGATCAGCTCGGAGCGCGCCGCAGCGGCGACGTCCTTCATGTCGTCCGGGATCTCGCGATATTCGAACTTCGCGCCGAGCGACTCATCGAGCCACACGATCGCGCGATTCTCGACCAGGTCGACGAGGCCGACGAACTGGCTCTCGAGGCCGATCGGCAGATAGAGGACGGCGGTGCGCGCGCCCAGGCGATCCTTGATCATCTGGACGCAGCGGTCGAAGCTCGCGCCGGTGCGGTCGAGCTTGTTGACGTAGCACAGCCGCGGGACGCGATACTTGTCGGCCTGACGCCACACGGTCTCGGACTGCGGCTCGACGCCGGCAACGCCGTCGAAGCAGGTAACCGCGCCGTCGAGCACGCGAAGCGAACGCTCGACCTCGATGGTGAAGTCGACGTGGCCGGGCGTGTCGATGATGTTGATCAGGTGCTCTTCACCCTTGCCCTCGGCGGCGCGCCATTTGCAAGTCGTCGCGGCGCTGGTGATCGTGATCCCGCGCTCCTGCTCCTGCTCCATCCAGTCCATCGTCGCCGTGCCTTCGTGCACTTCGCCGATCTTGTAGGACTTGCCGGTATAATAAAGGATGCGCTCGGTGGTCGTCGTCTTACCGGCGTCGATGTGCGCCATGATGCCGATGTTGCGATATCGTTCGAGCGGATGGCTGCGGGCCATGATCTTAACTCCGATGTGGGGGGTTCGGGCCGGGCCCGTCCCCCACGATATAGGGATTTACCAGCGGTAGTGCGAGAAGGCGCGGTTGGCTTCGGCCATACGGTGCGTATCTTCGCGCTTCTTGACGGCGTTGCCGCGATTGTTCGCGGCATCCATCAGCTCGCCCGAGAGACGAGCCGCCATGGTGTTCTCCGAACGCGCACGGGCGGCGGAGA
The DNA here is from genome assembly GCA_023423775.1 of Pseudomonadota bacterium. GTDB lineage: Bacteria > Pseudomonadota > Alphaproteobacteria > Sphingomonadales > Sphingomonadaceae > Allosphingosinicella. The sequence goes on from JAFAEZ010000023.1 coordinate 56,936, forward strand.
TCAGCCAGCGGATCGCAAGCGCCTGAGCGCGCTCCGGACGGACTTCGACGGGAACCTGGTAGGTCGCACCGCCGACGCGGCGGCTGCGGACCTCGATGCCCGGCTTGATGTTGTTGAGCGCATCATGGAACACGCCGAGCGGCTCGCGCTTGGCACGCGCCTCGACCGTGTCGAGGGCGCCGTAGACGATGCCTTCGGCAGTCGACTTCTTGCCGTCGAGCATGACGCTGTTCATGAACTTAGAAAGGACCAGATCGCCAAATTTGGGATCGGGAAGGATTTCGCGCTTTTCGGGGCGACGACGACGAGACATCTCTAAATTCCCTTACTTCGGACGCTTGGCGCCGTACTTCGAACGGCTCTGGCGACGGTCCTTAACACCCTGGGTGTCGAGCACGCCGCGCAGCACGTGGTAGCGCACGCCCGGAAGGTCGCGCACACGGCCGCCACGGATCAGGACGACGCTATGCTCCTGAAGGTTGTGGCCTTCACCGGGAATGTAGCTGATCACTTCGCGCTGGTTGGTCAGGCGGACCTTGGCAACCTTGCGGAGCGCCGAGTTCGGCTTCTTCGGGGTCGTCGTATAGACGCGAGTGCAGACGCCGCGCTTCTGCGGGTTCGCCTCCATCGCGGGAACTTTCGAGCGCTCTTTCTGCGGCTCGCGACCCTTACGGATCAGCTGGTTAATCGTCGGCATGAAGCCCTTCACCTTTAAGTTACTTTACTGCAACGCAAAATGCACAAATGCCCCGGCGGCCAAAATGGCCCCCCAGGCCTTTGCGAACGCGCAGCAATGTTCAAGCTCTTGCACCGTCACAAGCAGCGTCTGGCTCTGTTGAGGAACCACCACCAGCCCCGGGCAGGGGCGGCCTATAGCGGCCGAGTCTCTTGCGGTCAACGGGGGAAGTCGTGGTGGGACGGGCTCATTTCAAGGGATCGTGGCCCCAGTTCATCAGGGCATATCGCCAGCGCGACGTGACCATGTTTGCGGGCTCCTGCGCCCGGTGTCGGCGGACGAATCCGACGACCTTTTGCATGTGGCGGAGATCGTCCTCATCGAGCCCCTTCCCCTCCACGCGCAGAATGGCGACGATCCGCCGGCCCGATGCATGGCCGATGGATTCGCCATCATCCTTCTTCTGCCCGACGGCGCGGCTCTCCGGCGTCGCCAGCCAGGCCTCAAGCTCGTCGGCAGACATGTTCACGGCCTCGCGGAAATCGCCGACGACCTTCGCGACATCCAACGACGGCCGCTTCATTCGGTCGTCTTGCCGTCCCACTCGTCATTATCGTGGTCGCGCTCAGCCTGCTCCTTGTCCTTGTGGACGACGCCATCCTTATGCTCGGGCGGGCCATAGATGGTGTAGAGGCGCAGCGGCGCGTCGCTGTCATTGACGACATTGTGGCGGGCGCCGGCCGGCACGATCACCGCAAAATCGTCCTCCACCTTATGGCCGGCACCGTCGATATAGATCGTGCCGCGTCCCTCCTCGATGCGGAAGAACTGATCGCGATCCTCGTGCACCTCCTCGCCGATGTCGCAGCCGGCGGGAAGCGTCATCAGGACCAGCTGGAGATTCTTGCCGGTATAGAGGACGCGGCGGAAATCCTCGTTCGCCACCGTCACCTGCTCGATATTGTCGACATAGCCCTTCATGAAAATGCTCCCGATGCTGCTCGATCCCTCCAACCCGGCGAGCCGGGTCTACGTTCCATGATCCTCTCTTCCCACTCCGATCGTTAGCGCCTCCATTGCTCGATCCGCGATGCTCCCCTACATGGCGAGGCTCATGGGAGCCTTGTGCTCGCGGGGAGACTTTAATGCTGCTTGCCCTTTTCGGCGTCATCGACCTGCTGCTGCGGGTTCTGAGCTATATCATCATTGCCCAGGCCATCATCAGCTGGCTCGTCGCCTTCAATGTGATCAACACGACCAACGACTTCGTCCGTTCCTTTCTCTACGCGCTCGACCGCATCACCGAGCCGCTCTATCGCCCCATTCGCCGCGTCCTGCCCGACTTTGGCGGCATCGATTTCTCGCCGCTCGTCGTGCTTCTGCTGATCGTGGTGGTGCGGATGCTGCTCAGCGGCCTCGCCGTGGATATCGCTTACTAGGATCGCAATGACAGCTGCCATCATCGACGGAAAGGCCTTCGCCGAGGGCCTCCGCACCCGCATTGCCGAGGCCGTCCCCGCCTTCGTCGCCCAAGCCGGCCGCAAGCCCGGCCTCGCCGTCGTGCTGGTCGGCGAGGATCCCGCGAGCCAGGTCTATGTCCGCTCCAAGGGCAAGGCCACGATCGCCGCCGGCATGGAGAGCTTCGAGCACAAGCTGCCCGACACCACTAGCCAGGCGGAGCTGATCGCGCTCGTCGAGCAACTCAATGCCGACGAGGCCGTCGACGGCATCCTGGTCCAGCTTCCGCTGCCGCGCGGGGTCGACGACAAGGCAGTGATCGCAGCGATCGACCCGGCCAAGGATGTCGACGGCTTCCACGTCGCCAATGCCGGCCGGCTCGCGGTCGGCGAGGAGGCGTTGGTGCCCTGCACGCCGCTCGGCTCGCTGATGCTGCTGAAGGACAGGCTCGGCGACCTTTCGGGCCTCGAGGCAGTCGTCGTCGGCCGCTCGAACATCGTCGGCAAGCCGATGGCGCAGTTGCTGCTGCAGGAAAATTGCACGGTCACGATCGCCCATAGCCGCACCCGCGACCTCCCCGACGTGGTCCGCCGCGCCGACATCGTCGTCGCCGCGGTCGGTCGTCCGGAGATGATCAAGGGCGACTGGCTGAAGCCCGGAGCGACCGTGATCGACGTCGGCATCAACCGCGTGCCCGCGGCGGAGGAAGGCAAGACCCGCCTCGTCGGCGACGTCGATTTCGCCGGCGCGCAGGCGGTGGCGAGCGCGATCACGCCGGTGCCCGGGGGCGTCGGGCCGATGACCATCGCCGTATTGCTGCGCAACACCCTGGTGGCCGCGCATGCTCGCGCCGGACTTGCCGCGCCCGAAGGTCTCTGACCGCGAGGTGTTGATTACGGGGGCGTTTGGCGGCTAGGCGCTCCGCATGCGTAGGAGGGCCGCTTGTGATTGAACTGTTCCTGTCGGCTTTCGTCACGCTCTTCGTGATCATCGACCCGCCCGGCTGCGCACCGATCTTCGCCAGCCTCAGCCATGGCGCCGCCGTCGCGCAGCGCCGGGCGATGGCGATCCGCTCGGTCACGATCGCCGCCTGCATCCTCATTTTCTTCGCCTTGTTCGGCGAGAAATTGCTGAAGTTCCTGGGCGTCAGCCTCGCCGCCTTCAGGATCGCGGGCGGCATCATGCTGTTCCTGATCGCGCTCGAGATGGTGTTCGAGAAGCGCCAGGAGCGCCGCGAGAACCGCGCCAACGAGATCAACGCCACTCCCGAGGTCGAGGACATATCGGTCTTTCCGATGGCGATCCCGATGATCGCAGGGCCAGGCTCGATCGCGTCGGTGATGCTCCTTATGGCCCGCGCGGACGGCCTTCAGGGGTCGCTGGTCGTCGCCGGCGCGCTCGCCGGCGTCCTGCTCCTGACCCTGGCCGCCCTGCTCGCCGCCGGGCCGCTGATGCGCCTCGTCGGCCACAAGATCGAGGCGATGATCACCCGCATCCTCGGCGTGATCCTGGCCGCGCTCGCGGCTCAGTTCGTGATCGACGGGATCAGCGTCAGCTTCCAGATCAACGTCTGACGACCCGCCACATCCGATAAGGCGAGTTCTTCGGAAGCGTCACCGGCGCGAGCCATTCCGGCACCTTGCCCGCCGCGAGCTGGGCATAGAAGCCGTTGGGCGCTTCCTTTGCGTAGACGGTCGACTCCGAGAGGTTCGGACAGATCAGCACATAATCGATGCCGCGGCGATCGATCACGCCGCGCGCATATTCGGGCGTGCCGCGGAAGCTCTTCATCACGTCCAGAATGGCATCGCCATTGCGATGATAGGGCCCGGCCACCGCATCGTGATGGGTGACCGTGATCAGCCGGGGCGAGAGATCGACGAAGGTCAGCACATAACCCTTGGGCTGGAGCGCAATCGGACGCAGCGCAGCGAGCGTAGGACATCTGGCATTGGCCAAGTTGACCGTCTTCAGGCGCTTGCTCTGCGCCTCGGGGATGAGATCGACGCCGTTCTGCACGACCAGGCCTGAAATGAGAGCGAAGGCACCGACGGTGCCCGCGACCCGCGGCAGTAGAGGCTTGATCGACTGGGACCACTGGATCGCGATCCACGCCAGCGCCGTGGCGCCGGGAATGGAGAGGAGCTGCGCCGCCGCGCCGGCGCGGGTCTGCCACAGCAGCAACGCGACCGGCAGGACAGCCAAAGCGGCCACTGTTGTCCAGGGAAGCAGGGCCGCCTTGTCGCCGCGCGTGCGCCAGAGCATGACCGCATAGCCGACCAGCCCGGCCAGCGGCAGCGACACGACATTGGCGATCACGCCCCAGCTATGCCGATAGATCGGGCGCGCCTCGCGCACATTGCCGAGCCACATCGCCTCGAGTTCGGGCGAAACCCCCTCGAGCCGGCTGAGGCAATGCGGCCAGGCGAGTGCGTAGCCTGCGGCGAGAAAGGCGCCGGCCACTGCGCCCGCGCCGAGCCGGGCGGCCCAATGCTGCGCCTTCAGGAACGAGAGCAAGACGGCCAAAGCGCCGGCCACGACCATCACCGAAAGCCACACTGGGGACAGCGCGTCGCACACCGGCGCGCTGTTCGCTTCCGAGGTGAACAGCAAATAGAAGAGGCCGCAGCCACCGGCGAGGCTGGCACCGTAAGCAGCGAGGCGCCGCGCCTGTCCCTGGTCGCGCACCCACATCAGAGCGATCATGGCGCCTGCGGCCGCGAGATAGATCAGCATTTCGAGGCCGATCGCGAGCGAGAGAGCCGTCGCCACCCCGGCCAGGGCCCCGCCGCGCGCCCGCTTGGGATCGGTCAGCGAGACGAGCACGAGGCTGAGCATCGCCAGCTGCCAGCCATGATGGTCGATGCGGAGCGGCGACCACATGCCGCGCGCCGAATGGGCGCAGAGCAGCAACGCGATGCCGAGCGCGAACGCCTTGGGCGAGATCAGGCGCCGGCACGCGACCGCGATCGCGCCCATCGCGACCGCCATCGGCAGCATCGGCGCCAGCGCCACGGCCACTTTCTCGGCCATCGCCCCGCCCAGGAAGGGCTTGAGCAGCAGGATGAGGCCGGCGATCGGCAGGTCGACCAGGCGCGACCAGTGGATATTGGCTCCGGTGGGCGGATCGAGCCGATATTGGCGCAGGTCGTACCAGCCCTGCCCGCCGAGCAGGCCCCTCACCTGCATCATCCGCATATTGTCGTCGGTATCGCTGAGCGCGAACCAGCCGATGGCGTTCCAGCGCGTGTACAGGAGCAAGGCCGCGGCGGCGACCCAGAACAGGGCCACGCACAGGCGCCAGTGCCTGGTAAATACGTCGCTTTCGCCCCCCGCCATCATCGCCCCTTTTCAATCTCTTGCACCGGCATTAGTCGCTGCACCTCAAAGGGCAAGCCGGGGAGCGCAGCCATCCTAATGATCAATGCCGCCTCCTCCGCACTGTTCGGACAATTGGTCCGCTATGCCCTGACCGGCGGTTTCATCACCGCGCTGGGCGCCGCCCTCTACTGGGTGACCGCGACCTTCCTGGGCGTGCATCCCCTGCTCGCCAACGTGCTCGCTTATGCCTTGTGCGTCGCGATCGGCTACGTGCTGCACAGCCGCTGGAGCTTCAAGGATCATGGCAGCCGCGACAATCCGGCGAAGCGGACCAGCCGCTTCTTCCTGGTCTCGCTGATCAGCTTCGCCCTCAACAGCCTGTTCGTCTGGATCCTCACCGGTCCTTTGCTCGATGGCCCGACCTGGTGGCCCGTGCTACCGATGTTGTTCGTGACGCCGCTCGTCACCTTCGCGCTCAACCGCCGCTGGGTATTCGCCTGATGGAACGTGTCGTCTATGACCGCATGGCCGAGCTGGACAGCCAGCATTGGTGGTATCGCGCCCGCCGCGAGATACTGTCCGACCTGATCGCGCGCGAGGCCAGGCTCCCCGCCGACGCCCGCATCCTCGAAATCGGCTGCGGCACCGGGCACAACATCCCCATGCTGCAGCGCTTCGGCCGGGTCGACGCGATCGAGATAGACGGCGCCGCCCGCGCCATTGCCAGCCGCCGGCTCGGCCGTGCGGTGAGCGACGCTCCCCTGCCCGGCCTGCCGGGCATCGCCGATCGCCAATATGATCTGGTCGCTATCCTCGACGTGCTCGAACATGTCGAAGGCGATTGCGAGGCGCTGCGCAGCATCGCCCGCAAGCTGAAGCCCGGCGGCCGCATCCTGATCACCGTCCCAGCCTTCCCCTGGATGTGGAGCGCGCACGACGTCGTGAACCACCATCATCGGCGCTACACCAAGAAGACCCTGAAGGCGGTGATCGGCGAGGCCGGGCTCAGGCTGGACTTCATGAGCTATTTCAACAGCCTGCTTTTTCCGCTCGCGGCGGCGGCGCGGCTGGCGGGACGGATCACCGGCAAGGAGGACAGCGACGACGCGCTGCCGCCCAGGCCGGTCAACAGGCTGTTCGAGACCCTGTTCGGGCTCGAGCGTCACGCGATCGGCCGGATCCCTTTCCCGCCCGGCGTCTCGATCGTGGCGTTCGTCTCCGCCTCGTGAGCGACATGGCCGAGATGCGGCCTTCCCTGCGCGTGGCCGGCAATGTCCGACACGATGTAGAGCGGCCGCCGCTTGGATTCGATGTAGAGCCGGCCGAGATATTCGCCGATCATACCGAGCACGAACATCTGCACGGCGCCTAGCACGACGACGACCAGCATCAGCGAGGTCCAGCCCTGGATCGTGCTGCCCGATAGCCAGCTCACGGCGATGTAGGCGAGCAGCAGCAAGGAGGCGGCCACCAGCCACAGGCCGATATGGCTCGCCATGCGCAGCGGCGCGGTCGAGAAGCCGGTGACGGCGTCGAACGCAAAGCTCAGCATCTTCGCGAGCGGATATTTGGTGACCCCCGAAAAGCGCTCCTGGCGGTCATAGGCGAACGGCACCTGGCGGAAGCCGACCCAGGCGACCATGCCGCGGATGAAGCGCGCCTGCTCGGGCAGGCTCAGCAGGGCATCGAGCGCGCGCCGGCTCATCAGCCGGAAATCGCCGGTGTCGACCGGGATGTCGACATCGGTCATCCGCGACAGCAAGCGATAGAAGATCTTGGCGGTCGCCTTCTTGAACGCCGTCTCGCCGGCGCGGGCGCGGCGCACGGCGTAGACGACGTCAGCGCCCTGCCGGTCCATCTCCTGCATCATGGCCGGCAGCAGCTCGGGCGGGTCCTGCAGATCGGCGTCGATGATCAGGATGCGCTCGCCCGAACAGAGGTCGAGGCCGGCGGTGAGCGCAAGCTGGTGACCGTGGTTGCGCGAGAGATTGACCGCGACGAGATGCTCGTCGTCGCGCGCCAGATCCTGCATCGCGTCCCAGCTGCGGTCGCGCGAGCCGTCATTGACCAGCACGATCTCGTAGGATTCTCCGGCCGCCGCCCGTGCCGCCGCCGTCACGCGCCGGTGCAGTTCGGCCAGGCACGCTTCCTCGTTGTAGCAGGGGATGACGACGGACAAAGCGGGCGCGGTCATGATTTCTCCTCGCGGGCCACCGACGGCGGTTCCCGGTCGACCACCCGATAGAGCACGGAGGTGCCGCTGCGCCAGATGGGTTGGAGCCCTTCGACAAGGCGCGGGTCGTAGCGCGGCGGCTGGATCAGCCAGACATAGTCGAACGCGTCGCGCGGCAGCCGCTTGAGCGTGTCGGCGATGGTGAGCCAGCTCTGACGGCGGCATTTGATCGGCGTGACCACCTGGGAAGGATCGCGGACGAACCATTCGCCCTGCGGGTAATGCACCGTGAGAAGCTGGGAACCGGCCATCGTCCACTGGTCGTTGGTGAAGGCTTCGCGGCGCACGGTGGCGATGCCCGAAAGATGTTCCAGCCGCGAGCTGCGCCATCCCTCGCGGCAGTTGCGCCCGACGAAAGTGGCGAGGCGGGCGCCGTGGGGGACGTGATCGAGCGCGGCGAGGTGGCGGTCGTAATCTCGATCATAGAGCATGAAGCTCCAGGTCGTCCCGGCCATGCGGATGCCCACAAAAGCGAGCGCCGCCACCGCCGCGATCTTGGCAAAGCGCAGGCTCGCCTGGCCCTTCAGGCGGATGGCGAGCACCGCGGCCGCGAACATGTAAGGCACCAGACGCATGTCCGCGTAGGCCGAGCCGAAGATGATCCGGGGCAAACACACGAAGACGATCGCGAGGAAAATGGCGGAGGCGATCAGATTGCGGGAGAATTCGATCCGGGGACTGCGCAAGGCGCGCAGCAGGAGCAGAATGACGATGATGAGCGCGCCGAGATCGAAATATCCCCAGCGGTCGCGAAGCACCCATTTCAGCCAATAATATTTGGCCTCCCAATTGAACCAGTCGGTGGTCCGGCCGCCCGAAGCGCCGCTGCGCCAGAGCAGCATCAGCAGCAGGGGCGGCGCCAGCGACAGACAGTGCAGGCCGGCGTTGAACGCGGCGTGGACGAGATTGCGGCGATGGTCGATCTGGCGGACCAGTTCGGCCGAGAAGGCCATCACGCCCAGAGTGCCCCAGCCGAACGTGTGGGTGACCCAGACCAGGATCGAGATCGGCACGAACAGGATCGCGCGCAGCCGCAAGCGCCCGAGCCGCGCGAGATGCAGCCAGAAGCCGAACGCGAGGAAGGCGAAGGCCATCGACAAAGCGAAATTCACGAAGCCGAACATCAACGGATAGCCGTAGACGAAGGGCAGCGCGAAGAAGGCGGTCGGCGGGATGCGGCCGTGCACCTCCCGCGCGACCAGCAGGAAACCCCATACCGTCAGCGGCGGAATTGCGCCGACGATCAGCTTCACCGCCAGCTCGAGTCCGACGAGCTTCGCCAGCGGCATGACCAGCAGATCGACGCCCAGATTGCCGAGCAGCGACCATTCGAAGCGGAAGAAACGCTGCAGCGCCTCCGAATGGTCGAGGTCGAGCGCGACCTTGTAGCGCGCCATATGGCCCGGAAGGTCGGTGAGCGGCGCGATATCGACGATCAGCATCGGCAGCGCCGACAGCAGCATCACGGCAATCAGCAAAGCCGGGCTCTGCCAGAACCCGATCGGCTGGTCGGCGTGACCCGGAGGGGCTGAATGCGAAGCTTTCAAAATGCGCGTAGCTCTTAAGGCTGTTCCGCCCGGTGCCTTCCCGCAATCCAGGCAAATTTCAACCGGAAAGTGGGCTCTTTTCCCAGTCGCGCCGTCCCCCGAACGGATCGCCGATCCGGTAGAGCACGCTGGTCCCGCTCCGCCACACCGGCACCAGACCATGCAGCGCTGCCGGATCGTGGCGCGGCGGAGCGATCAGCCAGATATAATCAAAGGCGCTGCGGGGAACCTGGCGGAGAGCCTCGTCCAGCGAAAGCAGGGCCGTGCCCGGGCACGGGCGGGCGGTGACCATCTGCGAGGGGTCGGCCACGAACCTGCCGCCGGCAGGGTAATCCACGGTGAGCAATTGCGCGCCGGGCAGCACCCACTGGTCGTTGGAGAATGCCTCGCGCCGCACGACCGCCAGGCCAGGCAGATGTTCGAACCGCGATGTCGCCCATTGCCGGCCGCACGAAACGCCGGTGAACGCCACCACGCGCGCGCCGTGCGGGAGATGGTCGAGCGCCGCCAGTTCGCGGTCGAAATCCCGGTCATAGAGCGCGAAGCTTGCCGTCGACGCGATCGTCCGAATGAGGAAGAATGCGGCGCCGGCCGCAGCGAGTTTGCGCGCGACGCCTTGCGGCATTCCGTCGCGCGGCCGGATGGCGAGCACGCCGACGGCGAGCAGATAGGGCGCGAGGCGCATGTCGGCATAAGCCGATCCGAACACGATGCGGGGCAGGCACAGGAACACCAGCGCCAGGAACAAGGCGGACATGCCGAGCATGCGGGAAAATTCGAGCCGCGGATGCCGCCACCCCTCGAACAGCAGCAGCACGAGCACGATCACCGCGGCGATGTCGAGCGCCGCCCAGCGGTCGCGCAGCGCCATCGCCAGCCAGCCCGCTTTGGCCCTCAGGTTGAACCAATCGGCGGTCTCGCCGGCGACGGCGCCGCTCCGCCAGGCCAGCATCAGCGCCATCGGCACCGCGAGCGGGAGGCACTGGAGCACGGCGTGGAGCGCGGCCCGCGGTCGCGACCGCTCGCGGTCGAAGGCGCGTACCAGCTCGGCCGAGAAAGCGAGAACGCCGAGCGTCCCCCAGCCGAAGGCGTGGGCGAGCCAAAGCAGCAAGGCGATCGGCACGAACAAGGCGGCACGCAGCCGCAGCCGGCCCAATCGCCCCAGCCGCAGCCAGAGGCCGAAGGCGAGGAAAGCGAGCGCCATTGCCAGCGCGAAATTCGCGAAGCCGAAGATGAAGGGGTAATTGTAGGCGACCGGCACCGCGAACAAGGCGGTCGGCGGGACCCGTCCGTGCACTTCGCGCGCCACCCACAGGAAGCCGGCGACCGTCAGTGGCGGAACCGAAAGCACGATCAGCTTTACCGCGAGTTCGAGGCCCAGCAGCGGCGCGAGCGGGACGACCAGCAGATCGATGCCGAGATTGCCGATCAACCCCCACCGGAATTCATAGAAACGCTGCAGCGCCGGCGAATGGGCTAGATCGAGCTCGATCCGATAGCGCGCCATGTGGCCGGGCAGATCGATGAGCGGCGCGATGTCCGGCCAGAGCAACGGCACTGCAGACAGCAGGATCAGCGCCGCCAGCGTCCCGCGCTTCTCCCACCATGGCAATGACGCAGCTTCCATCCCCCCACCCCCGCCCCTGATTGCCATAAGCTTTCAGCGGCATTCAACCCCGATACAGCCGGCTCACCTTAGGTCGTCCTGCAAGGCGGATCGACCGCCCTCCCAGGAGACCGAAAGATGAAGAAGACCCTTTTGCTGGCAACGGTCGGCGCCGCATTGCTGGCCGGACCCAGCCTCGCCCAGCCCACTCGCACCGATGGCGGCGCGCGCCCGGAAATGACCCGCACCGCGGTAGAAGCCAAGGTGCGCGAGGCCTTTGCACGGGTCGACGCCAATCGCGACGGATTCGTGACCGAAGCGGAAGCCAAGGCGTTGCGCGACGCTGCACGCACCGCACGCCAGGACAAGCGGGCGGATGGGCGCGCCGATATGTTCGCGAGGCTCGACGCCAACAAGGACGGCTCGATCAGCCGCGCCGAGTTTGACGCCCCGCGCGGCGACCGCGCCGAGAAGCGCGGCGAGCGCCGCGAGGCGCGCGGCCTCCGCGGCCATCGCGGCGGCTTCGCGCATTTCGGCGGCAAGGGCTTCGAGCGTTTCGACGTTAACAAGGACGGCCGCGTTTCGCTGCAGGAAGCGACCGAGCAGGCGCTCACCCAATTCGACCGGGTCGACGTCAATCGCGATGGCAGGATCAGTGCCGACGAGCGCCAGGCCGCATTCCAGGGCCGCCGTCGCGGCTGAACCAGCCTTTGACGGAGAGGGGGCCGGGGCGGCGACGCTCCGGCCCTTTTCACATCTGGCGGTAGCGCGCCTCCGCCTCGGCCATATAGTCGCGGGTGATCGGCAACGCCGTGCGATCGCGGATATATTGAACCTGGTAGACGCAGCCGCTGCCATTCTCGAACATGGTGATGCCCCCGGCCAGATAATATTCCCAGAGGCGGAAGAAGCGCTCGTCGTAGAGGGCGACGATCTCGTCCCGCGCCGCGCGCGTCCGCTCCAGCCAGTGACGCAAAGTATGGGCGTAATGGAGGCGGAGCGTCTCGACGTCGGCGACGATCATCTTGGCCGGCTCGCTCGCCGCGCACATCTCGGACAAGGGCGGCAGATAGTAACCGGGAAAGATATATTTGTGGGTGAACGGATCGCCCGAACCCGAGCCCGCCGAGCCCAGCTTGCCGATCGTGTGAAGCAGCATCACCCCATCGTCGGCGAGCAATTCGCGGGATTTGCGGAAGAAGGCGGCATAATGGATCGGGCCGACATGCTCGAACATGCCGACCGACACGATCCGGTCGAAACGTCCCTCGAGCCTGCGATAGTCGCGCAGTTCGAACTTCACGCGGTCGGCGACCCCGGCTTCCTCGGCGCGGCGCCGCGCGACCTTGAGCTGCTCCTCGGACAAGGTGACGCCGAGCACGTCGACGTCGGCGACCCGGTTGAGATAGAGCGCCATCCCGCCCCAGCCGCAGCCGATATCGAGCACGCGCTGGCCCGGCTTCAGGTATAGCTTGGCGGCAATGTGCGCCTTCTTGTCGGCCTGCGCCTGGTCGAGGCTGTTGGCAGGATCGCTGAAATAGGCGCAGCTATATTGGCGATCGCGGTCGAGGAAGAGATCGTAGAGCCGATCCGACAGGTCGTAATGATGCGCGACGTTGCGCTTCGAGCGCGCCTCCCAGTTGAACCGCTTCCACCGGTTGAGCAGCTTGCCGGTGCCCCGCTTCAGCGCCTTGCGACCGCTTCCGCCTTTCTCCCACCGATTGTTGCCGACGACGAAGTCCATGAGATCGTAGATGTCGCCATTCTCGATCGTCAGCCGCCCGTTCATATAGGCCTCGCCGAAGCCGAGCCGGGGGTTGCGGGCGATTTCGCGAATGACGCCGCTGTCGGCCAGACGCACCCGGATTTCCGGTCCGCCGCCGGGGCCGTAATCGGTGCTCGTCCCGTCGGGCTGGACGAGGGTGAGCCGGCCGCGGCGGATCAGCGAGTTGAGCAATTTCCCAAGCAAAGCCACGCGCACGTTCCTTTCGATGTCAGACGGTCATGCTCCGCAATATTGCGCTGAGGTCGGCGGCGCGGAACGGCTTCTGCAGCACCGGCCGATCGCGATAGGGCTCTGAAATGCCCTTGATGCCGTAGCCGGTGGCGAACAGGAATGGGATGCCGCGCTCCACCAGCACTTGGGCAACCGGGAAACTCGGCTCGCCGGCCAGATTGACATCGAGCATGGCGAGATCGAACGCGCTGTCGCGCGCCAGGGCCAGCGCATGCTCGAGGCGACCGGCAAGGCCCGCTACCTCGTGGCCCAGCTCGAGCAGCATGTCCTCGATATTCATCGCGACCAGCATCTCGTCCTCGACCACCAGGATCCGCAGGCGCGGCATGGTCAACCCCGCTCGTCCCGGCTGCGCATCGCCTCGAACCCCGCATCGATCGTGCAGCGCAGGCCGTCAGGCTCGAAATGGATGGTAGCGCGGCCGCCCAGGTCAGCGCTCAGGCCGCGCTCGATCAGGCGCGACCCGAACCCGCGGGCCGCCGGGGCCACTACCTCGGGGCCCCCATTTTCTTTCCATTCCAGTCGCAAGCCCGTCTCATCCAGGAACCAGCGGATCGCCACGCGACCCCCGTCGATGCTGAGCGCCCCGTACTTGGCGGCGTTGGTGCTAAGTTCGTGCAGCGCCAGCGCTAGCGCCAGCGCGGCGCGCGGCCCCAGCCACACTTCCTCGCCGTCAACGGCAAAGCGGTCCGGCGCGAAATGCTCGGTTGAATCCCGCACCACCCGCTCAAGCGATGCGCCTTCCCAATTCTGATCGGTGAGCAGATTGTGAGCGCGCGAGAGTGCCATCAACCGCGCCTCGAACCGCGCCCGCGCCTCATCGAGCGGGATGCCAGGCTTCAAGGTCTGGAAAGCGATTGCCTGCACGGTCGCCAACGTGTTTTTCACTCTGTGGTTGAGCTCGTTGATCAGTAGCCGCTGCCGTTCCTCGCCAAGCTTTCGCTCGTGGATATCCTCGGTCGCGCCATACCAGAGCACGACCTCGCCCGCGGCGTCAAAGCGTGGAAAGGCGCGTGAACGGGCCCATCGATACCCGCCTTCGCGGCGCAGGATGCGATGCTCAATATCGAACGGATCGCCGGTCTCGAGGCTGAGCCCCCACGCTTGCAATGTTTGGGCCCTGTCATCGGGGTGGATGCCATTGGCCCAGGCGTCGCCGTCGCCTTCCATGCCAGTCCACTCGTACCAGCGCCGGGCAATACGGTTGACATTGCCGGAGGGAAGCGACGTCCAACTGACCTGCGGGTTCAGCTCCACCGCGTGTCGGTAATGATCTTCCGACTCGCGCAGCCATTGCTCGGCCTGCGCGCGTTCAAGAGCATCCCAGGTACGCTCGGCGACGTCGCGAGCCATCGCAATCTCGGATTTCATCCATGCGCGGGGTTTGCCATCGAGGACATAGAGCAATGCCTTGATGCCACCGCCGCGTACCAACGGCACCACGATCATCGCGCGACCGCCGACCGCGGTCCAGCCGTCCACGTGGCGTCCCGAAAAAGGGGCGAAACTCTGCACTTCGCCGATCGCAATGGGCTCGCCGGCACGCAGGAAATCGGCAGCGCCCGCGCCGAAAGCGGCGAGCGGCGCGCTCTGCCCGGTGAGGCTCTCCGTTTCCGGGTCCCGCGTCCATTCGCGCCGCGCCGCCACGGTCGTCTCGGAAGGATCTACCTCGGCATAGCCGACCCGCGCAGCGCCAAGGTATTCCCCGAGCAACTCGATCGCTGCCGCTTTGATTTCGGCCGGCTCGCGCAGGTGACGAAGCCTGTCGGCAAGCTTCATCTGGAAAGACAGGCGCCGCTCCGCGAATACTGTTCGCGTGATCTCGTGGCCATGATTGAGGATTCCGGCGACGGCCCCATCCTCGCCCATCACTGGCGTGAAGCTGTAGTTCCAGTAGGTCTCCTCGAGGATGCCGTTGCGCGTCATCGGCAGCATCTGGTCGTAGAATGACATGCCCTGGCCGCTATCGACGACCTGCTGGAATTGCGGCTCGACGATATCCCAGATGTCCGGCCAGACTTCGCGCGCCGGCTTGCCCAAGGCTTCTGGATGGCGCAGCCCGGGAACCGGCGACCACGCATCATTATAGATCAAGTGGAAATCGGGGCCCCAATAGATGGCCGTCGGATAGGGCGTGCGCTCGCACAGGCTCAGCGCGAAGCGCAGGCTCGCCGGCCAGTCCTCCATCGGCCCAAGCGGCGTCGACGCCCAGTCAAAGCCGCGGATGAGGTCGCTCATACCGGGAGGATCGATCTCGGGCTGATGGAATGTCGACGCCAAGGGACCGCTTGCTCCAAACAGGCCAAGAAACCGATCCTGTCTCTTTTCCAAAAAGCAGCTGCGGGCGCAATGGCCGCGATGTCAGGCGAGCGCCGCCTGCTTCTCCTCCGCCAGTCGATCGAGCTCGGCCCGGCTCTTCTTTTCGGCGGCCGACTTCAGCTGCCCGCAGGCGGCCATGATGTCGCGGCCGCGCGGGCGGCGGATCGGCGCGCTGATGCCGGCCTCGAACACGATGTCCGAGAAGCGCGCTACGCGCTCCGGCGTGGAGCATTCGTAGGGTGCGCCGGGCCAGGGATTGAACGGGATCAGGTTCACCTTGGCCGGCAATTTGTATTTGCGGATCAGGCGGACCAGTTCGCGCGCATCCTCGTCGCTGTCGTTCTTGTCCTTCAGCATCACATATTCGAACGTGATGCGGCGGGCATTATTGGCGCCGGGATAATCGGCGCAGGCCTGGAGCAGCTCCTCGATGCCGTATTTGCGATTGAGGGGCACGATCTCGTCGCGGACTTCCTTGGTCACCGCGTGCAGCGAGACGGCCAGGTTGACCCCGATCTCCTCGCCGGCCTTCTCCATCATCGGCACGACGCCCGAGGTGGAGAGCGTGATGCGGCGGCGCGAGAGGCCGATGCCGTCGCCATCCATGATGATCTTCAGACCGTCGCGGACATTGTCGAAATTGTAGAGCGGCTCGCCCATGCCCATCATCACGATGTTCGAGAGCATGCGGCCTTCGGGCTGCGAGGGCCATTCGCCGAGCGTGTCGCGGGCGAGCATGACCTGGCCTACGATCTCGCCAGCGGTGAGGTTACGCACCAGCCGCATCGTGCCGGTATGGCAGAAGCGGCAGTTCAAGGTGCAGCCGACCTGGCTCGAAACGCACAGCGTGCCGCGGTCCGCGTCGGGGATGAACACCATCTCGTAATCGTTGCCGTCGCGGGTGCGCAGCAGCCATTTGCGGGTGCCGTCGGTGGACAGCAGATGTTCGACGACTTCGGGCCGCTCGATCACGAAGCGCTCCGCGAGCCAGGCCTGATGGGCCTTGGCGATGTCGCTCATGGCGCTGAACTCGGTGGCGCCGCGATTGTAGATCTGGTGCCATATCTGCTTGGCGCGCAGCTTGGCCTGCTTCGGCTCCAGCCCGGCCCGCTCGAGTTCGGCGCGGATCTGGTCTCGCGAGAGCCCAACCAGATCGACGCGCGTTTCGTCGCCCGCGGGAAGCGCGCGCGGGACGGGGACCGGGTCAAAATGCCCGGCAATCTGCATGCCAGCTGTCATATGGCGCCCATGTAGCGGCAATGCCGCCATTTTTCCAGTGGCGCGGCGTCAGCGCCTGGCGCAGGCGATTGCGGCGGCGTCGATCGCCGTGGCAGCGCCGCGCAACCGGTAATAATCCCGCACGAGCGCGCCGCGTTCGGATCGCGTCTCTATCGTCATGTTGATCCCGCCGCGCATCGCCGCGACAATCTCGGCGTCGGCGCGGGGATCCGGCGCCCAGGCGTTGGCGCCGCCGGCGACCAACTGGAATGTGCGATCGTCGATCCGCAGCATCACCGCCGATTCCGCCCGTTTGGCCCGGCTCAGGCGGACGTGAAGCTGGCCGCTCACGCCACGCCCCGGCCAATAGCCGATCGACGCGAACGGCTTCCACCCCTGCGGCTTGGGCGCGCGATCGGGCTCCGCAATCGCGAAACAGCGCTCCTTTTCGCGAAACGCGCCCCATTGCGAAAAAATTCCGAGCGACTGTCGCTGCGCCGTGGCCGGGGCCGCAAGGCACAGAGAAACAACAAGGAAAATCGCCGCCCGCATCGCTTGGACGTGATCAACGGTCTGTGGCGTTAAGGCAACAGAAAACCGCGTTTATCTGGGGTTCATGCAACTTCCGCCAGCCGCATGCGCTGGGCTCCCCGCTCCCTGAAGGGACCCGTTAACCATTGGAGTACCTCATGCGTAAGTATATTTTCGCCGCGCTTCTCGCAGGCACCGTTGCCGCTCCGGCGATGGCCCAGAATGCCGCGCCGTTCACCGGCCCGCGCGTCGAAGGCATTGTCGGCTGGGATCGCAACCAGGTCGAGGGTGCAGGCAAGGAAGACGGTGTCACGTACGGCGCCGGCATCGGCTACGACTTCCAGATGGGCGGCATGGTCGCCGGCGTGGAAGCCGAAGCTACTGATTCCAGCGCCGACGCTTGCTCGAACGACGTGACCGTGGTCGGCGACCGCCTGTGTGTCGGCGCCAAGCGCGACCTCTATGTCGGCGGCCGTCTCGGCACCACCGTCACCCCCAACACCCTGCTCTATGCCAAGGCCGGCTATACCAACGGCCGCTTCGGCTACGACTATGATGATGGCGGCGACGGTTCGCTCGATTACGGCAACGGCCAGAACCTAGACGGCGTCCGCATCGGCGCCGGCGCCGAGCACGCGATCGGCCCGAACAGCTTCATCAAGGCCGAATATCGCTACTCGAACTACGAACAGGACGTCGAGAAGCACCAGGTGGTCGCCGGCTTCGGCTTCCGCTTCTGACCTGATCGCTTCAAGCGACCAACGGGAGGGTCGGGGCACTTGCCCCGGCCCTTCTTTTTTCCTCCGCTACCCACTGGCAGGCGACGCAAGTCTCGTTATAACCGGGGTCCAAACCGAACATGCGGCAGGGGTAGTAAATGAAGGCGACGATCGAACGGGCTACGCTCCTCAAGAGCCTGGGCCACGTCCAGTCCGTGGTGGAGCGCAGGAACACGATTCCGATCCTGTCCAACGTGCTGATCGAAGCCAGCGAGGAAGGCGGCATCCGCCTGATGGCGACCGACCTCGACCTGCAGGTCAATGAGACCGTGGAGGCCCAGGTGCAGCAGGCCGGCGCCACCACCGTTTCGGCCCACACCCTGTTCGACATCGCGCGCAAGCTGCCCGAGGGCAGCCAGGTCGAGATTTCGGCCGCCGAAGGCAAGATGCAGATCAATGCCGGCCGCGCGCGCTTCAACCTCGCCACGCTGCCGCGGGACGATTTCCCGGTCATCGCCGAGGGCGAACTGCCGACCCGGTTCGAGCTGCCGGCGGCGACGCTGCGCCAGATTATCGACAAGACCCGCTTCGCGATCTCGACCGAGGAAACCCGTTACTATCTGAACGGCATCTTCCTGCACGTGTCCGACGAGGCCCAGCCGGTGCTGAAGGCCGCCGCCACCGACGGCCACCGCCTCGCCCGCGTCACCGTGCCGCGGCCCGAGGGCGCGCAGGGCATGCCCGACGTGATCATCCCGCGCAAATGCGTCGCCGAGCTCAGGAAGCTGCTCGACGAAGTCGACGGCACCGTCCAGATCTCGCTCAGCGAATCCAAGATCCGCTTCGGCCTCGGCAACGCCATCCTGACCTCCAAGCTGATCGACGGCACCTTCCCGGATTACAGCCGCGTCATTCCGACCGCCAACGACAAGCTGCTGAAGATCGACCCGAAGAGCTTCATGGAAGGCGTCGACCGCGTCGCCACCATTGCCAGCGAGAAGACGCGCGCGGTCAAGATGGCGCTCGATCGCGACCGGATCACGCTCTCGGTCACCAGCCCCGAGAACGGCACGGCGGCCGAGGAAGTGCCGGGCGATTATGCGGCGGACAGCTTCGAAATCGGCTTCAACGCGCGCTACCTGATGGACATTCTCGGCCAGATCGAGGGCGACACGGTCGAGGTCCATCTCGCCGACGCTGCCGCCCCGACCCTGCTGCGCGAAAACGACAAAGCGCCCGCGCTCTACGTTCTGATGCCGATGCGGGTATAAATTTCGCGTCGAGCTGCTAGTTCGACGCGGGATGTCCGTGCTCACCCGCCTCAGCCTGTTCAACTTCCGGTCCTATGCCGATGCCGTGATGGCCCCCGGCCCCGGTATTGTCGTGCTGACCGGCGAGAATGGGGCGGGCAAGACCAATGTGCTGGAGGCTGTGTCGCTGCTCTCGCCCGGGCGCGGGCTGCGCGGGGCGAGCCTGTCGCAGATGGCGAGGAGCGACGGCCCCGGCGGGTTTGCGGTTGCGGCGCGGCTCGACGACGTCGAGTTCGGCACCGGCGCCAGCGCGGCCGCGCCCGAGCGCAGGCAGGTCCGGATCAACGGCGCCGCCGCTTCGGCCACGACCCTCGCCGAATGGCTGTCGGTGCTGTGGCTGACGCCGGCGATGGACCGTCTCTTCACCGAAAGCGCCAGCGGCCGCCGCCGCTTCCTCGACCGGCTGGTGCTGGCCCTCGCCCCCGGCCACGCGGTCCATGCCGCACGCTACGAAGCCGCCATGCGCGCCCGCAACAAGCTGCTGGCCGAACCGCGGCCGGACCCCGACTGGCTCGCCGCCCTGGAAGCCCGCATGGTCGAGCACGGCACCGCCCTCGCCTCCGCCCGCGCTGAGAC